>NZ_JBMMUC010000001.1:0-427957 GCF_049257175.1 Pseudoalteromonas mucoides
TTGCCTATTGGTGCGAATACATTTTAGGGCGAGGTAGCTCCTCAATAAAGCCCGTATATAAGCGCGCATCTATACTTGTTTTAAAGATAGTTTTTGTTGATTTACTTAGGGAGTCCATATAAGAACCTTGAACCTAGAGCCATAAAGCTCGCTAACTTTACTCTCGTCCCTCGCAAACTCTACTTCTTCAATATCTTGTCTTTAAAGTCGAGTACTTTACCTATGCCTGAGCCGAGTTTCATTAGGCTTTGCAGTTGTTCTGGGCTTAGGCGCTGTAATTCGGCTGACCATTTGGTGACTGTCTCTAGCAAGTCGTGAATTTCTTGCATTTGTTGCTGTGCGAAACGTTCATCATCGTTGTGGGCTTCTTCTAAAATATTGTCACGTAGTAGGCTGAGTGTTGGGTCTATCTCACGTTTTTTTCGCTCTTCAAATACGCGGTTGGCCATGTCCCAAATTGTACCGGCTGGTGCGTAATATTCTTTACGATCGCCAGGTATGTGCTGCACTTTAATTAAGCGCCAAGATTGCAGCTCTTTAATACCCATACTGACATTACCACGAGAAATACTCAGTGCATCTGCAATTTCATTTGCTGTCATAGGCTCTTTGGTAATAATAAGTAACCCACACATTTGACCAATAGTACGGTTAAATCCCCAACGGCTGCCCATTTCGCCACAATGCATTACAAATGCATAGTTTTTTTCAGATAATGTCATAGCTTTTTAAGTTTCAATAAATAATGAAAACTATGCTAGCACGCTGAAGCTTGATAGCAAGATTTACTGGTAAATGCGTGATGTTTTTGTTGGTTTTTTGTTCGACTAAAGTTTGATTTAGATTAAGGTAAATTGTTATACAGTGAGGTAAGCTGTACCAAATAATAACATCTCTCACAAGGAACTAAATTATGAAAGCTGCTGTAAATAATGAGTATAAAGGTCGTTTAGAAATTACTGATTTGCCAATCCCTACAGTGGGTGCAAATGATGTGTTAGTTAAAATTGCTGCATGTGGTGTTTGCCATACCGATTTACATGCCTGTCATGGCGATTGGCCTGTTAAACCTAAAATGCCGTTAGTGCCGGGGCATGAGGGAGTGGGGGTTATTGAACAGTTGGGCAGTAATATCCACCATTTAAAAGTGGGTGATAGAGTGGGTGTTCCTTGGCTTTACAGTGCGTGCGGTCATTGTGAATTTTGTTTAGATGGTAAAGAAACACTGTGTTTATCACAGCATAATACAGGGTACTCAATTGATGGCGGTTATGCTGAGTATTGTTTAGCTCATGGTGATTACGTGGTGAAGATCCCAGATGGTTTAGGCTTTTCAGAAGCCGCCCCTTTATTTTGTGCGGGTGTGACCACTTATAAAGCATTAAAAGTATCAGAGGCAAAACCAGGGCAATGGGTTGCTATTGTTGGTGTTGGAGGATTGGGGCACCTTGCAGTGCAGTATGCAAAGGCCATGGGCTTAAATGTTATTGCAGTTGATACAGGAAAAGAGAAGCTTGATTTAGCCACTGAGCTTGGCGCAGACATAACACTTGATTTTAAACAGTGTGTACCTAGTGAAACTATTTTTGAAAAAGTCGGGGGGGCGCATGCAGTTGTGTGTACCGCTGTATCAAAGCCTGGTTTTGAGCAAGCGTATAAAAGTGTACGACGCGGTGGTAAATGTGTATTAGTTGGATTGCCGCCAGAGGAAATGCCGCTGCCTATATTTGACACTGTATTGAATGGGGTTTCTGTCGTGGGCTCAATTGTTGGTACCCGTAAAGATTTACAAGAATGTTTGGAATTTGCTGCACAGGGTAAAGTTAAAGCTATTATTGAAGAAAAACGCCTTGATGATATTAATGACATTTTTGACGATATGCTCAAAGGTGAAATTAATGGCCGGATTGTCGTGACTATTTAATAAACAAGTATGTAAAGCGCACACAATGTGCGCTTTAATAATATAGTTATGATAGCTTACAGTTTATAACTCAAGGTTAACTTAGCGTTGCGCTCTTCACCTGGCATACCACCCAAAAACATGGCTTTAGAGTAATATACTTTGTTGAAAAGATTGTTTAAGTTCAACTGTACACCCCATTTATCGGTATTGTAGCTAAGGGCTGCATCGTAAATCGTATAGCTTGGTACGTAACCATCAGGAATGCTAAATGATGACGAATTAGTGCTACGGTCATCTACATATTTTACCCCGGCACTTATTTTGAGTGGCTGAGCTAGTTCAAACCATTGTGCACTGTAGGTTAACCAAGTACTTGCAGTCACATAAGGCACACCTTTTTGACGTGCATCAAAGGTACTTGAATTCGGGTTTTTCTTATCACGAGCGTCTTGATAAACACCATTGATATTTACTTTCCATTGCTCATTCAAATAGGCATTTAAATCAAATTCAACACCTTGGGTTTTCTCTTCACCATCGAAGAAGCTCTCAGGAATTGATGAGTCTGGGTTCATATCATCAAATGCTGGGTTGTCATATTCCAAGTTGGTGCGTGCGGTATCAAACACCACTAATGAGGCCAGTAATTGGTCGTCAAAGGCTTTCATTCTGATACCCAAATCAGTACTAAGCGACTCAGCGTCTTCACGGTCAGCTTCATTACCTGAAACAGAGCCTAATACACTGTACGCTGTACGACCTTTTGAATGATTTACAAATACAGAAATATCATCAGTCGGTTTATAAGTAGCACCTAAGTTATAGGTTAAGCCATTATCCGAGGTGCTGGCCTCAGGTGTTGCAGCTGCCGCACTTGCACGGTAACGTTCATCAACACCAAAATGTTCATATTTCTGAGTGATTTCGTTAAAGGCTAAACCTACGCGCGTAGTAAACGTATCGTGTATGTAGGCCACATGTTGAATACCTACGCCCCAGGCTTGTACTTTCTTATTGTAGTTACTGGTTTTAAGTGGGTCGTAATCACTAAATTGACCTTCGGCCCAATTTGGGTCACGAATATCTAAAATATAAGGTAACGAACCTTGATAAGTGATGTCGCCGTTTTCATCGGTCAGTACGTAATCTTTATCCCAAATAGAGTATTGAGTAAAGCGTACGTCTCGGTCTTCATAATTGGCATTAACTAATAATTCGTTATCGATATCACCTAAGCTAAAGTCATAGCGTAAGTCTGCAAAGTATTGCCATGACTTTTCATCGGCTTGTACTTGGCGAAACTCTTGTCTGCGTGCAGCGTAAGGATAAAGTACATCGTCAATAACAAGTGGTGCACGGGGCTCAAGGTTAGTTACACCACTGCGTTGTGAGTATACATAGTTATATGCACCTGTTTGACGAGCAAAACTCGATTCGTAATTACGGTATTGTAATTGTTGATTTAGAAATAAATTATCAGTTAAATAATAGTTATGAGTTAGCTTAAAGCGTAACTCTTCACCTTCATTGTCTTTAGCCATTGGAGATATAATGCCGTTATGACCGAACGAATAGGGAGTTAAACCATCTGAATCAGACAAAGAGCTAGCTAGTTCTTGTCGTTGAGCATCGGTTAATTGTAGACCTTGACCTGTGGGATCGTTTACTAAATCGGCTGCTGTCACTTCTGCTGCCGTTTTACCATTAACTGCCTCAGCACTATAAATACGAATAGGATGGCCAATAGAGTCAACGGCAATAGCATCTTTTATATAAGCTGCTGATATCATAATATCTTGCTTGTCATCGAACACATATTTTAATGCAGTGTAAATTTCATCTCTATCATCTTTTAAGTCACGGTAACCGTCACTGCGCGCGGTTTTGGCATTCACTCTGTATGCAAGGTTATCTGTGATAGCATCAGTACTATCAAACGATAGGGAATATGTGTTCCATTGGCCTACTTCAGCTTGTACTGAATGGTTTGCTTCAAACTCTGGTTTCTTTTCAATTAGGTTTATCACACCACCCGCACTTCCCATGCCGTATAAACCGGTTGCTGGACCTTTAAGAACTTCTACTGCTTCAACATTAGTCAGCGATCGAGTTGGGTTAAAGGTGTTACCTAAACCTGCACCACCGTACATACCATCATAGGTGTAGTTAGCTCCTAAGCCACGAATAATTAGGTTATCACCAATACCATAGTTATTACCTGCTTGAGTTACACCGCTGATATTACGTGCTAAATCTTGCAAGTTATCGACACCCTGTGAATTTATTAATTCTTGATCTACAACTACGATAGGGGCAGGGGTTTCCATTAGGGACATATCAGACTTAGTCGCCAGTCCAGAGTTAAGTACGACTTGGTTTTGCTTTTGGTAAACTGTTATATGTTCAAGATCTGTCTGTTCAGCAGATATTGCGTTAAAAGATGTCAAACATGCGAGGGTAATTAAAGAAAGTTTATGTGTTGTCATAAATAGCTACCATTGAAATTTTACGCAATGATAATGTGTTGCATTTGTATTACAAGTATTAATATATAAAAATCGGTAATTATTTAGCGTGTATACAAAATTGTAACTTTGTTTATTTATAAGGTTAACATAGGCTTGGAAGAACAATCAGTGGAGGGTAAAAATTGATCACAGGGCTAACATTTAGCCCCGCATTATTTATTTGCTAGTATGCTTTACCTGCTTTCATTACAAATTCAACATTTTCAAGCTTACTAATATTACTAAGAGGGTTGCCTTTTACTGCTATAATATCTGCTGCAAACCCAGGCTTTAGCTGACCAAGTTGGGTATCAACCTTTAATAATTTTGCACTATTGATTGTGGCGGCTTGTATGGCTTGCAGTGGTGTCATACCAAATTCAACCATACGTGAAAACTGTTTAGCGTTATCACCATGTGGATAAATAGCAGCATCAGTACCAAACACCATTTTGACACCAGCTTTTACAGCACGAGAGAAACTATCGCGCTGTCTTTTTGAAACAAGACGCTCTTTTGCTAGGTTTTCTTCTGCGACGCCGTTTTGCTCTCCATAGGTTAGGGTATATTCAGTGTTATAAATATCCATTGAAAACCAAGTGCCATGCTTTTTAGCTAAACTAATTGCTTCATCATCTACGTAACTCACATGTTCCACACTGTCTACACCTGCGACTATGGCAGCTTTAATACCACTAGTCCCATGTGCGTGAGCTGCAACAGTTAATCCACGCATATGCGCTTCATCAACAATCGCATTCATTTCATCTTGGCTATATTGCTGAATGCCCACTTTAGTGCCTTTTGAGAATACGCCTCCTGTTGCGCAAAACTTAATGACATTTGCCCCATATTTTATATTTTCACGTACTTTTGCACGCGCGGCCCATGGGCCATCAGCCACTCCTTCAGCGGTATATTTCATTTCAGGCGGTAGGCGGTTGTTATCACAGTGTCCACCTGTTACACCCAGTGAGGGGCCTGCCGCCCAAATACGGGGGCCGGGTATATCCCCTGCATTTATACCATCTCTTACTGCAATGACACTGTAACCTTCAGCGCCTACATTTCGTAAAGTGGTGAAACCCGCTTTTAATGTTTTTTCAGCGAAGTAGGCGGCTTTAATTGCTTTACGCGGAATAGATTGGCCAATTCGCTGACTACGAGGCACTGTAGGATCGCTGGTTAAATGCACGTGCATATCCATCAACCCTGGCAGAATTGTTAATTCAGGCAGCTCAATATGCTCATCACCTTGTTGTAGCTTAGGAGCTTGTTCGGTCGTGATTTTTGTAATGATCCCATTATCAATTTGGATCAATGGGGCATTGATTAATTTACCATTATTAACATCAAGCATTGCTTTAGCACTAATATAAGTGGTTGCTTGAGTATTAAATGCACTAACACATAACAAACTCAGTGAAATGGCAAGAGATAATTTATTCATTTATTTTCTAATTTTAGATTATTTTATATAGCAATGTAGCAAGCAGTTTTTAAGCTGTAAACAAAACGCGTTAAGTATCTTATTTTCTTTATTTAGTTAAACATACGACGCATAATTGTCGTTAATACTTACACTCAGGGATAATTATGAAAAATTTTAAGTTAACATTGCTTGTAGCTAGTGTGCTTAGTGCTTTAACGGCGTGCGCCAATATTGAGAATAATAATTTACAAAACAAGCAGCCTGCATCAACAACAGGTACAGCCAACGTTGCCGAACAACAATTAAATACACTCGTAGCAGAGTATTTTGTAGACTCATTACAATTTAGCCCACTAAGTGCTACTTACATCGGTTATAGTCAATATAATAATCAATTTACAGCACCAAGTACTGAGCAAAGCCGTGGTAAAAAACTGGCATTTTATAAAGATTTCCAGCAGCGTTTAGCTACAATTGATGATAGCCAGTTAACCGGTCAAGCTCTATTGAGCTACGAAATATTAGCACGGGATTTAGCGTTAACGATTGAGGGCTTTAATTTTCCAAGTTATTTATTACCAATAAATCAAATGTCTGGTGCGCATAATACCTTCGCAGGATTTGGCTCTGGGCAAAGTGCGCAGCCATTTGTTACTTATCAAGATTATGAAAATTTTATTGTGCGTGCGCAAGGGTTTGTAACATGGTTAAACAGTGTACAATCTGCGATGGAGCAGGGGATCAGTGCGGGAGTTGTATTACCAAAACCATTAGCTGAAAAATTATTGCCACAATTTCAAGCCCATATAGTTTCTGGCGCAGAGCAGTCATTATTTTACAGTCCGATTAAACAACTACCAGAACATTTTACTACAGCTCAAAAGCAACAACTCACGGCTCAATACAGTGCACTGATAATGAATGAATTAGTGCCGGCTTATACAAAAATGAGTAACTTTTTAGCTGATACGTATATTCCAAATAGCCGTGAGACGGTCGGTTACAGTGATTTACCAAATGGTAAAGCCTGGTATGAATATCAAATTAAGAAAAATACAACCTTAAGTTTATCAGCTGATGAAATCCATGAAATTGGTTTAAAAGAAGTCTCACGTATTCTTAATGAAATGAAAGCAGTAAAAGAAACGGTTGGCTTTAAAGGGAGTCTAGCCGAGTTTTTTACTCACTTACGAGATTCTGATAAATTTTATTTTGATACTCCTGAGCAATTAATTGCAGCTTATGAAGCCGTTAAATTAAAAATTGATGCGCAAGTACCTAAATTATTTAATATTGCTCCTAAAGCTGATTATGTCGTTAAGGCGGTAGAGGATTTTCGAGCTGAATCTGCGGCAGGGGCGTCGTATCAATCACCTGCACCGGATGGTTCACGACCAGGCATTTTTTACATTAATACATTTAACCTAAAAGCCCAGCCTAAGTTTTTACTTGAGACTTTGTCTATCCATGAAGCGGCACCGGGACACCATTTTCAAATTGCATTACAGCAAGAAGTGCAGTCATTACCTGATTTTCGTAAGTTTGGTGGCTACACCGTATTCGCCGAAGGTTGGGCACTATATGCAGAAAGCTTAGGAAAAGAACTCGGCTTATTTACCGACCCATATATGTGGTACGGTCGTTTAGCCGATGAGCAGCTTCGTGCTATGCGTTTAGTACTTGATACCGGTTTTCATGCCAAAGGGTGGACTCGTCAGCAAGGCATTGACTATATGCTAGCTAATTCTTCAATGGCGCTAAGTGATGTTACTGCAGAAGTAGAGCGTTACATTGCTTGGCCAGGACAGGCGCTTTCTTATAAGTTAGGGCAGTTTAAAATCCAAGAATTACGTGATTACTGTAAAAAAGCATTAGGTAATAAATTTAATATTAAAGAGTTTCATACACAAATATTAATAGATGGCGCATTGCCTATGCCAATTCTAGAAGCAAAAATTAAACGTTGGGTAGAGATACAAAAATAGGCTAACTAGTTCTTCTATTAACACCTAAGTGCGTAAAGTGTGTTGCTTTGCGCACTATGGTTGTTTGCGGTAGAATGCGCGCTCTTAGGGGCGCTGAGTTTTAACATGTTAGAAAATCAATTTTGGCTTAAAAAGTCACTTGAACAAATGTCACAACCTGAATGGGAAGCCATTTGTGACGGCTGTGGTAAATGCTGCTTAAACACATTTATTGACAGTGAAGATGAAGATGAATTTACTGCAACAGATCAGCTTCGTGAAGGCGAAGAACTTATTTTCACCAATATTGTTTGCCAATACCTAGATAACCAAACGTGTGGTTGCAGTGAGTATGAAAATAGACAAGTATTGGTTCCTTCTTGTGTAAAATTAACCAAAGAAAACCTCGAAAGTATTTTCTTTATGCCACAAAGCTGTAGCTATCGTCGTTTACACGAAGGTAGGGGGCTTGCCTCATGGCACCCATTAAATAATGGCGGCAGCAAAGAGTTAATGCACGAGCTTGATATTTCAGTGCGAGACAAAACAGTTAAAGATTGCGATGTTGATTTAGACGATTTTGATTTATATGTTGCCTACTGGCCAACTCAGGATACGGATTAATGACTGATTTAGTTGCTACCATTGGTTTAATAAACCCTAAAAGCCCTACCAATGTAGGTGGGGTACTGCGTGCGGCTGGTTGTTATAATGCTAAACATGTGTTTTTCACAGGTACGCGTTATCTTAATGCAAAAAAGTTTCACACTGACACTAAAAACGTCATTGAACGCATCCCACTAACATCCGTCGATGATCTTCAACAAGCAAAACCAGAAGGTGCTAAAGCCGTTGTTATTGAGCTCATTGAAGGTGCGACACCACTGCCTGAGTTTACTCATCCGGAAAACGCCTTTTATATTTTTGGCCCAGAAGATGGTTCCATCAGCAAAGAAGTCTTAAATTGGTGTGATGAAGTTGTCTACATTCCAACAATTGGTTGTATGAATTTAGCAGCCACCTGCAATGTCGTATTATATGACAGGCTTGCAAAGCTCGGCGGTGTAAATAGTTCTGATGAAACGATAATAGAAAGTCGTGACACAAATAATAAAATGAAATGGGTCAAGAAGTAAGCCTTTAAAATTGATAAGACGCACTGATTATTGGCCCATGAGTGATTGTTTTGTATTCAAAATGACTCTTGTCTGCTTTATCACCAGTGCTGTAATCAACATATGTGCCTTTATAAAGTGCTGATACATCCCAATGTTCACTGAATTTATAGCTCACACCCAGCTTTAAGCTCCCAGTTAGCTTGGCGGCTAGGCCAAAACCACCAATATCGCCCGAAGAGGTAAACAACCAGTTTTCGGCTAATTGTTTATCGACCTTGTAACCTAATATAATATCAATCCAACCTTCACCTCTATCAATTATAGAGCTAGAGGGGAGTCTATTTGGCTCAAGTGTAAATTGATAGGTGTTGTCCCATCGCCGTAAACCGATATAATTGACCTAATTGCCTATACTTGGACTCGATTGTTTATAAGCTACAGCGACTTCCAAAACACCTTGCCTTACTCTTGCGTCTAATACCCCCAGCACAGGCTGTGACTTAGATTTACTTAAATCCATATAAGCCCAATCGAATATAACGCCCCAGTTGTTTTGATTAAAAGCCTCTCCTCTGAGCATAAAGCCACTGTCTAAGTTATTTAATATGGTATCGAAATCCACCGCAAGAGGGGTATCCACAGTCCCAAAACGAGAGTCGCCATCGATACTGGTAAACATTACGTAAGGCTCAATTTTAAAATCCCATGATTTACTATAAGCATTCGTACTAACAAGGATAGATGCAGTGGTTAGTAGATAAGGAAGCGCTTTTGTCATGTTCAATCCTTGCTTATTATTTTGAATGCCTAACTGAGTATAGTCTGGTTTTTTTGTTTTGCTCTAATCTTTAATTTGAAACTGAGGAATAATTGGTAACCGCACTTGGTAAGCTCTTTTCTGCTCGATTTTATTAGAGAGGAAATCAAATAAAAGCCTTTTAAACTGGTTTGTATAGATAAGTTGTTACGTTAAATAATAGCTGTTAGTTATTTTTTATTTAAATATTTGTTAGCCAAATTGTAATGTTGTGCTAGAGTTTTTGAGTTTTACACTTTACCAATTTTTGCAATTTGGCGTTTATTGGTAATACACACAATTTAAATTTACGAGGCGCTAATGAAGTTTAAATCATTGTTTTGTTTTATCTTAGTTTGTAGTTTTTTGCTGTTAGGGCTAGCAGGCTGTGGCTCATCATCACCAACTAATGAGGCTACTTCAGTAGATGATGAAACGCAGACGGCACAAGATAACGAACCTGTAACAACTGACTCAGCAGAGGATGAACCTTATCAATGGATTAACTTTGATTTTTCATCGCCTATTACACTAAGTGCTGTGCATATTTCATTTTATGACGGTGACGAGGATGCAATTTATTTTAGATTCGAGTCATCTAATGACAACAAAAATTGGTCTACCCATCTGGATACAGTTAATTCAACGAGTAATCTTGAATTTGAAACATTCAACTTAGATGAAAATGTAACTGCTCGTTATTTTAGATTAGCCAGCTTGGTTAATTCGAATCACAATCAAACAAGCATAGCGAAAGTTACATTTAGCGCAACCAATGAGCAAGACACTTTTGCTATACCAGGGTTAATTGAGGCTGAAGATTATAGCGCTTTTTATGACTCAACTGCTGGGAATCAAGGTGGGGAATACCGCGATGATGATGTTGATATAGAGCAGACGTCTGATATCACAGGAAACTATAACATAGATTTTATTACCGATGGAGAGTGGTTAGCGTATCCTATTAATGTGGGCAGTGGTGGTGAGTATAATGCGAAGCTGCGTGTTTCTTCTGCTAATGGCGGTGGTTCAATTATTATTTATGTTGATGACCTAGAAAAAGGTCGCTTAGCAGTACCAGCAACAACACAATGGGAAACTAAAAATATTCAATTAGGTGTATTGTCATCCGGTGAGCATACGCTCAAGGTTTTATTTACAGCTGGTGAATTTGAACTTAATTGGATTGAGTTATCTAGGGCTACTTTAAAAGCATCGACGTTAGATCCGAATTTGCCACCTTCGGGTAATTTTGATTTGTCTCAGTGGTATTTAGGCGCACCCATTGATGACAATGCTGATGGTAAGTCTGATTCTATCTCAGAATCTCAGCTAGCAGCTGGTTATGAGCATCCTCAATGGTTTTATACTGCAGATGATGGGGCAATGGTTTTTAAGGTTGAGATTGATGCTCCAAAGACATCAACTAACACAAGCTATAGCCGTAGTGAACTACGCGAAATGCTTAGAGCGGGTGATACGAGTATCAGCACGCAGGGGATAAACAAAAATAACTGGGTATTTTCTACCTATTCGTCGGATGATAAAAATGCAGCTGGTGGCATTGACGGTGAATTAACAGCGACACTTAAAGTTGATTACGTAACTACAACTGGTGAAAGCTCTCAGGTTGGACGCGTTATTATTGGGCAAATTCATGCAAAAGACGATGAACCAGCGCGCCTGTATTACCGTAAATTAAAAGACAACATCAAAGGCTCAATTTACCTAGCTCATGAACCTAATGGTGGAAATGATCAGCTTTATAACATGATCGGCACAAGTAGTAGCACAGCAGTTGATCCTGTTGATGGTATTGAACTTGGTGAAATCTTTACTTATTCCATAAAAGTAACTGGAAATACCTTGTTGGTTACTATTATGCGTGATGGTAAGCCTGATGTAACTCAATCAGTTGATATGAGCAATAGCGGGTATCATACCGGCGATGATCAATATATGTATTTTAAAGCAGGTGTATATAATCAAAATAATACTGGTGATCCAAGTGATTATGTACAAGCCTCATTCTATCGCTTATTTACTTCACATAATTAACACATTTATTTCCGGTGGCTATAAATGTTTGTTGTTATAATACAGGACCTCATATAAGGCTGAGCGCCCAGTTTTATGGAACGTTCCTAACAAAAGTTTGTGATCTTATTTTCTCAATGTGTAGAATCGATCACAACTTGTTAATGGAGTGAAAATCACGTGAGTGAAATAAATACAAACCAAAGCTTTGCCACTAATGATTCGCAGTCGAATAAAAACTACCTGCCAGCATTAACGGCAATGACAACCCTATTTTTTCTCTGGGGTTTTATTACTGTTTTAAATGATGTTTTGATCCCGCGTTTAAAAGGGGTATTTGATTTAAGTTACACAGAAGCAATGCTGGTTCAGTTTTGTTTCTTTGGTGCTTATTTTATAGTGTCTTTGCCTGCTGGGTTGTTAGTTAATAAATTTGGCTATAAAAATGGTGTACTAACCGGATTAATAGTAGCGTCAATAGGGTGTTTGCTGTTTTACCCTGCTGTTGTAGTACATGAATACTGGCTATTTTTAACGGCATTATTTGTTTTGGCTGGTGGTATAACAGTATTACAAGTGTCAGCTAACCCTTATGTTGCAGCCCTTGGTCCTGATAAAACGGCTTCATCGCGTTTAAACTTGGCTCAGGCATTAAACTCCTTAGGCACAACAGTCGGTCCATATGTGGGTGGCATTTTATTTTTTGGTGCTGCAGGGTCGTTAACGGCTGGTGCTGCTACAGCAGAGTCTGTAAAAATACCTTATTTAATGTTAGCGGCAGCATTACTGACAATCGCAGTCGTGTTTGCATTTTTAAAGTTACCTGAAATTACTGCCCACAAAGAAGAGCAGGACTGTAAAGCAAAGGACCACTCTTTAACGCAAGCGCCACATTTAATAATGGGTGTGGTTGCTATTTTTTGTTACGTTGGTGGTGAGGTTGCAATTGGTAGTTTTTTAGTAAACTTTTTTGGTGAAGAACATATTGCTGGACTTGAAGAGCATGCTGCGTCTGCGTTAATTGCCTACTATTGGGGTGGAGCAATGGTTGGCCGTTTTATTGGCTCTGTACTATTACAAAAAATCGCACCTTCAAAAGCGTTAGCATTCAATGCGTGTGCGGTTATTGTACTGTTGTTACTAACGATATTTACTCAAGGTAACGTTGCGCTTTATAGCGTATTAGCTATTGGTTTGTTTAATTCAATCATGTTCCCAACAATATTTTCTGTCGCTATAGAGGGCCTTGGCTCTTTAACAAGTAAAGGCTCAGGTTGGCTATGTTTAGCAATTGTAGGGGGGGCACTGGTGCCGTTATTACAAGGTTATATTGCAGACACAGTGAATATTCAAGATAGCTTTTATGTACCAGTTATTTGCTATGCATTTATAGCTTGGTATGGTTTAAATGTTGTTAGGTTATCTAATAAATGGCAACAAAAAATTAGCTAATTCAATGTTGTAACTTTCTTCAAATGCACTTATTTATATAAGTGCATTTTTTATTCCTGACAAATTAACCTCAGCCTTAGGTTATTGCCCTTTATAAATTTATTTTTATATCGTTTGAATACGTATTCAATTAAATATTAATTAGAGTTTATGGGAACGTTCCAAAGCTGTTTAATTAAAAAATTTAACGCTAAACGCCGTTGGCTCCAATGCACTGTATTATATAATTGTGTGTAAACTAGTAACATATATCGATAAAATGAGACAAATCGCCGATTTTTTGCTAAAACTAAGGTGCTAACAAAAATAATTAATATAGGCTGAATATGCTTAGTTCGTTCAAATTCACCACCAAAGTCACCATTGCAGCATCAATAGTATTGGTGTTAGTGCTTGGCTTGTTTACGATTAACAACTTTATATCTATGCGAGCACAAACTCAGCAGCAACTTGCTTCTGTATTGCAAGAAAGCTCTCAGTCTGTTTCTCAAAATATCGCAAACTGGTTAAATAATAAATTAGCGATTGTTATCGCAATTGCTAATACACACCAAGCAAGCGACGATAAAGCATTAACTTTAACGCAGCTTAATACAGCCGAAATGGCTGGTAATTTTAAAAATACTTATATCGGTAAACCTGATGGTCAGTTTGTGCTTAATGATCAAACAATTGTGTTGCCTGCTGATTATGATGCGACTTCTAGACCTTGGTATAAGCTAGTTGAAAATAAATCTAACACTGCGTTTACTACACCTTATATTGACGTTACTACGAATGAATTAACAATTTCTGCTGTTGCGCCTATTACCATTAATGGTCGTTTTAGTGGTGTAGCAGGTGCCGATATCGATATGCAAACTATTACAGAGATTGTTAACGAAATTGACTTCTTAGGCTTTGGCTATGGCTTTTTACTTGATAGTAATGGGCGTATTCTTAGTCACCCAAATACTAAATTAAACGATCAAAATATGGATCAATTGTTTAGCACAAACCTGCCTCTTAATTCAGAATTTGTAGAAGTTAATATGGATGGTTTAGATCACCTTGTCTCGTTTACCAAAATTAAAGGCATTGAAAATGTAAATTGGTACCTAGGTGTTGTGATTGATAAAGAAATTGCTTATTCCTCTGTTGCTTCGTTTCGTAATATGGCGGCGACTTATATGATACTTGGTGTTGTGGCTATTATTTTAATGATGCAATTTTCATTAAAGTATTTAATGCGGCCAATGGAACGGTTAAACGATGCAATCAAAGATATCGCGCAAGGTGAGGGCGACTTAACGAAGCGTCTTGAGATTGAAAACGATGATGAGTTTGGTGAATTATCTGTTTATTTTAATGCATTTATAGACAAAATTCATACCTCTATTGAACAAGTTAAAACAACGACTGTCGAGCTTGAACGTGCCGTTGAAAGTTTGGTTCAGCAAACCGAATCAACTTTAACAATGTACAGCGATCAAACTAAACGAACAGACAGTGTTGCTACAGCAATAAACCAGTTATCATCCAGTGCTGTAGAGATATCAAATAGCGCAGGGCATGCTTCTAGTCTTGCAACTGAAGCAAATACCCAATCGGTTCAAAGCCAGCATGCATTAAATGATAATATTAGTGCTATTAACTTATTATCAAACAATATGGAGCAGGCTCAAAAAACCATTAATGCTGTAGCCCAACACTCAGCAAGTATTGAGCAAGTATTAGAAGTAATTAAAGGCGTAAGTGAACAAACTAATTTGCTAGCCTTGAACGCAGCAATTGAAGCTGCAAGGGCCGGTGAAGCTGGTAGAGGGTTTGCCGTTGTTGCTGATGAAGTACGCCAATTAGCACAGCGCACTCAACAGTCAACACAAGAAATTGAAAGCACAGTTACTCAATTACAGCAGGGCTCAGAAAGCGCTGTTTCTGTTATGAAATCAAGCTTAGTTGAAAGTGCCAACAGTGTTAAACAAGCACATAGTGCGGGTGAAAAAATGGCTGATGTTACTAAAGCCATTGACGCGATTGATAATGTTAATCACAGTGTTGCCAATGCTACAACTGAGCAAAACCAGGTTATTCAGTCTCTTGATAATGATATTCATACGATTAGTGAGTTGTCTCAACAAGGGCAAACGAATCTCAATAATACATTGCATGAATGTACACGTTTGAAATCACAATTTGATGAGCTTGAAAAAATGGTATTGCGGTTTAAAGTTTAATAGTTGTTTTAAAGAGGGGCCTAAATTATATGACTAAATCTTTAAACCAACCAAGTTGGCTAAACTTAATTAATATTGAAAATGTATACAGTGCTGAAAAGCAGCGAAGAGCATTTACATTTTTTACGATGATTCTAGTGGCTGTTGTGCTTATCACTGTATTAGTTGTTTTAAATTATCAGTATTACGATCGAGTTTTAACGACAATGATGCTGTTATCAGATATAACGCTTTTATTGTGCGCATTTTATTTTATCAAAACAGGAAAGTTGACCGGTGTAGCGCTCATAGTGATGAGTATTATTTGTGTGCTTTGTTTAGCACTTGCATATACCGGGGGAAAAGATAATACCGCGCTCTATTGGTTAATGTTTTACCCTATTGTAGCTTTCTCAACATTAGGTTTTCGCTTGGGTTTGGTGGTTGTTTCAATATTACTACTGCTTACTGTTTTGCTGTTATTTGGGCCTGATATTGGTCAAGTTGATTATAAATATGCCGAAGAAATCAGATTTACGCTTGCTTTCAGTCTGGTCTTTTTATTTACCTTAATTGGTGAATATTTTCGCAATAAAAGCCATTTAGCCATTGCACAAATGACCTTGTTGCAAAAACAAGATGCGCACACAGATCAACTTACTGGACTTGCAAATCGTCGTTTCATTACGAACCATTTTTTACCTTTGGTTAAATCTAGACCTGAACAATATTTACCCCTTAGTGTGTTACTTGTTGATCTTGACCACTTCAAAGCAATCAATGACAAGTATGGCCATGGTGTGGGTGATCAAGTGTTAATTGAGTTTAGTCAGATGTTAGAAAATCAATTACGCGCATCCGATATAAAAGTTCGTTATGGCGGCGAAGAGTTCATGATAGTTTTACCTCAAATAGGCTTGATTGCAGCGCAAAGAGTTGCTGATAAATTGCGCAATCATATTGAGTTAAACCCCATTGTTTTCACAGAGTTTCAAATTAATGTAACGTGCAGCATTGGTGTTGCTCAAGTGAATCAAATACATGAATTTAATGAAGCAGTTAAAGTGGCTGATGATCATCTTTATAATGCTAAAAGTGCAGGTAGAAACTGTGTGGTTTCATCATTGAAAAAGGAATGTAATGAATAACAAAGCTGAACTAATTTATGTTCATGATCCTATGTGTAGTTGGTGTTGGGGTTATGCTCCAACTTGGTCTAAATTGAAAACCCTTTTGAATGATGATGTAAACATTGTATATAAAGTAGGTGGTTTAGCACCTGATTCAGATAGCCCTATGCCCTTACAAATGCAGGCCATGCTACAAAACACTTGGCGAAATATACACAGTAAGTTGGGTACTGAGTTTAATTTTGATTTTTGGCAATTATGTAAACCTAGACGTTCGACTTACCCATCGTGTCGAGCTGCTATTATTGCGCGTGATGCCAATAAAGAAAGTGAAATGGTTGCAGCTATTCAACAAGCCTATTATTTAGATGCAAAAAATCCCTCTGATGAAGATGTGCTTTGTCAATTAGCACAGCAAATGGACTTGTGTACCGCTGAGGAGTTTAAACTACAATTGAACAGTGTATTAGTTAATGACAAATTGCTAAGCGAATTAGACTATACCCGAAGCTTGCCTATTCAAGGGTTTCCTTCTTTGGTATTAAAATATAATAACAGATTACACCCTATTGCTATAAATTACACAGATGCAGATACCACCTATTCACAAATAAATAAGGTATTACAGAGCCTGTGATTTTTGGTGAAATTATAAGAGCGGTATTTTACCGCTCTTATGTACTGAACTATATTTAGGGCTTGCTTACTTTGCTTTATTATCAACTAAAACAAAATTCATAGTACAAACATCACCAAATTTTACTGTTGATTTCGCGCCAACTAAGGTCTCATGAACACCCGTTATAGCACCTGAGCTACAAAATGAACCGGCTGGTAAAGTGATCCCGCGTTTAGCACAACACTCAATCATAAATGCAAACGCAGCCATTGGGCCGTTTAGTATACCGTCAGTAGGGGCTTCATTAATAAGTTTGTCATTAATGCTAACACTGGTATTCATATTAGCTATTTTGTCTTGCCAGTTTTCAATAGCGCTTCCTTTGATCATCCCGTACTGATTACCAATATCAGCAATAATTGCTGTTGGGCCATAGCTGTTTAGATCAACCACAGGGCTACTTGCTATTTCAATACCGGCATATACATTCTTTACTAGGTGTTCAACGCCCTGTGCAGTGTTAACCGTACCAGGTAAAATATCTTGATTAGTTTCAATCACAAGTTCAGCTTCTATTGCTATAAACCCGCCTGCATAGACTGGCAGTTCAAACTCTTCACCTTTAGCTTGGTTATCATTTAATTCAACATACACGTTTTCAAATACCGGGCCTAAGATACGTTCATCACCATATTGCTCTCTTAGTTCTGGCGGTACCATACCGACTTTCCAACCAACAATTTTATCATTTGATGCATCTATTGAACCATTTTGTACTACATATGCTTCTTCTAAAGTACTTGGAATTGGTCCTGGAAAAGTATCAAGAATTGTTGCGTCTTTACGTGCGTCTGAAAGTACAGTGGCTAATTGGCTTATTTGCTCTTTAGATAAAGATGTTGGCATAAAGTATTCTCACAATGTTGGATGAAATTGAAATGCTAATTTATAAGTTTAAGTTTTAAACTGAGGGCAGTATAAACGCTATAAATGTGCAAAAAAAGCCATAATTATGAATTTTTATGCGTGGTGTGTAATAAGTTGTTAAATATTTATTTTCTAAATGGGTACGAAAAGTGTCTAGTTTAAAATAGGTTAGGGGAGGTCGTGCAAAATAATATCAAGTTTGCTGAGTTGGATACAATAATAGATATTCAATCACATTGTATGTTGGTTTTAGAGATTTTTTGAACTATTTAGGGGGGAATTCATAAGGGGAATTGTTAAATGAATTTAACCTTCCATCACACCGTACAAAAATGTCACTCATAATCCACTAAAATTTACTTTTGTTACAGCTGTCATAAAAAAGACTTTTTAGCGCAACACTCTTGTCATTTACAAACTATAGAATCTCGCTCATTAAATCAAACCAATAGTAATTAACGAGTAAGGTGTATGCGATGAAAGGCGTTAAACCATTGATTCTAGCAGGTATTGTAGCAGCGTCTGCAGCAGTACATGCAAATGAACTAGATAAGGTAATCGACAAAAGCAGCGAAATAAACCAATCAGCTGCGCAATCACAAACAAAAATAGACAAGATTGCAGATTCAATGCAAGGACGTCTGCAACAGTTTTCTGCCCTAAATAAAGAAATTGATGGCTTAGCTGTTTATAACGCCCAATTAACGAAGCAACTTAATAATCAACTAACAGAAATGGAAGATTTGAACGCTTCTATGGATAAGGTATCGGTTATTGAGCGTCAAATCACCCCATTAATGATTCGTATGATCACAGGTCTTGAGCAATTTGTTGCCCTGGATGTGCCTTTCTTAAAAGATGAACGTGCAAAACGTATTACTTCTTTAAAAGAAATGATGGACCGTGCTGATATCAATTCAAGTGAGAAATTCCGCCGCCTATTAGAAGCATACCAAGTCGAAGTTGATTACGGACGTACAATTGAAGCGTATACAGCATTGTTAAGTGTTGAAGGCCAAGAACGTGAAGTTGACTTTCTGCGCATTGGTCGCTTAGAGCTTATCTATTTAACACGAGATGGGAAAAAAGCAGGAAGCTGGGATCAAAATACAAAGTCATTTGTAACGCTACCTGATTCAACAATTAGCCAAATCAGTAAAGGTTTACGCATTGCTCGTAAGCAACTTGCCCCAGATATGTTAACACTACCAGTACACGCGGCTGAATAAGAGGTTTATGACAATGAAATTATTAACCAAAATGACAAAAATGGCCGTGTTAGTGACAGGCCTTGGCTTTGCTTGCTCAAGCGTAGCGGCAGAACCAATGGATTTAGATTCGTTGCTAAAAACCTTAGAGCAAGGTAAATCTGCGCAATCTGCACAAAATCAACAACGTGAACAAGAATTTAAATCACGTCAAAACGAACAAGTGCAAATGCTTAAAGACACACAGGCTAAGCGTAATCAAATGCTTGCACAATCTGAGCGTCTTGAAACTCAATTTGAAGAGAACGAAGTTAAATTAGCCAACCTAACAGACACTTTGTCAAACCGCATGGGTTCATTAAAAGAACTGTTTGGTGTACTGCAACAAGTTGCTGGGGATTCAAGCAATAAATTTATGACATCGGTTGTGTCAGCGCAAATTCAAGACCGTAGTAAATTTATGGATGAGCTTGCTGTTAAAATGGGCTCAACATCAAACCTTGCGTCAATCGAAGATATCGAGAAAGTGTGGTACGAGCTACAACGCGAAATGACAGAGCAAGGTAAAGTCACGCGCTTTAATACTGATGTAATTGTTGAAGGTGGCGCTAAAGCACAACAAGAAGTGGTTCGTGTTGGTGCATTTAACCTTATCTCAAACGGTAAATACTTAGAATACAACGCGGCAACAAATACCATTAGTCAGTTAACTCGTCAGCCAGTAGCGCGTTTTACAGCGACTGCAGAAGAGTTACAAAATGCTGATTCAGGTGTTGTGCAATTTGCACTTGACCCAACAGGTGGTTCAATCCTTGGTTTATTAGTACAAGCACCTGACACTGAGGAACGTGTTCACCAAGGTGGAACAGTCGGCTACGTTATCTTAGGTGTGGGTGTTATCGCATTACTTATTGCAATTGAACGTTTCTTATCGCTTATGTTGATTGGTGGCAAAGTGCGTCGTCAGCTTAAAGACACAGTTGCTCGTGATGACAACCCACTTGGTCGTGTAATGAAAGTTAAAGACCAATACCCAGATGTTGCTTATGACACATTAGAGCTTAAGTTAAGCGAAGCAATTTTACGTGAAATGCCTAAAATTACACGTAACTTAACGCTTATCAAAATTATCTCTGTCGTTGCACCACTACTTGGTTTACTTGGTACTGTAACCGGTATGATCAATACCTTCCAAGCAATCACCTTGTTTGGTACAGGCGACCCTAAACTAATGGCGGGTGGTATTTCTCAAGCACTTGTAACAACGGTACTTGGTCTGGTTGTGGCAATCCCAACTGTATTTTTATACACCTTGCTGAACACCCGCGCTAAAAACATCTTGTTAATAATCCAAGAGCAAAGCGCAGGTATTATCGCTGAACGTAGCGAGAAAGGAGCATAAACCATGGTGCTATTGATTGATTCAATCAATGCTATCCGTGATTTTCTCGACACTGGTGGCCAAGTCCTCTTGGTCATCGGAGTGTTAATCTTCGCGATGTGGTTATTGATACTCGAGCGATTTATATTTTTCTTCAAAGGTTATAAGCAATACAAGCGTGATGTAAAAGCAACTTGGCGAAATCGCCCTGAGCGAAATAGCTGGAATGCTGAGCAAATACGCCAAGCCATGATTTCACGTGCTGGTATGCAACTTAATACCAACTTAGCGTTAATCAATGTAATGGTTGCACTTTGTCCGCTACTTGGCTTATTAGGCACAGTAACGGGGATGATAGAAGTATTTGATGTAATGGCTGTGACTGGTACTGGCAGCGCACGCTCAATGGCATCAGGTGTATCTAAAGCCACTATCCCAACAATGGCGGGAATGGTTGGCGCACTATCTGGTGTATTTGCTTCTACATTTTTACAACGCCGTGCCAAGCGTGAAGTAGAGTTACTTGAAGACAATATGGTTTTAGACCACTAATAAAAATTTAGTAAAGCAGTCAACTGGCTGCTTTACCAAGGAGTAAACGATGAGAGCCCCATTAGGTAATTTATTACAAGAAGACGAAGCAGAAGAAATTAACATGACGCCAATGCTAGACGTTGTTTTCATTATGCTTATCTTCTTCATTGTAACAGCGTCTTTTGTTAAAGAAGCCGGTATAGATGTAAACCGCCCGGAAGCTGCAACCGCTGTTAAAAAAGAACGTGCGAATATCTTGGTTGCGATTTCTGATACAGGTGAGATTTGGATCAACAAACGCAAAGTTGATGAACGTGCAGTACAAGCAAATATTGAACGCTTAAAAGCTGAAAACCCACAAGGTAGCGTTGTTATTCAAGCGGATAAAAAAGCCACCACTGAAGTATTAATTAAAGTGATGGATGCATCACGTGCTGCAGGTGCGTTTGACGTTTCAATTGCTGCGCAAGAAGCATAATAAGGAACTGATATGTTGCGATATTTAGTTGCATTAGTGATTGCCGGTGTTGTTACGTTTTTCTTGTTCTTAGGTATGCAAGCGTTAATAACTGGCGGTGAAGGGGCTATGAGTGAGCCCGTTAAAGGCAACGTACTTGACTTTGTTCGTCTTAAAAAAGAAGAAACGGTGCAAAAGAAAGAACGTAAACCACAAAAGCCACCAAAGCCAAAAGAGCCACCTCCGCCAATGGATTCACCGCAGATGCAAAGTAGTGATCCTAATGCGAGTGCATCAAACTTTGATTTTGGTGCCAATGTAGAAGCGGACGTAAACCTTGCTGGCGGGTTAGCGCTGGAGTCAAGTGACGGTGAATATTTACCAATAGTAAAAGTGGCACCTGTTTACCCACGAAGAGCACTTTCGCGCGGTATTGAAGGTTATGTGATTGTTGAGTTTACAGTAACCAAGCAAGGCACAGTACGTAACCCTGTTGTTGTTAGAGCTGAACCAGAGTCACTATTTGATCGTGCAGCGATGGATGCGGCACTTAAATTTAAATATAAACCACGCGTTGTTAACGGCGAAGCTGTTGAAGTTGCGGGTGTACAGAACAAAATATCTTTCCAAATTAACGGCTAGTACTTCATTAAGAGCACTAGATAAACGGATAGAGAAGCGAGGCGATTATGAAACCATTAAAAATTGCACTTATTTGTGCAACAGCATTCACCAGTAGTATTTTGCTGCCGAGTATTGCTAGTTTTTTACCAGGTGTGAGCATGGCAACGGCTTACGCACAAGAGCAAAAAACTAAACGAGTTCCAGCATTGCGCGAGAAAGTTTACAGCCAATTAGCGCGTGCACAAAAGCTTGCTGATGACGGTGACGCAAAAGCCGGATTAGAAGCCCTTGATAGCATAAAAGAGCGTGCATCAAGTATGAACGAATATGAAATAGCCATGATGTATAACTTTTATGGTTTTATTTACTATAACGAAAACGATTTACCACAAGCAATTGCTTCATTTGAGAACGTGGTTAATGCAGAGGCAATTCCAGAAAGTCTTCGTTTAAGCACCACATTTAGTTTGGCGCAATTAGCAATGGCTAATGGTGATTACGATAAAGTTATCTCATTCTTAAACGATTGGGACAAACTTAATACTAAGCCTAAAACCGATGCTTATCATGTGTTAAAAGCGCAAGCTTATTACCAAATGAAAGACTATAGCAAAGGTGTTGATAGTATCAACCAAGCGATTGCCCAAGCAGACAGTGAAGGCAAAGAGCCCAAAGAGAACTGGTTAGTATTACAGCGTGCTATGTATTACTCGCTTAATCAACCACAAAAAGTCGTAGAAGTTCTTGAGCGCATGGTAAAACTTTACAACAAACCTGAGTACTGGGTACAACTAGGTGGTATGTATGGTGAAACAGGTGCAGAGAAAAAACAGTTAGCTGTTTTAGAAGCGGCTTATCAGCAAGGCTTTTTGAAATCAAAATCTGAGCTGACCCAGCTTGCCCAAGTTTATATGTATAACGGTTTATCTTATAAAGCGGCCGATGTTATGAAACACGCCATGGAGTCAGGTGCTTTAGAACAATCAGCGAAGAACTATGCCTTTATTGCAGAGGCTATGGTGCAAGCCAAAGAAGATGATAAATCGGTGCAATATTTTGCCAAAGCCGCTGATTTATCATCGCATGGTAAATATGATCAACGCTTAGCTGAAGTGCTTATTAATACGCAAAACTATGAAGAAGCAGCCGATGCTGCCCGTGCAGCCCTTGATAAAGGGGGCTTGGATTTTGAATCTAACGTGTATGTTGCTCTTGGTATGGCGCAATATAATTTAAAGAATTTTGATGCGTCGATTTTAGCGTTTGAACAAGCTGAAAAACACAAAAAATCGCAACGTTTAGCTGAGCAATGGATCAAGTATGTGAAGAATGAAAAAGTACATGCTGAAACATTACGTACAGCTTTGCTTTAGTTGCTAATAATACGTTAGTAACGCCCAGTTTATAATCGCAACACCAAAACCGCCTTCGGGCGGTTTTTTTCGTTTTATATTACCCTAAGGCATTGTTATTTATGCAATCCATATTGTCATTTTATGTTTATTAAAGTGTAACCCGTTTGTCATATAGCTGCCGTAAGGTAGACCCCGTTGAAAAACTCAAGTGACCTTAGAACATGTCGAGCGTGTTTTAAGTTGACTTGAGTTTTAACTTAATGCGCTAACAAAATAATTAAATATTAAATATCTTAACGGAGTGAACAATGAAATTATCTGACTTATTTAAAGTTAGTTTAGTAGCAGCAGCAGTTTCTTTAGCAGGTTGTGGTGGTGATTTAGTCGTTAAAGAAGGCGATACCAATACGACTGTGAATGAAGGCGACACTATTAATAATAATTATGAAAATGGTGGCGACAACGGTGGTGATAATGGCGGCGATGACTCAAGTCGTGATGACTCACAAAATGCGACAACAGGTTTCCCAACGGATATTGAAAATGCTTTTACTCAAGGTTTAGCTACAGATGTTTCAAGTTCATATCCTGAAATTACTGATAAGCCAGTATATAAACTAGCTGCGGATACTGTATTTACAGTTGATGCTAGTTTAACCAATGATGCTCACTGGATCTTACAAGGTAGAACTGCTGTTGGTAATGACCGTGCAGATAATGCAGTGTTATACATACAGCAAGGTACTACATTAATTGGTGAGTCAGGTGACGATTTCTTAGTTGTCCGCCGTGGTTCGCAGATAGAATCTGTAGGTACAGTATCTCAACCTATCACAATGACATCTATTCAAGATGTAACAGGTGGCGAAACCACTATTGGTCAATGGGGTGGCTTAGTATTACTTGGTAATGCACCCGCTAACTCATGTGGTGACCAGGAAGGTGAAACAACAGCTGATGAACTTGCAAATTGTGGTGTTCCTGCTGAAGGTGATGCTGGCTTGTTCGGTGGTGAAGATGCAACCGATAACTCAGGTACTTTAAAGTATGTTTTAGTTAAGCAAGCTGGTAAGACACTAGGTAATGGTGATGAACTAAATGGTATTACATTCGCAGGTGTTGGTTCTGAAACAACGGTAGATTATATCCAAGTACACGAAAACCTAGATGATGGTATCGAATTCTTTGGCGGTACTGTTAATGTAAGCAATGTTGTTCTTACTAACATTGGCGATGATTCACTGGATTGGTCATTTGGCTGGACCGGTAAAGCAACTAATGTTTACATCCAACAAGCAGCAAATGTGGGTGATAATGCAATCGAAGCTGATAACTCAGAGTTTGATTCACAAGCATCACCGCTTACTATGCCAACTATCGAAAATGTAACAATTGTTGGCGCAGATGCAAATAACGGTATTCGTCTTCGTGCGGGTACGGCTGGTGTTCTTAAGAATGTTTTTGTAACAGGCCCTGCAACATATGAAAACTGTTTGCGTGTGGGCTCTGATTCAGTGCCTCGTGCTGAAGATGGCTCTTTAACTATCACCAACTCTATCGTTGCATGTCAAACACCTGCTAACAACTTTGGCAGCGAGACCATTAATGGCGGTACTGTTCAAGCGTGGTTTGAAGGACAAGACGCTAACCAAACATTAACTCCTGCTGATTTAATGCTTGATGACAATGGTTATATGCCATTGGCAGGATCACCACTATTAGCAAATGGCCAAGTTGGTGCATTTGATGGCACGACTAACTGGATGGAAGGTTGGACAGTTGCGATTAACGGTGGTTTCCCAACTGATATTGAGAACGCACAAGCTCAAGGTTTTGCAACGGATGTATCAAGTGAGTTCCCACAAATTACTGATAAACCTGTATACCGCTTAACCGAAGATACTGAATTCACTGCTGATGTAACATTAACAAACGATGTACACTGGATTTTAAATGGTCGTACCGCCGTTGGTGGTGACCGTGAAAATAGTGCAACACTTTATATTCAAGCAGGTACTACATTAATTGGTGAGACAGGTGATGACTTCTTAGTTGTTCGTCGTGGCTCTCAAATTAATGCAAATGGTAATGCAACGGCGCCAATTACTATGACGTCTATCCAAGATATGACAGGTGCTGAAACAGGCATAGGTCAATGGGGTGGTTTAGTTCTTTTAGGTAATGCACCAGCAAACTCTTGTGGTGACCAAGAAGGTGAAACAACCGCTGATGAACTTACCAACTGTGGTGTACCTGCTGAAGGTGATGCTGGCTTATTTGGTGGTACAGACTCAGAAGATAATTCAGGTGTTGTTCGCTATGTACTTGTAAAACATGCTGGTAAAACACTCGGTAATGGCGATGAGCTAAATGGTATTACCTTTGCTGGTGTTGGCTCTAAAACAAAAGTTGAATACATTCAAGTCCATCAAAACCTAGATGACGGTATCGAATTCTTTGGTGGTTCAGTTAGTGTGCGTAATGTTGTATTAACTGACATCGGTGATGATGCATTCGATTGGTCATTCGGTTGGACTGGCCGCGCTCAAAACGTTTATATTCAACAAAGTTCTGTAGGCGGTGACAACGCATTCGAAGCTGATAACTCTGAGTTTGATTCAAATGCAACACCTCTTACTAAACCTCTTATTTCAAATGTTACCGTTGTCGGTGCTGATGGTGTTAATGGTATTCGTCTTCGAGCTGGTACAGCGGGTGTCCTTCGCAACGTTGTAATCACAGGTCCTGATGGTTATCAAAACTGTTTACGTGTAGGCTCAGATTCAGTTGCTAATGCAGAGTCAGGTGAGTTATCAATTGAAAACTCAGTAGTTGCATGTAACGCTGATAATAATTTTGGTGATGAAGCAATCGGCTCAGGTAATGTACAATCTTGGTTTGAAGGTCAAACAGGTAACCAAACACTCACGTCAGCTAACTTAAACTTAGCGACTGACGGATTCACACCTAAGTCAGGTTCTCCTCTATTAGGTGCAGGTGTTGATGCTTCAGAGCTTGATGGATTCTTTACTAAAACTGATTACATTGGTGCATTCGATGGTGATAATAACTGGATGGACGGTTGGACCGTTGCTGTAACGCCTAACTTCCCAACAGATATTGAAAACGCGCTAGCTCAGAACCTTGCTACAGATGTTTCTGCAAGCTTCCCACAAATTACTGATAAACCTGTTTACGCATTAACACAAGATGTCGTGTTTACTTCAGATGTAACCCTTACGAATGACGCTCACTGGATTTTAAAAGGCCGTACTGCTGTAGGTGGTGACCGCACTGATAGCGCAACTCTTTATGTTCAGTTTGGTACAACTTTAATAGGTGAGTCAGGTGATGACTTCTTAGTTGTTCGTCGTGGCTCTAAAATCGAAGCCGTTGGCTCTGCAACTCAACCAATCACGATGACATCTATTCAAGATATGACGGGTGCTGAAACTGATATTGGTCAATGGGGTGGCTTAGTGTTACTAGGTAATGCACCAGCTAATTCATGTGGTGACCAAGAAGGCGAAACAACAGCTGATGAGCTTGCAAACTGTGGTGTCCCGGCTGAAGGTGATGCAGGTTTATTCGGTGGAACAGACCCAGAAGATAATTCAGGTACATTAAAATACGTTGTTGTAAAACAAGCCGGTAAAACACTGGGTAATGGTGATGAGCTTAACGGTATTACAATTGCGGGCGTAGGTAGTCAAACAGAGCTTGATTACATCCACGTTCATGAAAACCTGGATGACGGCGTTGAGTTCTTTGGTGGTACAGCAAGTATCAGCCACTTGGTATTAACTAATATCGGAGATGATTCTCTGGATTGGTCATTTGGCTGGACTGGTAATGCTCAATATGTACTTATCAAACAAGGTTCAACTAATGGTGATAATGCAATCGAAGCTGATAACTCTGAGTTTGATTCAGAAGCGTCACCACTGACAATGCCAACAATTTCCAATGTAACTATTATTGGTGCTGCTGATGTAAATGGCGTGAGATTACGTGCAGGTACTGCAGGTATTATTAAAAACTTAGTGGTGACAGGCCCTGATAACTACAGTAATTGTTTACGTATCGGGTCGGATTCTGTGCCTCACGCAGAAGACGGTAAGTTATCTATAACTAACTCTGTAGTTGCATGTTCTGCTGAAAACAATTTCACTGAGCAAACAATTAATGGTGATACTGCACAGGCTTGGTTTACAGCTCAAGATGGTAACTCTGTAATGGAGGCTGCGATGCTAGGTTTAAGCGATAATGGCTACATGCCAACGTCAGAGTCAGCATTACTTGGTCAAGGTTTTGACTCATCAAGCTTAAACAACTTCTTCGATAAAGTTGATTACATCGGTGCAATGGATGCACAAACAGACTGGACAGCAGGTTGGGTAAAAGTAGGTCTTGAATAACCTCCCTTCTTTTTAACCATGGGTGAGAGTTCGCTCTCACCCAGCTTCTAGTTCATGTTTCGGAGTATAATAATGAATTCTTTTAACCCCTCTAAACTTGGTCGTTCAAAGCTAAATTACGCGGTTGTTGCTGCTCTTTTGGGTTTGTCGATAAGTTCTGCGCAAGCGCAAGAATCTGACCAAGAGATAGAAGAAGTGGTTGCTGTTGGGCAGCGTTTAAAAGGAAGTGCAGGTGCCGTATTGCAAGAGCGTCAAAATCAAGCGTTTGTTGCAGATATTATGGGTGCCGACCAAATCTCAAGAACGGGCGATGGTGATGCTGCTTCAGCACTGCGCCGTGTAACAGGCTTAACCCTTGTAGATGGCAAATTTATCTATGTACGTGGTTTAGGTGAGCGTTACTCAAGTACACAATTAAATGGGATGTATGTACCAAGTCCCGATCCTACGCGTTCAGTTGTTCCTTTGGATTTATTTCCATCAGACATCATAGAAAGCTTAAGTGTACAAAAATCATTTTCACCTGACATGCCAGCGCATTTTGGTGGTGGTAACGTTAACATCAGAACTAAGTCTATCCCGAGCGATTTCTTATTCAAAATTGATGTTGGTACTTCATATGATACCAGTAATAGTGAAACAGGTTATTTCTATGAAGGTGGTGGTGATGATTGGATGGGGCGTGATGATGGTACACGCGCATTACCTCAAGAGTTTATTAATGCTTTTGCAGCTGATGGTATTGAAGGTAACCTTGATACCACTCTTGAGCAGCGTCAGGCATTAATGTCTTCACTTGATTGGAACATTGGACCAACCGAAAAAGATGTCCCATTAGGTATGGATTTTTCAGTTGCACTTGGTGATCGCTTTGAGAGTGACTTAGGTACTTTTGGTGTACTAGCGGCTGTTTCGTATGAAAACGAGTGGGAAGTTAGCCAAGAGCAAAATGGCACCAACTTAGGTAGCTTAGGCTGTGAAGACAAATGTTTCGCGCAATATTATGATGGTACTTCTACAGAACAAAGTGTTCGCTGGAGTGGAACTTTAAACTTGGGTTATGAATTTAATTCAAATCATAAAGTAGAACTAACTAATATTGCTTTACATGATATGCGTGATCGTGTGCGTGACCGTAACTTCTATGATGCCAATGAGTCAGAAGAAGGAACTCGTGAATTACGTCGTGTCGATGTCGTGTATGAAGAACGCGAAATGTTTTCTAGCCAGTTAAAAGGTACTCATAATTTTATAGAGTATAACAACCTATTTGTTGATTGGTACGCAGGCACTAGCCGTGCTAATCGTGATGCACCAGGTATGGTTGACGCTATTTTTCAAAAAAATTATAGCGATGGGGTTTTTGAATCTGAACAATTACAAGATGTTTCTGCAACAAATTTAAGCCGAGAGTTTCAAACCCTACATGATAAGGTAGATACTTGGGGCTGGAATATGGGCATGCCATTTTATGGTGATGGCTATGAGCTTGAATTAAAAGCGGGTGGCGATTTTTCCGAAAAATCTCGTGATGCTTCTAATACGCGTTTTGGTATTACCCACCGTGGTATTGCTGATGAATACAGCTATGGTTCTCGTTTAGATGAAATTTTCACTAATGATAATATCAACAATGATGATTTCTACGCCAGCTCCACTGGTTCAGGAATTTTTGATGATAGAACAGCTGATGGAGATTCATACACTGCAGCGAATAAGCTAGATGCTTATTATTTCATGGCTGATTATTTCTTAGATAATACATGGCGCTTTACAGGTGGTGTACGTTGGGAAGATTTTGCACAAGTATCTGTGCCGTTTAAAGCACACAGTAATGTATTTGACGCAACGACTGATGAAATCACCGAAGTAGCAATTAAAGATGACGATTTCTTTCCGTCTCTTGCGGTTACTTATATTATGGATGAAGAAATGCAATTTCGGTTAAACTTAAGCGAAACTACCATTCGTCCTGATATGCGTGATGTTAGCTCTAGTTACTATGTTGATCCGTTAACTGAGTTTTTAGTGCGTGGTTCACCTAGCTTACAAAGCTCTAAATTAAAGAACATTGACTTTAGATTCGAATGGTATATGCAATCAGGAAATAACTTCTCAGTTGCTTTATTCCATAAAGATATTGAGAATCCAATTGAAATGGTTGAGCTTGCAGGGGTTGGTGGTGCTGCACCACAGCTATTAACAGCTAATGCAGAGTCTGGTGAGTTAACGGGTATCGAGTTAGACTTTTTATCTGACTTTAGCTTTATTGACTCGTCTTTAGCTAATATATTTGTATCAGGTAATTTAACTTTGTCAGATTCATCAGTGAACCTTGGTATTGATGATTCTGATGGCGTAGATTCTTTATTTGAACAGCAATTAAAAGATGCATTAGAAGCTGATTCCGTTTCTAACATTGTAACAAATAATGAACGTCGACTTGTAGGTCACTCTGAATGGGTAACTAACTTACAAATGGGTTATGACTCCGATGATGGCTTCCATTCAACATCATTAGTTTATAATGTGTTTGGGCCTAGAATAATCGTACCAGGTACTCGTGGTAATGAAGATGCTGAGGAACAGTCATTCCATTCATTAGATTTGGTTTATTCTTACTTTCCAAATTTTAGCAGTAAAGTTAAATTTAAAGTTGAAAATATTCTTGGTCAAGATAAAGAAATTGAGCAAGAAGGTTTATCACTATGGAAAAAAGAAGAAGGCACTAAATTTAGTATTGCATACTCTTATGAGTTTTAATCTAATTTAGCCTAGGAAGGCGAATACAATAACCTCAATTCATTGCCCTACATTTGTAGGGCTTTTTTTTGCCCATCTGTTTGCTATGCTTATTGAAAACTACATAAGCTAGAGTAGCTTGTTGAAAAGGATTTAATGTGCATACAGTCAGTAAAATTAAACGTAATAAAAGTCAATTACAACTCGACGAATCACAACATCAGTGGCCTAGCATTAAAGATAAAAAAACCTATAAACGGCAGCTCAAACACTGGCAAACTGAATTATTACATGTACAGCAAGCTTATTTCCATCAAGGGCGTCGCGCTATTATTGTTTTTGAAGGTTGGGATGCAGCGGGAAAAGGTGGGGCAATTAGGCGTTTAACGCAGCGACTTGACCCGCGTGGTTTTAAGGTTTATCCCATTGCTGCGCCAACGTCTGAAGAGCAAGGCAAACATTATTTGTATCGATTTATGACTAAGTTGCCTTCGCCAGGCACTATTGCCATTTTTGATCGATCCTATTATGGCCGTGTTTTGGTAGAACGAGTTGAGGGAATTGCCACTTCACAGCAGTGGCAACGGGCTTATCAAGAGATTAATGAATTTGAGCGTTTATTAATTGATGATGATGTTCGTATTGTTAAGTTGTTTTTAAATATCAGTAGCGATGAGCAACTAAAGCGCTTTGAAGGGCGTTTAGAAGACCCTTATAAACGCTGGAAACTCACCAGTGAGGACATTCGTAACCGCCAAAAGCGTGGTGAGTATGTAAATGCAATCAATACTATGTTTAACCTTACTCATACCCAATCAGTGCCATGGTATATAATTGCTGCACAATATAAATGGTTTGCTCGAATTGATGTACTGAAAACAGTCGTTAAGCAGTTACGCAAAGGAATAGATATTTCTCCACCAGCTTTAGATCCCAGTTTAGAAGAGATAACTATTGATTGATGTTGATACCCATTGAGATGGTTTGGGTAATTATTAGAAATCAATATGAAATATTTTTATGTTCTATGACTATTACTGGTTTTGCATTTACCGCAATGCTAGATTAACTCGTCTAAAAATTAAGTCTCACGCAATGAACTTCAATTTTTAACGTATTAGGTATTTCTTATGACTCAAATAGTGGAACAAACAATGAAAAAAGTAGGATTAGTCGGTTGGAGGGGCATGGTTGGCTCAGTATTATTAGAACGTATGCAGCAAGAAAATGACTTTGCCAATATTGACACCACTTTTTTTACCACCTCTCAAACAGGTCAGTTAGGGCCTGATATAGCTGGAACTGCCAAACCTTTACTTGATGCCAATAGTATTGAAGAGCTTGCTAAAATGGATATTGTTATTACCTGCCAAGGCGGTGATTACACAAAAGCGGTATATCCACTCCTTAGAGAATCAGGTTGGAATGGCTATTGGATAGATGCAGCGTCAGCTCTGCGTATGTCAGATGACAGTATAATCGTGCTTGATCCTGTTAATAAAGACGTCATAGAACAAGGTCTTGAACAAGGTGTTAAAACTTATGTAGGCGGTAACTGTACGGTTTCATTAATGCTGCTTGCTTTAGGTGGTTTATTTGAGCAAGACTTGATTGAGTGGGTAAGCCCAATGACTTACCAAGCAGCTTCAGGTGCCGGCGCTCGTAATATGAAAGAGCTTATTGCTCAAATGGGCTCTATTCACGCAAGCGTTGCAGATAAGCTTGCAGACCCGCAAGCGGCCATTTTAGAAATAGACAAACTTGTAACTGAGCAAATTGCATCAAGCGAGCTACCTCAAGATCAATTTGGTGTACCGTTAGCAGGCAGCTTAATTCCGTGGATTGATGTGCCTATGCCATCAGGGCAATCGAAAGAAGAGTGGAAAGCACAGGTTGAAGCCAACAAAATCTTAGGTTCATCTAAGCAGCCTGTCCCTGTTGATGGTTTATGCGTGCGCATTGGTGCTATGCGTTGTCACTCACAAGCCATGACCATTAAATTACGCGAAGATATCAGCGTTGAAAAAATTGAGGAGATTTTAGCCTCTCATAACGAGTGGGTAAAAGTGGTACCCAATGAACGTGATATCACCGCGACAGATTTAACACCCGTTAAAGTTACAGGCACATTGAATATCCCAATTGGTCGAATTCGTAAATTATCTATGGGCCCTGAGTACATCAGTGCGTTTACCGTGGGTGATCAATTACTATGGGGTGCTGCAGAGCCACTTCGTCGTATGCTACGCATTATTGTTGAAGGCTAAATGAGATTATATTTGAGCAAAAAACTTTGCTCAAATATTCTATAAAGGCTCTTTACAGAGCCTTTATGTCATTGTTTTACAGACCTTGTGCTTATTTTTGTTCAATGGGCAAATATTACACATTGGTGTGTTAGGTAATTTATGCCGTAAACAACACATAATACGTGGGTACTCACTATTTTTAAGTCTAATTTTGCGCCATAAAGGGTGTGGCAAAGTAGCGTCTTTAGCGAGTAATAATGTGTCTTTACTAAATAACTGGGTTAGTAAATTAAATTTGAATTCTTGAGCTAACGGCATCTCTGACAAATACCAATAAAAACAGTACGCAACATGACTATAAAATAACTTTTCTGACACCGGCGACAGGGTGCTTAGTTGTTTTACAATAGGGTTTATCAGCTTAACAAGTAACCGCTCTAGCAATGTGATGGGTAACTCAGTCGGTCTTTGAATTTGCTCTTCTCTAAGTACTAAATAGAAACATTCTACTCGCCCCGTTTGATGATAAGTCCAATGCCAGTTTTTAAGGTTCATTGCAGCATGCAATACACTCGCTTGGCTTTTTAATGCGTATTCTAATAGTGGCGGAAGCAAAAAGCCGAAAAACCATTGGCTCCACATAGAATGTAATGCGCTAAAGTCGATTGATTCTTGTTGCGGTTGTTGATAGCTCTTAGAAAATGTAACGAGTGCTTCTGTATAATGCGGTTTATTTAACTGTTGTGATAATGGTTGGCAGTTTTTGGGGAGAGGTTGATGTGGCTCAATAATTTTAAAATGCTGACTATAAAATGGAGCCTGTCGCTCCAGTAAAGAGTTTAGCTCAGTGGTATTGTGTAACGCCATGTATGTTTGTACTTTCATTATGCTGGGGTGGAAGTTTCTTCACAAAATTGCGTCTTTAAAGTGTATTTTATGCCGCCTCATACAGAGGCGGCATAATAGCAATTCGCAATAATGTCGAGTTACTTAGAAACTATATTGAGCAGTGATGCTAAAGTTTCGTGGTGCGCCATATTGAAACTGGTTATAAAAGCCTAATTGGCTGTAATAACGTTTATCGAATGCGTTGTCTAAATTAGCGCGCAATGTTAGTTGATCGTTTACATTGTATCTTGCCATTAATCGAACAAGCCCATAACTTTGCTGGCTAACCTCCACTGAGCTTCTATCTGGCTTAGTAACATCTCTGTGGATCTCACTTTGCCAATTAACACCAGCACCCAGTTGTAAGCCATTTACCCAGTTATCTAATTCATAGGTAGTGAAGAGCTTTACTTGATGTTTTGGGCTGGTGGTTGTTATTTTTTCACCATCAGGGTCTTCTGTTTCAAATTGACTATAACCAAAATAGACGTTCCATTGCTCATTGATTGAACCATTGGCTTCAAATTCGAATCCTTGTGTTTTAGTGCCATCAATACCGCGGTATATAGGAACCGTTGTTCCAGGTAAGGTTTCTCCCGTTGCTTCACCAACGTTATCTTGACGGATCTCAAACACCGAGAGTGAGGTGTCTAACGCTTCTTCAAATAAGCTGGCTTTAATACCTGCTTCATAGTTTTTTCCTTTAACAGGATCGAGGTAACTGCCATCAGCTTGCACTCTACTTTGTGGTGTAAAAATATCTGTGTAGTTGGCATACAGTGATACATTTTGCCCAATAGCATAGGTGGCGCCGACATAGCTGGTAAATTCATTATCAACTTCGTAATCATGAATGGTGCCAAAATTATCTTGGTCAGTTTCCCAATTATCAATACGCCCACCTATTACCATAGAAAGTGAGTCGGTTAACTCAATTTCAGAGGCAAAGTATATTGCTTGTTGTTTTGTTTCTCCCCATGAGCCATACAGAACTTCATCGCTCCATGTAGGGGTCGGATATGTAAAACCTTTATCTCTAAAGTCACCTAAAGGTAGAGCCTCATCTAAAGAGCCATAATATGGATTGGCAAACTCTTGCTTCTGTTGATTTGCGCCAACTAGAATTTGTTGTGAGCGGTCAAAGAGGGTAAAGTGACCCGTTAATTTTAAGTCGAATGTATATTGGGTTCGATTACCGTCAATAAATGCCAATGAGCCAGGTATCATACCTTCGTTGGTTATTGGATCTGGGTTACCTGTAGCCCATAACACATCAAATTCTAAATCGTTATCGCCATAGATGTAGCTTGCTTTGAGTTGCCAGTCATCACTAAAATTATGTTCAATTGTAGCAAAGCTATTCAACGCTTTGGTTTTAGATGACGCCCAGCGTGGGGCTGTTGATATATGATGGCTGTAGTTAGTTCTATTGCCTTGGTTGTCAAATAACGGTAATCCGCCTGACATAGTGCCTTCAGGTTTGGTGTCTTGATAGTCAGCACCTAACGTCAGTAATGTATTACTACCTATATCTGCTTCGATAATACCGTATAGAGTTTGTCGTTGCTGCTCGTAACGATGCTGATAGCTTTCACGATCTTGATACGCTACGACGACTCGACCTCGAACACTTGCGTCTTGATTTAAGCCTCCCGATAAATCAACAATACCGCGTAACTGTTGCCATGAACCTGTACTTAGGCTTACGCTTGCTTGAAACTCTTCTGTCGGACGCTTACGAACTAAATTAATCGCAGCCGACGGGCTACCCGCCCCCAGCATCAAACCTGTTGCACCGCGAACAACTTCTATGCGCTGATAAATTGCGCTATCCATCAAGTTGTCACCATAGTTAAAGCGAGTATCGTAGGTTGTTGCCACTCCGTCATATAAAATACTGCTTACGCCAATACCACGGGCGCTGATTGAATAGCGGTCGTTGTCAGAAGGTCGGGTATTAATCCCTGTTACGCTGCTCATCACTTCAATAACTGAGTTTAGTTGTTGATCTTTCATCGCTTGCTCAGTCACGACTGTGGTTGATTGTGGTGTTTCTAGAAATGACAATTCTAAACCCGTTGCTGTACTCATTTGCTCAACTTTATAGCCTCGGGCATTGCTTTGTTCACCAACGACTGTGAGTACTTCCATATCGCTATGCTTTTTTTGCTCGGCCTGTAAAGATTGGCTAAATATCGCTAAACAAGAAAGTGCGACAGGCGTGAGTTTAAAGTAGTTAGTCTTTTTCATTTTTATTCGTAGTCCTATTACGTATATAAATAGTGAGGCCTATGCTTAAGCCATTGTTATGTCATGTTGAAAGTCATGACTAGTTGCAAAATCATGCAGTGGGTTTTTGATATCCCCAGCAAAAAAGTATATTGCGTGCTTCAAATAAAGCTGATCTAGCTCTTTAAGTACTTGATTTATATCATTCAAAGGTGTGTTTAGATCAATGGCTGCAAATTCTTTTTGTAACTGTGTAGGATGTACTCCACTGGTAGGAGAATTAACTTTTTTAATGCGCTCGCTTAGAGTGTTTATACCCAATTGCATTAATTGTGAGTAATCCTGCATTGGCGAAACACCAAAAAGTGGGGCATTGGTTTGTTTAGTTTTAGAATCATTAATCCATTGATATTGCGGCGGTTTAAAATTATCCATATGTATATCCTTTAACATTGATTTAGTAACCAAGAGACAAGAAGAGCTTTTCTCTTGTCTCCAATTAATTAAAATCCGCAACACCCTGTACCTATAATTTGGAAAGTATCATACAGCTAACCTTAATGCAAATAATTACTATTCAGCATATTGTTTTTTTATTTAATAGAGCGTATCGAACACATGGAACTTCAAAGAAATACGCATCACGTTTTTAGGATCATGTACCACTTAATGTGGATCCCTAAATATCGACATAAAGTGTTCTCAGAGCCTTATAGGGCAGAGATGAAAGCAATTATTCAAAGATTGGTTACGACTATGACATTGATATAATCGAGTTAGAAATACCAGAAGATCACTTTCATATGGTAGTTCGAAGTGAAGCGAAAATGTCACCTATTAAAATAATGCAGATAGCAAAGAGTATTTCGGCGAGAGAATTCTTTAGACTTTATCCAGATGTAAAGAGGCGATACTTTTAGGGGGTAAGCTGTGGACTCAGAGTTATTTTTCCGAAACGATAGGAAGTGCTAACGAAGATAAGATTAGAGCGTATGTGCAAAATCAGCTAACCGAATTAGACAATAAAGAATAACACGGGGTCCAATTAGGGCTCCTTTGAACTCGGTCGCTTGCGGCCAATTCTTTAATAGTATAAATGCCAGTTTAGTGCTTTTCAATATTTAGCTTAAAACTGCTTTATAGCGACAAGTTTCACGCCTACGTTCCCTAAACCCGTAAGAGCGGTTTTACGGTGAACATAAAGGGCTCGGTGATAAAGCGAGCCCTAAAATTTACTATGAGTTATCCTTTGTTATTAAGTAATTGTTTTAATTCAGCTATTTCATCCTTTAGTTGAGTTATTTGGCCTTTGGTTGCAGGCATGTCATCGTCGTTTATCTGCTCTTCTCGAGCGTTACGATGCTCTTCAGACATAACTTCTAAAATAGCCCCGACCATCATATTTAAAAATATAAATGCCGTTAAGAATATAAACGTAAGATAGAAAATCCAGCTTAACTTATAAACTGCCATGGTTTCGTACATGACGTCGGTCCAATCTTCGAATGTAGCAATTCTAAAGAGAGTTAACATTGAAATCGACACATCCCCCCATAATACGGGGTTTATATCAGCAAATAACATGCTGCCCATTGCTGCGTAAATATAAAAAATCACAAACATTAATAAACCGATATAGCCCATTTGTGGAATAGCTTTGAGTAGAGAGTTAACCAGCAAACGCAGTTCGGGGATCATAGATACTAACCGCAATACGCGGAAAATTCTTAATAACCTAGCAATAAATATGGTTGAACCTGCCGCAGGGTATAAACTGCCTACCACAATGATAAAGTCGAATATATTCCAACCTTTGGAAAAGAAATCTTTAATTCCTTTACTCGCAAAATAGCGAATAACAAGCTCTACGAGGAAAAATGCAGTGATTGCTATATCCATCCAGTGCAAAGCAAATTCTGCTGTTGGGTGTAAGGAGTAGGTATGTGCGCCTACAGTTAACGCAGAGATCACAATAACGGCGATAACAAATGATTGAAATATTTTACTTTTATCGATACGCTGGAACAGCTCTTGTAACTGCGACAACATCATAATACAGCCTTAATGGTAATTAACTTAAAACGTTTGCAATATACAGCAAAACCGAGTGTGATGAATTAGTTTTGCGGTATAAAATGTAAGGAATTTTTAATGATTTTCAATATACTGAAGCTACTTTTTAGTGCTTCAATTGTTTTTATCTTGTCTGCGTGTACATCAGATAGCCGTTATCATGAAATTCAATCAGCACGTTTAGATGAATGTAACTATATGGCTGATAAAGAATATCACGAGTGCATTAAACGCCAAGAAGATAGCTACGACGAATACAAAAGAAGCAGAACCACAGAGCAAACAACTAGAAATGACTAAAACAGAAAAACGACTCGATAATACGCTTCGTAAAGCGTTAACTGCTGCCTGTGAGAATATAAAAAATAACTGTAGCGGCTTTGCTTATTTAACGCATGATGTGGATTTAAAAAAACCAGCAGGTAGTTTAAAGGTTACTTGTTACTTTATTGATGAGTTAGCCTTATCCGAGGCTAACAGCAAACAACAACTACCAGCGTTTGAAAATGAAATAAAAGGACAGCTTTCAGTAATCAACATAAAGCCTCAAGCAATTATTTTTTTAGCGGATTCACTTTAACATGATAACCATTTTTTCAAACCTATCTAATAAACAAAAGCAGCGCAGTTTATTAGCTCTTGCTGTGATATTTTTCATTTTAGGTATTTATCAAATCACAGCACCAACGAATGATGACCCTATACCTATTTTTAGTAATGGCTTTATTATCGCAATAGCATTTTGGGCATTTTCTCGTCGTTACAGTGATAAGTTTATAAAACAACATGCTCTTGTTAATGCCATTACCAGAGCTGACAATCAGTTAATTGTAAACCAGGCACCAATAAAAAAAGTATCACAGGTTGATGTCAAAAGAATAAGCCAAATCACAATTGCAGACAATTACCTAAGTTGTATACTTGATGGCAATGGCCAAGGATTAGATTTTCAAATAATTGGCAAAGCATCTGATATTGAGACGCGTGTAATTTCAATTTTAACAGCGAGTGAACAACATTCGATTACTCTCACTGTAGTTTAATTTGGTGTAGACCTCACATACCGCTATAATCGAGCAAAATAGTAAAAGAGATATATTTATGGCTGTTCCTACTCGTTCTCAAATTTCCCCTGGCACTGAAGTCAACATTGTTTTAAAACAAGATCAACGTAGTGGCACATTAACTAACGGCATTGTTTCGCGTTTATTGACTAAATCACCGAATCACCCTCATGGCATTAAGGTGCAGTTAGAAGACGGCCAAGTAGGGCGTGTTAAAGAGATTGTTTCATGAGTGAATTCACTGAGTCTGATTTTTGGCGATTAGTCACTGTTGATGATAAAACAGCAGATCCTGAATCTGTTACTCAACGCTTAAAAACATTATTAGCGGATTTAAATGACGAACAACTAATCGCCTTTGATAAACAGTTTAGTATCTGCATGCGTCAAAGCTATACCTGGGATTTATTTGGTGCAGCGTTTGTTATGGCTGGCTGTAACGACGATTATGGCTTTTCAGAGTTTCGTTGTTGGTTAATCTCACGTGGCAAGCAGGTATTCAATGAAGCTTTGCAAAACCCTGACTCATTAGCACAGTGCACACCTGTTTATCATCTTAATGAGCAACCGTACCCATATTTAGATGAATATGACCTGATTGCCGGTTTACTCTATGAAGAGCGTAATGACGATGAATTACCGTTTGTGCCTTCAGGGCTAGACCAACCAAAAGGCAAACGTTTTAAAGACAAGCCAAAGTTTTTAAAATTAACCTACCCACAGCTCTTCGCAAAGTATTGGCAGTAATATAAGTTCCTTTCATTAATTTTCCAATTAAAGGTTACTGCGTAATGTAACCTTAACATTCCTCTTATTTTCTTGGCTTTATGTATCTATATTTGAAAAAAAACACGTACCTAATTTCGCTTTTTTGTGTTATTTTTAGCTGTTTGTTAAATGAACGTCTACTGAATAATAATAATATACGACATAGGAATGTTATGTATAAACCACTTTCAATAAGCCTAATTGCGTTTAGCTTATTAAACTCTTTTGGTAGTAATGCTGCGATTTCGCAACGTGTTACAACTTCGTCGAGTTTAGAAGTAAAGGCCTTGTTAGCGCAAAGTTCTTCAACAATTCAATCTACTGGTAATTCATATTTTGTCGAATTAGATAGTGCTAAATTTTCAAAAATTGATCGAAATAAAAAGCTACAACAATATTTTGCTGAAGTGCCTATTTGGGGTCAGCAAGTGCGAGTAAAACAAACTAATCAACATATTAGTGGTTTTTTTGCTAAAAATATTGATGAGGCTTCATTAAAGAAAACATCAAATACTGAATTTAATGAGTCAATTGCGGTAACCACTATATTACAAAGTAATAAGTTAGCTACAAATTCTCCGATTGAAGTTCTTAGCAATGAGCGTTTTATTTTTATTGAAAATGGACAATCTCATTATGTAAGACTAATTGAGCTACAAGTTGATGCCGATGGTATTGAGAGCAAGCCTACGGCGCTTATCAGTGAATTAGATTATCGGATTTTTAAGCAGTGGAATAATATTAAATCTGCACATGCCGTTGGACCTGGCGGTAATTTAAAAACCGGGCAATATGAATATGGAACAGACCTGGATGCGCTTGATATAACTCAGGTTGGCGACGTGTGCTTTTTAGAAAACGAAAAAGTAAAAACGGTCTCTATGGAGTCAGGTTTTGAGCCATCTGAAGCTTTCTCATTTGCATGCGAGCGCAATACACATAAAGAGATTAATGGTGCTTACTCGCCACTCAATGATGCACATGCTTTTGGGACTGCTGTTTTTGATATGTATCAACAATGGTATGACACTGCACCATTAACTTTTCAATTGTTGATGCGTGTTCACTATGGTGAAAATTGGGACAATGCCACCTGGAATGGTGAAGCTATGACGTTTGGTGATGGATCTGACTTATATCACCCTTTAGTCTCTCTAGATATTGTTTCACATGAAGTTAGTCATGGTTTTACTAGTCAAAATTCTGATCTTTTATATTACGATCAGTCTGGAGGTATTAATGAGTCGTTTTCTGATATGGCTGGTGAAACCGCTGAGTACTTTTTACATGAACAAACTGACTGGCTTTCTGGTGCTGACATTTCAATAGCGACCCCAGCATTACGCTATTTTGAAACCCCTTCTCTTGATGGCTATTCGATAGATAGGGCAAGTGATTTTTATTATGGTATGGATGTTCACCACAGTAGTGGTGTTTTTAATCGGGCATTTTACTTATTGTCTAACACCGAAGGCTGGGATCCCCGTAAAGCATTTGAGATTATGCTCAATGCAAACCAAAACTATTGGGTGAACTCGACTGATTTCATAGATGGCGCTTGCGGTGCAATTAACTCTGCAATTGACTTATCGTATAAGGCTGTTGATGTTATTACTGCATTTCAAAATGTCGGAATAAGTTGCGATAACATTCAGTTTATTGATGCTGACTCAGATTATATGGATGATAACTGGGAGCTTTTGTATGGTTTAGATCCAAGTACTGATGCTGATGCTTCACTCGATTTGGACCAAGATGGTTTAACAAATCTAGAAGAGTACCAAGCAAATACATTGCCTAATGCTCAAGATTCTGATGAGGATGATTTATCTGACTATGATGAGTTAAACGTTCATTTAACCGACCCACTTATTGCTGATTCAGATTCAGATAAAATGCCTGATGGGTGGGAAGTATCTTTTGAGCTAAACCCACTTGATTCAACTGACGCGCAGTTAGATTTAGATAGTGACACTTGGGTTAATGTCATCGAATTTTTGGGGGGCAGTGATCCATCTGACGCAAATTCTACTCCTAGTGTTCTTGACGAAACCGTGTTTAACTTTGATGATGGTCAGTTACCTAGTGAATTTATTTCTTCAAACTCCGTAACGCCTTGGCAGATAGTAGAAGTTGGTGGTTCACAAGGTTTTATTCTCACCAATAACGACATCGATGACTCGCATCAAACCAGTGTTGAATTTAACTTTGTAACGGCTGAACAACGCTTTGTTAGCTTTAATTACATGCTTAGAACTGAGGCAGGGTATGACTTTTTAAACGTTTATTTGAATGATGAGATTGTTGTCCATGAATCAGGGACTTTCGATTGGCAAACAATATCAATACCTGTTTCTGCTGGTTTTAATACGTTGAAGTTTACCTATGTTAAAGATGGCTCTTTTTCAAGCGAAGAAGATGCAGTTTTTATTGATAATATATATATTGGTAGTGACTTTTTAGACTCAGATGAAGATGGTATTGCCGACTCATGGGAGTTAATGCATGGACTTGATATTTATAGCAGTGAAGATGCAGCCCTCGACTTTGATCATGATGGGCTATCAAACCTTCTTGAGTTTTTAAATAATGGCCTTCCTAATAACTCAGACACAGATGGCGACACAATGCCAGATGGTTGGGAATATGATAATGCTCTGCACCTTGATGATGCTTCAGATGCAACTCAAGATCCAGATAATGATGGTTTTGATAATTTATCAGAATATTTTTCAGGCACTGATCCTCAACTTTCAAGCTCTTTTCCTGAACTTTTAAATATTACCTCTTCCTTTGAATCACCCACTTTACCTGTTTGGTTTAATCAAGTGGAAGGTTCAACAGCTCCTTGGTTTCTTACTAATGATTATACAACGGATGGACTGCAGAGTATTCGAGCTGGTGATATAGGTGACTCTCAATTTAGTAGCTTTGATATTTCAGGTTTATTTGCAAATGGTATTTTAGTGTTCGACTATAAGGTAGAGTCTGAGTCATGTTGTGATCATCTATATGTCTTTATTGATGGCGTAAACGTTTTTAACAGCCAAACTCAAGACTCCTCTTCGTTTACAACAGTCATTATTGATGTTCCTAGTGGCCTTCATCGACTAGAGTTTAAATATGCTAAAGATGGTTCAGCCTCAACTGGAGAAGATACCGTTTGGCTTGATAATTTTGTTTATTATTCTGAAGGTGACCTAACAGATACCGATCAAGATCAACTTCCAGATTACTGGGAATTAAAGTACGGGCTTGATCGATTAGACCCTACAGATGCACTGTCTGACCATGACTTTGATGGTTTGTCAGCGCTTGAAGAGTTTAACTTAGGTACAAACCCTACATCTGGTGATTCTGATAACGATGAAATGTCAGATGCTTACGAAGTTACTCATAACTTGTTACCGGTTGATGCATCTGATGCGAACTCTGATTTTGATAACGACAGTTTCACTAACATCCAAGAGTTTTATGCACAAAGTAGTGCTAGTGACTCAACATCGACACCTCAACGTTTTGAGCTGCTAAATGAAAGTTTTGAAGAGGGAAGGTTACCGAATCATTTTACTAAGCTTGCTTTGAATATAGGAACCTGGGAAAGAAATACAGATTGGTTCACTGATGGCAATGCGAGTTTAATCCTAGCGCAGAATGATGCTACAGGTGTTTCAGGTTTTGCTATTGCGGGGATTTTTTCTTCTGGTTTTATTAGCTTTGACTACCAAACTAATTATAGCCACCTTTTAGAAGTCAGTGTGAACGGCACTTTCATTGAATCTGAACACTCTACATCACGTTTATTATTACCTGTTGGTGATGGATATAATATTGTAAAAGTTAAATTTGAAAAGACTTCACAGAACTATCAGAGGGTATCATTTGATAACTTTAAATGGTTTACGGAACTTGATACTAGCGTGGACTCTGATGAGGATGGTATTCCTGATTATTGGGAATATGAAAATGACCTTAATGTACTCGAGCCATACGATGCCACTATTGACATTGATTATGATGGCTTATCTAATTTAGAAGAGTTTAACCTTCAAACTAACCCTCGAGCCACAGACAGTGATTCTGACGGTGTACATGACAGCGAAGATAGCCACCCGGATAATGCAAGTTTAGGTGAAAATCAAGCCCCCGTTTTTGGTAACCTTGAACCAATTACTATTGAAGCCACATCTGAAAATACCTATGTACCAAATGTCTTTTTGCCTGAGGTGACTGATAATGGGCGCTTAGAGCCGGATGTGTATATGCAAAATGGATCGGCATTTCCTTTAGGTGAGCATCAAATAAGCTGGGTAGCGCGCGATTTTGTTGGTAACGAAACAATTGCGATTCAAACAGTGACGATTGTTGATACTACACCTCCAGCGATCCGAGAGGGATATTCTGTTTCTTTTTATGGCAATACCTTAGTAGGGCTTAAAGATGTTATTACAAATAGCTATGTAATTGATGAGGCTGCATCAGGTATTAGTTCGTTAGAAATTGACAGTAGCTTTATGTTTAGAACAGGTAATGTACAAGTACCTATTACGGTTACTGATGGTGCGGGCAATAGTGCAACCGGTAATTTAATTGCTAGTATTTATCCTGAAGTGAGTATTCAGCCTTATACCCAAGTATATCAAAGTGGTAAAATTGTTGTTGATTTGTTCATCCATGGTGAGAGTCCTTCAACTTATACCAGCTTTTCTTTGAATATGAATAATCGAAACTATTACTTTTCAACATATTTGTATGGGCCCATCAAAGTTGAGTTAGAACGTCCTTCGTCTGATAATCCTGCAGTTATTACGCTTAATGGCAGAAGTCATGTCTTTGTTGATAAGAACAACACCAGCACGTTGGTATATTTGGAAGAGGAGGCTTCTCCTTCGTTAACAATAGACTTGCGTCAAAATGGTAAAATAATCAATAAAACAGTGCAGCGGTCATTAAATAATTTCTCTGCAGAAGTTAAAGTTTTAGGGTTACCTTCATCAACTTCCCAGTATGATCTTGAACTTGAGGTATCTTCAGATATTGCGTTTGCTCAATACCTTTCGAGTGAGTCTGGTTGGACTGTTAATTTTGATCCAAGTACACTTGATGGCGACTTTTTTGAACTGTCAATGACAGGTAAAGTTGATAATGAAGTTGTGGTATCTAAAGTTATTAAGTTACAAGTGATAGACGATGTTACATTTGATGATCGTGAGGCTGATAATGATGGTGATGGCATACCTGATTTTGAAGAAGGTATGGGTGACGGTGACAAAGATGGTATTGCTGATTACCTAGATAACTCTGCACTTACTCACACTGCTATATTGGCATCGGGGGACTTTGTACAGAGTGTTGATCAATTCAATCATTTATCTGTAGGTACAATTAAGCAAAGCTCAGATAACGGTACTATTGCCGACATGTCTATTGATGAACAGATCTTAGCTGAATACTTTACTGAGTTAGATATAGTTGAGCCACACTTCCAAGCTAAGAGTGATTTGGTTAATTTAAATATCACCCTTGCAAATATGGCAAATAGTGCTGAAATTGGGATACCTCAACACGTTAACTCACTATTAAGCTCGCATCTACAGGTTCGTGTATTATCAAGTACGGGGTGGCAATCTGTACCTACACTTTCTGGTAACGTGTATGAACGAGCGTGTCCTGGTTGTGCTACATTTACTATTGTTGATGGTAGTGAGTTTGACCTCGATGGCGAAGTGAATGGGGTAATTGAGGTTGTTGCGAAATTAGCAGAAGAAAGCCTGAACAAAGCACCCGTGTTAAATGCTTTAATTCCTCAAAGTGTTGAAGAATTAACAGCCGTTGAATTAGATGCTTCAGGTGCTATTGACCCTGATGGTGATAACTTAACGTTTGATTGGAATGTTGATCATCCACAAATTTCAATCAGTGAAACAGACACTAATGGAAAAGTGATGCTCAATGTTGGTGAGTTAACGGAATCTGCTGATGTGGTTGTTAGTCTGATTATTTCTGATGGATATGAACAATTTTCTCATGATTATGAAATAGCTTTTTTACATGTTAACCAGTTACCAAGTGTTGAATTAAGCCATGCTACCATTGTTGTTGATGAAGCTGCCGATGTAACTGTTACAGCAACGGCTTCAGACAAAGAGTCAGCTGAACTCACATATGCTTGGGTACAAACAAAAGGTATTGAAGTAGCACTTGAAAATGTAAATACAAATAGACTTACGTTCACAGCCCCGAGCGTGAGTCAATCAAGTGAGCTTGCATTTAAAGTCATTGTCTCTGACGGTGAAGAAGAGGTTGAGCAAGCTGTTACTGTTACAGTTAATAACGTGCCTCAGGTTGTACAGCCTAGCAACGAAGGCGGTGAAAAAGGTGGGGGTGGTTCTGTTGCCTTCATACTCTTATTACTTTTAACTATGGGAGTATATAGAAGGTCAATAAATTATCATCTATAACCTCTATCTATAAGTGCCTTTAAAATTGTTAAAACCCCTTGCAAATTGCAGGGGGTTTTGTTTTTAGGGTAGAATTTCATACTGTTTTTAAAAAGTTCAGAGCTGAATGTGCTATGCTGGTTCTATCCTTAAAAACTAGGTTTTTTAATGCGTTATTATAAATTTCTACTTTGCTTTAGTTGCATTTTAGTAAGCAGTGCTATTAATGCAAAAACAGTGTTACCGAGTAACAAAACTAAGTTTGAAAGTTTATTGAACAGCAAAATTGGTAGTTATGAACGGGTATCTGGTGATCCCGCTTTTTGTGATTCTGGAGAACTACAGTGGCTCGATACCACGAAGCCAGATTTAGGTTTTCGTTTGGGTGGTCTAATTACTTTTAACTCATTACACAATGGGACACAAACAAATAAAGTGCCTAACTTTTGCTTAGTGACCACCAAGTTTAAATACACCAGTGAAGGCCTCACTATGACGCTTCGTCATAACCGCTGTGAGAATGACAGTGATAACCTCGATACCAGTCAAACTTTACGCTTTTTAGCCGATCATAAAATACAGTACAGTATTGAAAACACAGACGTTGAATGTATCTTTGAACTACAGCGTCTATAAGTCACATGTTATTTTAGGTAAGGCATGCCATCGAGTGGTGTATTGCGGCGATAAAAACGCGCGTTTCATATGCCACGATTGTGTTTGTTGTTGGCTAGCAAGGCTGAGTGTATCACTGCCGTATCGCTGGTTTATGGTATCTAAGCACTGCATCAATTTAATGTTATCCTTTGAGACAGTAAATAAATCAGCTTGTTGAAATTGCACCGAGTTTAGCTCGAGTGCACCGACACCACATTTATAAAACATCACCCCTGGTTGATAAAGCTGATCGAACAAACTAGTTACTGCATGGACTAATACACGGCTATCAGCACTGGGTACAGTGAAGTCATAAATTAATGATTTTTTATAGTAATACTGCTCATGTGGGGAGCTGGCTACAAATAATAGTAATCGTTTAGTTACTGAGCGTTGCTGGCGCAGTTTTTTTGCGACCACGACACAGTGATTTACAAGGGCTGTTTTTAACGCGATAGGGTCAGTTAAGCGCTTGCCAAAACTACGGGTTGAAAATATCTCGCGTTTATCTTGGCGTACTTCGTCCCAATTTAAACAGCTTATCCCATTTAACTCACTCACAGTACGTTCAAGCACAACACTAAATTGGCGTTTAATACGCCTTGGCTCTTGCTGCGCTAAATCAAGCGCAGAGTGTATATTTAATAGCTTGAGCTTTTTTGCTATACGTCTACCCACGCCCCACACATCACTAACATCCATCAAACTTAATATGTGTTTACGCGAGCGCTCATCATCAATTACCGCAACGCCATTAAAGCCATTAAGTTTTTTAGCGGCATGGTTGGCGGCTTTAGCCAATGTTGGTGTAGGGCCAAAGCCCACACCAACAGGCAATTTGGTTTCTTGCCACACTGTATGGCGTATCATTTGCCCATATTGATGCCAATCTTTAATTAAAGGCGCAAAGCCATTAAAGTGTAAAAATGATTCATCAATCGAATAGATATGTTGGTTATCACAAAAACGGCTGATCACATTCATCATTTTGTCGCTTAAGTCGGCATACAGCTCATAGTTAGATGAGCGAATAATTACGTTATGTTTAGCGAGTAAATGCTTTACTTTAAAGTACGGCTGAAATTTTGGAATATTTAACTTACGAGCAATCGGGCATACTGCGCACACACAGCCATCATTGTTAGTTAGTACAACAACGGGCTTTCGCCTAATTGCAGGGTCGAACACCTTTTCGGCACTGGCATAAAATGACACCGCATCGACTAAGGCATACATTGGTGTAGCTCAGGGCTTAAACGATGTAGGCGAATAGAGCGAGTAACAACGCCTTCTAATTGAAACTCATCATTGGCTGATAGTTGTACAGGCCCATAAGCAGGGGACGCTGACAATAGTTGTGCGTTAGTTTTATCTAGTAGCTTACACACAAATAAGCCATTTAAATTGGCTACAATCACATCGCCATTTTTAGCGTCTTCAACTCTGTCGACTAACAGTAAATCGCCATCAAAAATACCCACCCCTTGCATTGACTCTCCTGAGGCAACACCGATAAACGTAGCATCAGGATGTTTTATTAATAATTGATCAAGCGATAGGCCTAATTCTTTGTATTGTGCTGCGGGGGATTCAAATCCACATACGCCAGCTTCGATATAAATAGGGATAACACGCATACTAAAACACACTTAACTGTATATTTGTACAGTATAGTGCTTGGCAAGTTAAAATGCCAAGGGTTAGATCAGTATCGCAAGCGAAAACGGTCTATTTTAGTCATTTTTTATATTGCTGATCATAGTGTTAGCTGTATGCAAAAAATTATCAATCTGGCTCTGATCTAACCCTTTGCATAGTAAAGCATCAACACTTTGCTCCGCAGCATGCAGCTTTTGTAATAACTGCTCACCCGCAGTGGTAAACGAGAGGATAAAACAGCGCTTGTCGTTTTCATCGGCGCATTTGGTTACTAAATCGAGCTTTATTAACTCTTTGATCAAACGTGCTATTTGAGCTTTATCACGTTGTGTTTGCTGAACAATATCGTTTGCAGTGCAACCGGGCGTTTGGGCAATAATGTGTAAGCAGCGCACATGTAATGCGTTGATACCTAACTCGTTAGCGTTAATTGAATTTCGTACGGTCACGCGGTAGCTCTGGGCAAGAGCAAATAAAGTAGCGGCTAAATTTTGTTGTGTCATAAAACACCTAGTTAGTTGACAAAGTCAATTAAAAGTATATAGTTGATTTTATCAACCAGTGGGTCGTTGTGCAAACAATCATTGTTTTATTAAATAATTGGAGACAAACATGAGTAAAAAAATACGTCGTGCACACGTGATCAGTACCACACAAATAGCGCCGCATTTAATGCGTATTGTAGTTGGCTCTGAGGAGTTTGATGACTTCCCACGTGATCAACAAGGTGCTTATGTCAAAGTACTTTTCCCTCATGAAGGACAAACCGACGTTGAACTTGATCTAAAAGCTGATAAGCCGGCAGTTATGCGCTCATACACAATACGTAAAATAGATTCACAAAGCGGTGCAATTAGCTTGGATTTTGTTATTAATCAACACAGCGGAGTTGCCACTAATTGGGCTAAGTATGCCAAAGTGGGTGATAAAGTCGGTATTGCAGGGCCTGGGCCTAAAAAGCTCTCAGACTTTAGTCAATCAGACTACCTACTATTGGGTGATTTAACCTCTGTTAATGCAATAAATGGTTACTTACAGAAGTTACCAGCCAGTGCTACCGTGAATGCTATTATTCATGTACCTGATAAGAAGGATATTATTGACTTAGATACAATCAAAAATAAACACCACGTTAATTGGCTTATTAGTGAGCAACCACACACTGATTTAATCAATGCTGTGATCACCGAATTAGGCCAAAGTCATACCAAACCACTCGTCTTTATGGCCCTTGAATCATCATTGATACGTGAAATAAACACCCTTTTACGAGAACGTTTTTCGATTGAACGCGAGAGTATTGTCTGTTCAGCCTATTGGAAGCAAGGCATAACAGCCGATGGTTTGAAAGTCGAAAAACAGCACCAATCAAATGCTTGAACGGCATTTGAAAAATACACTTGTGGCACCACTGTATACTTATATTGAATATAAATAGAGCGTGTTATGACTGTACTTAACAATATACATTTTTCATTGTTAGAGCTTAGCCCAATGAAAGAGCATGAAACTGTATCGCAAACCCTGGCAAATAGTGTTGCGTATGCACAACAAGCAGATGAATTAGGCTTTAATCGCTTTTGGATGGCTGAGCATCACAATATGCCAGGTATTGTATGTGCCGCAACATCGGTATTAATTGGGCATATCGCTGGGCAAACACGTAATATCCGTGTAGGTGCTGGTGGCGTAATGTTACCGAATCACCCACCACTTATCGTTGCGGAACAATTTGGTACACTTGAGAGTTTATACCCTGGGCGTATTGATTTAGGTTTAGGCCGCGCCCCAGGAAGTGACCACATAACAAGCCGAGCACTTAGACGTGATGAGCGCAGAGCTGAAAATTTTGCCGATGAAGTTACCGAGTTGCAATCATTACTTGGCCCAAGTGATGGTGACTCTCCAGTACGGGCTATACCGGGCGAAAACACGAATGTGCCCATTTGGTTGCTCGGCTCTAGTTTATATAGCGCCCAATTGGCGGCTAAAAAAGGCCTGCCTTATGCGTTTGCAGGGCATTTTGCGCCGCGTTTTTTATATGATGCGATCGCCTTGTACCGCCGTGAGTTTAAGCCCTCAGCAGTATTAGACAAACCCTATGTGATGCTTGGTTTACCTGTTGTTGCAGCAGATACAGATCAGCAAGCACAACACTTAGCAACCACGTCAAAGCAACGAGTACTGGCACTATTACGCGGCCATGCCCTTTGGTTAAAGCCTCCGGTTACGAGTATGGATGAACTTTGGAGCGAGCAAGAGCAAGCACAGGTTGATAACTTTTTAGGTTTATCCGTTGTGGGCAGCCCTGTGACCATTAAACATAAGCTCGAAATGATAGTAAAAGAGCTTGGAGTAGATGAGTTCATATTTACCAATGATCTATACCACAGCCAAGACAGGCACAGAGCTCTTGAAATCTTAAGCACATTAAAAAGCAGCTAAATTAAGCGAGTATACATTTTGCGCTTGCTACTCTAGTTATACATCAAAACAGCGGTAAACCAAGCAGTTTACCGTTCTGTTTTATTAATCAATTCGATTTATATAATCAATTTTAACGTTTTAATAAAACTCATTAGAATGAAGGTATAAACTAAGCAACATACTTAAGGAAGGCTCACCGTGAAACCTCATGACCTTACAACCACAGAAACTTTCAATAAAACAGCATTGATCGCAGAAGGGGGTGGTCAACGAGGAATTTTCACCGCGGGTGTACTAGATGCATGGCTTGAGCACCAATACGACCCATTCGACCTTTTTATTGGCACATCAGCAGGCTCACAAAACCTGACTAGCTTTTTAGCGCGCCAAAAAGGCTATGCTAAACGTCTTATTAGAGGGTTATCTCGTAACAAGCGTTTCTTTCAGTTAGGAAGAGGGTTACTTGGTAAAAGTATTGTTGATCTTGATTGGTACTTTGATAAAACCACAGAGTTTAACCGTGCACTTGATTTTAAAACGGCTAAAACCAGCCTAGGTAAAAGAGAGCTATTGATCACAGCAACAAACGCACGGGATAGAAAGCCATACTTTTTAACTCCAACTGGTGAGGGAAAGCAATGGCGAGAGCTATTAAAGGCATCAAGTGCGTTACCATTTTTATATAAACAAGGCGTTAGATTAACACCTTGGCTTGATAAAACAGCTGCAAACGAAGAGGCTGAATGCAGTACATGTGCTTTAGCCGACGATGACTTCTTTTTAGATGGTGGTTTAGCTGCGCCGCTGCCTGTAAGAGAGGCTTACAACCGAGGTGCGCGCAAAATTGTTGTTATTCGAACAGTGGATGCCAGCTTGCCAGTACAATCGGCTTGGGTGAATAAGCTTAAAACATTTGTGTGTGCATCAGGTTATTGTCCTAAATCACTCGATTATTTGCTACAACACGAACAAGCATATTTAGAAGAACTAAACTTCATGGAAAATCCGCCTGAAGATCTCCAAGTGATTCAGATTTTTGCACGAAGCAAATTAAACAGTAAATTACTCGGCAGTACTGATGCAGATTTACGCAATGATTACAAGCTAGGGCTCGCTGCGGGTAATCACTACCTCAGTGACCAATATGACTCTAATAAAACACAGCAAAAGTATTACGGGTAACACAGCCCGTAATACAGTTTTCCTACTTATTTTTATATCTTTTTCTTTGTCAGCCACCTCATCAACTGTCTAATATACAACCTACCACAACCAATCTCATATTATTCAAAGAAATAAAATATAGAAGTAACAACGCGTTAATATCTTAGGGGTCAATTGACATTAAATATTTTAATTTATAGTATGGGGTGTTCTCTAAGATAATATATTCTTTATGCTTAGCTTAGTTCGAACAATACGATCATCACAACTTACAGATTGAGTTACTGTAGATCGGATGAAGGTCTGTAACGTTACGTTTAATTGTTGCAGTAATAAAATCAGCGATGGAATCTTAAACAAAGATGACTATTTCAGTGGATGGAAATGAACTGTTCGATAATATCGACGAGTTTAAAAAAGCATTTTTACCTTTACATCAATTAGGTACGCAAGCAAGTAACCAGATAATAAAAAATGAAGAAGATAAATCATCTAAGCAAGCCTTGATAAAAGAACAGGTCGATGCCTTCGAACTCAGAATAAAATTTATCGAAGAAATCTTTAATTCAAAGAACTTTAAAACAACTGACGATCTTTTCGAGCACATAGATGAAGATGGCGACGAAGGAGAGGAAGTGTTGCTACTGCGTCGTAATCTCACCACTATTAATGAATCACTTAAAACAGTAACACTGTTACAGAACTTACATGACACAATCGCATTAGATTCTGACGTTAACGATGAACTACAGCAAGACTTGTCAGCGTTAAAAGAGCGCTGCGACGCAGCTCAAGAGCACATAAATAAATTAAAGTCACAAGAAATAACATTCTACTCTCGTTATCACCAGCTAATGGAAGACGAACGGATTCGCGAAGAAGAAGAACAAAAACTATTGCAAGAACTAGCAGAAGAAAAAGCAGCCAAAGCTCTACGACGTAAAGGAATTATGAAGAGATTAATGCTAACTAGCATCTTCGTTTTAGTCGTTGCGGGTTATTTGTATAAGAACATGTTTTAAGGCTACTGAAATGTATAATGATGATGTTGAACTAATAAGCTCGAATGATGCGCGCAAAACGACACGTGAACAAGTAAAAGACAGTGTACTTGCCACAATAAAACCGATACAAAATACAGTTGCTACGTTGAAAGGGAAAGTATTCCCTAATGCAATAAATAATATGAATGCCGAATATGAAGCAAGTAAACAGAATGCCGCAAAGGCTGCGGCTGACTTGCGAAATATATGCGCACGACTGCCTGAGCCATTAAGAGCACAACTTGATAGCGTAAATTGGGAAGAATATGACTTTGCTCATAACTACTTACCAAAAAATCTGGTCGTAGGACTTGAAGAGATCACCTATAGTTTTGGGGAATCAGGAAAGCAAGTTATTCAAGTACCAAAAGAAATCCCTTTTTATTCATCTGATAATTGCTACTCGTTCGCTCAGGGTGATGATTCAATAACAATCATTAACACGCTTGTGTTTCGACTTGCAGCAATGCTGCCATATTCATCTCAATTTACTCTCATTGATCCAATTAAAATGGGACAAAGTTTCCCATACACTAAACGTTTACCGTTTAAACGTATGGTTGATAACGATGTTTCTCGAGTACTCGAAGAAATACTGACAGATATAGTGCGTATTCAAAACAGCTTTTTAGATAATAATACTGAACGCTTGATTGATGTAGATGAAGAAATTCTTGGTAACGCAAAGTTTGAATTAATCGTTGCAAAGGACTTCCCGCAAGCATATGACCGCCGTTCAATAGAGTTATTAGCTAAGATAGCCAGTACAGGTCCAAAAGCGGGTAAAATGGTTATCCTTGATTTAGACAGCGATAAAGCATTACCTAACGGTGCAGAGCTATCGGTACTATTCCCTGATTTAAAACATATCTATAAAAATGAAAATCAGCTACCTTGGAATTTAGGTAAAGGCTACAGAGACTCAGTTAGAAGCACTGATACTATAAACGCGATTTTAGATGGCCTAAGCCGCGCTAAGCCAAAAGAAACTAAATTAGGTTTTTCAGATGTAATTGAAATGGACCCTGAACTTTGGTGGCAAGAAGATTCAATGGAAGTTATTTCTGCGCCCATTGGTGGGTCTGGCAGTCGTAAAAATGATATTGAACTGTGGTTTGGTGAACGAAATAAGCAGCCATCTTCACATGGAATGTTAGCGGCGATGACAGGTGCCGGTAAGTCTAACCTTTATCATGCTTTTATACTTTCATTAGCTAGCCGTTACAGTCCTGAAGATCTACAGTTTTATTTAATTGATGGAAAACAGGGCGTTGAGTTTCAAAGTTACCCTAAATTACCTCATGCACGCGTTGTCTCTTTAAGCACCAGCCCGCAACTTGCGCGCAGTGTTTTACAAGAGTTGCTTGACGAAATGAACCGTCGTAATGAGATGTTTAAAAACTTAGGACTGTCTGATTTTATAAGTTATAGAAAAGCAGGGTCGCCAAATGGCAAATTACCTCGCTTAATGCTTATTATTGATGAATATCAAACGATATTTGAAGATGATAAAACGGGGTTAGGATCACAACTGATGATCAGCATTGCTTCACAAAGCCGAAGCGCTGGTATTCATATGTTTGTAGGCTCTCAAAAATTTACTGTTCCTGGCATGTCACAGCCACAAGCTACGTTTAGCAATATTAATTTACGTGTTGCGATGAAAATGAGCGGTGAAGAAGTAACCTCTTTACAAGAGTTTGGTTCTAAAGGAAAGCAATTAATCAGAGGTTGTACTGAAACCGGTCAGGTTGTTGTTAGCCACAATGGTGGTGCGAATGAACTTCCTTGTGATACAGGACGAGTTGCTTATATTGATGAACAGCAAAGAGAGCAAATGTTAGAGCAGTTATCAAATAAGTGGCAGGGAACAAATAATACAATTTTACTTGATGGTTCAGAACAACCAGAAATAAAAGATAATACCCAACTACAGACACTTTTTACTGCACCACAACGTTTAAGTGAAGACGAATGGATATCATACGCTAATAAACCACACCATTTTGGTGGTTTAAATGACAATGAATGGTATCCAATAGAGCGCCCATCGGTATTGTGGCTTGGTAAAGAAATGAACATTCATGGCCAAGCAAAAGTAATATTACGCAGGCGTGCGCATGAACATATGTTATTGGTAGGTGACAGTAATGAAGCTCGTTTAGGCATGTTGAGCTATATGGTGGCACAATTGCCTATCAACGCACAAAGCTCACAATACCAAGTACATATTCTTGATCGCAGTATTAAAGGCTCGCAATGGTGTGGCGTATTGTCTGCAGCGAACGACAGTGTATTAAATAATCACGCCTCATTTAGTGAAAGCTTTAAAGATTTTAGCACTCATTTAACCAGTGTTATGGCGCAGTTTGAAAAGCGCCAGCATATGGATGAGGAAGAAATGCTATTAGAGCCTTCTATATTCCTTATTGTTAATGAAGCCCAGCGTGTTAAAGAGCTGGTTAAAAAAGACAACTCATTTGGTATGAAAGCCTACAGTGATGATGGCGGTGTTAATTTAGCTACGCTACTTGAACAAGGCTCGGAATATGGCATTCATTTGGTCTTGAGCTTTGATAACGTTCGCTCTGTAACCAAAGCATTTGACCGTAATGATATTGAAAGCTTTCGCCACAAAGTAGCTTTACAGATGTCTGAAGAAGATAGTTTTAGGTTTTTGAAAACCCGTGATGCAGCAAAATTGCAAGCTGATGGTAAAAAACCTATTTACGCATTACATATAGATCAAATGCAAAATAGGCCAACAAAATTTAAACCTTACTGCTACTCACAAGATGTTATTTTGCATGAGAACTTTGAGCATTTATCAAATCTATATGCTAAATGGGCTTAGTGTATGTCATTAGATAATGTTGAAGAGCAAATTCCATTATTAGTGGCGGAGCTTGAATCATTTAGCAGTCAAGTTAGGAAGCAAGTCGGTTTACTTACTGCTGAAGCACAGCAAGTAATGATTAAGCTTCCTAGCGATATGCAAATGGAACTGGAAAAAAAGCTATCTGAAATTGAAGATTTATCGAATGCACTCGCTAATACGCGTTGTAATGATTTATCGACACAACTAATTCAAAAGCTTGCATTAATAAGGACCTATCTGCATGGCTAATGCTGAAATAAATGAGTCATTACAAACGCTTGTTGCTGCTACTGAGCGTACTCAAAGCGGTGTTGAGTCATCTTTAGAGTCATTACGTGCTCGCTGGTTTGCTTTACGAGAGCATTACCTTGGTTTGGGTGCAGAGGATGTTGAGTCTGAGCTTAATATTGTATTTGCCCAGACCGAGCGATTGATAGAGGCAGTAGAGCAATGGCGAGATATATGCAATAGCTCTTTGCAATCTGATAAGGATGTTAGTGATGCAACCTAGGTGGTTAGTTTCTCAATTAGAAGAATTAGATTATCAAACTGATTATCAAATGGAATTGGCAAGTTCGCTGGTGTTTGAAACGCAGCAGCTACATGCAATTACTCAAAACTTTTTAGAGCTTGCAAAGGCTGATGTTTTTGCTGTGCATGAACTATACGAAACGTTAGTTTTAAACTACGAAGCAGCCCTTGAACATGCGCATATGCGTAATACTCGGGTAGAACATCAAGTTGAAGTTGCAACTAATACATTAAATCATAGTGAGCAAAGTTTAGAAGAGTCACGAGAATTACAAACCTTTTGGCATAACCAAGAACGTAAGGCTGATGTGTGGTTGGGCTCTGCCAATACACATTTACGCCGATGTACAGCACAAAGAATTGACGCAGAGAGTAAATTAGCAAGTGCTAAAGCTGAATTAGCAAGGGCTCAAAGTGCATTAAATCATGTCAGAAGTTTACCACCACGAAAAATATACCGTGGTAGAGATAGAAATGGCAATGATCTTTATGACTATGAGCCGGTAAGTACTTATCAAGAAGAAGCAAGAGTCAGTCGTGCGCACTCAAGCGTTAGTCAACGAAATGGGGAAGTGAATTCTGCACTGAGTGCAGAAAGTGCGGCTAGAATAGAAGTGACAAGAGCAACGACTCAATTAAATGGCTCTCGCTATGCTATAAAAGATGCGCAAAACGCAACACACTTAGCAGAGCAAGCGCGGGAAGTTGCAACTCACACTAAACGTGAATCTCAATATAGCCAATCTTATTCTAAAGAATGCTTAGAAACGCTAGAAAAAATTAACCTTTTACTCATCGCTTTTAAAGAAACCTGTGAGCAACAAACATCGCGGATAGGAACATTATCTGCAGACACCAACGATGCTTTTTTATACCTAAAAAGCTTAGAAGGCCAGCAAGAGTCACTACAGGATCAGGCGTTTAGTTTAAAATACACCTTACAGGATAAAATCTCTTTATTACTTTCATACGATCAACCTCTTACAATGGCGGGATAAATAATGTCATCATTTGAACCGAGTTTCTATCGCATGAAACTGAACATATTAAATGAAGAGGCTGAAAACACGACGTTCTCAAAGTCTGATTACAGTGAGTATTGGGAGCACTTACGTACACAATGGAATGATGCTGCTGGTCGAGGAGTAAATACGCGCGAGATGACACCCTTGATCAGTACATACGATGAGCTGTTAGAACAGAATGTGAAAGTAACGCAAGTAAAAGAGCGTTGTGCTGAACACTTTGAGCAGCTACAAAAGCTTTTAAATCAAGCAGCACATCATCATGAGCAGTTTACCGATATGATGTCTCTTTTGAGTAACCAATCACAAGAGCGAGATCGCACACTAAGGACCAGTGAGAATATGGCTAAGCAAGTTGAAGAGCAGCAAAAATCAGTTGCAGCAAAAAAACAAGCGGCTAATTCTCATGTTAAGCCAATATAGCTCAAGCTGATATCAGCACTTTTTAGTTATTCCAATTTATTAAAATCAACGCGAGTCAAAGCTGACTCGCTTTTTAATGCACTTTTGCAAATTAAATATCCCACCGACCAAGTCCTAATTTAATAAGAGCAATACCCTGTCATTACTTTAATAAAAAAACCAAATAGTACATGCTGGTGGCTTTTTAATTGTACGGGCGTACTACCTCATAGATAAACTATTAAAAACTGCGAATGAAATGTAATCAATGAAGAGTCTATTTATGGTGTATTGTAAGCATTCTTTTTACCGTTATAGTCATGTAATACTTGCTAATTTATACGATACAGATAAAGTTGTATTAATTAAATATTCTAATATTAAGAATTAATATTCCAATATTATTTATAAAAATTATAAAGGGAAAGCATGTTCGATTTGATTGTAGGCACAATTAATAACTTACTGTGGGGCGAAGGACAAATACTTATTTACATTTTATTGTTTACGGGTATATGGTTTTCAGTGCGTTTAAAGCTTATTCAAATCTTAAAGTTTAAGCACATGTTTTCGTTATTGCGCACCAGTAGTAAAGGCGATAAAAACGATATCAGCTCATTTCAAGCCTTATGCACTGGGCTAAGCGCGCGAGTAGGCACGGGTAATTTAGCCGGTGTTGCTGTTGCTATATCACTTGGCGGCAGCGGCGCGATATTTTGGATGTGGATGATTGCCATTTTAGGTATGGCCACGGGGTTTGCCGAAAGCGTACTGGGACAAGTGTATAAAGTGCGCGATAGTAACGGCGAATTTAGAGGCGGGCCCGCTTACTATATTCAACAGGGCATAGGCAGCAAAGCTCTCGCAATCGCATTCGCTCTGTGTTTGTTTTTAGGTTACGGTTTTACGTTTAGTGCAATGCAAACAAATACCATAACCGATGCACTTAATTACGCGTTTGAAATTCCAACCTTTTATTCTGGTATTGTTATTACGGTGCTTGCGGGATCAATTATACTCGGTGGCTTTAAAGCAATCGCCCGTTTTGCAGAGCGCGTAGTGCCAATCATGGGCATAGTATTTGTATTAGCTGCGGTGATCATAACCATTATAAACTTTAGCCAAGTACCTGCCATGATAGAAGATATATTATTATCAGCATTTGGCCTGCAAGAAGCAGGTGCAGGCGCAATGGGCGCAGCAATTAAAAATGGTATTCAACGTGGGCTGTATTCAAACGAAGCAGGCGCGGGGAGTGTACCTCATGCTTCCGCCAGTGCGACTCCAATCCCAAACCATCCCGTTACTCAGGGTTATATTCAGATGCTGGGGGTGTTTTTTGACACCATCGTACTGTGTAGTTGTACCGCTGTGATTATATTACTAGCCGATGTTAATATCAGCGGCGAAATGGAAGGAATTAGGTTAACCCAAGAAGCCATGACCGCGCACTTGGCACAAGGCGGCGTATACTTTGTTGCAGCCGCCATTACGTTATTTGCATTTACCTCTGTAGTGGCAAATTATGCTTATGCTGAGAGTAACCTGCATTTATTTAAACTCGATAACAAACTCGGGCGTGGTATTTATACGCTTTTATATCTGTCTATGATGATGTGGGGCGCGTCGGCCACGTTAAAAGAAGTGTGGGATTTAGCCGATATTGCGTTAGGGTTAATGACGGTGGTTAATGTTATTGCTATCATCATCTTAACGCCAACAATACTTGCTGTAACTGCGGATTATAATAAACAAAGAGCACAAAACGCAGAGCCTGAATTTAATGCAAACAAGGTTAATATTCAGGGTAAAACAGAAAAAGGTATTTGGCATTAACTCATTTTCAAAACGCTCAATATGCATATTTATGCAGTTTGAACGTTAAGTAGACTAAGATATTCGATGATTGAAATACACGCTGGTAAAACGGCAGCAAAAAGAATAAATGAACAAGGCTTAAAGCCTGAGCTTTTTACCTCATTTTTAGGCGCAAGCGGTGGGCCAAAATGGTTTACCTTATTTGGTTTAGATAAATACCTTTTTGGCGAATTTTTTAAAGGCAGAACACAGCAATTAAACTTAATTGGTTCATCTGCCGGTGCATTTCGTGCAGCGTGTTTTTCACAAAACGACCCAGTTGCGGCTATAACACGGTTAGCAAAATCATACAGTGAAACTCGTTATGCAACCAATAAACCAACCCCTGAAGAAATCACACAAAAAGCGCGAGCCTTACTTGAAGACGTTTTTGGTGATAACGGCGTTGCTGAAATAATTAATAACCCTGTGTTTAAATCACATTTTATTGTAGCAAAATCAAACGGTTTGGTAGCAAGTGAGAAAAAGGCACTGCAGTTATTGGGTTTAACCAAAAGCTATTTGAGTAATCGCGTAAACCGCCGGTTTTTAACCAAGCAATATGAACGCTTTATATACCAAGCGCCAAACAGTGATTTTACTCTTGAAGACAGTTATAAATTTAAAACCACACAATTAGATTTAACCACTGATAATTTAAAAGATGCATTACTTGCATCTGGGTCAATTCCCCTTGTAATGCAAGGCATAAAAAATATTGCAGGTTCACCACCAGGTATGTACCGCGACGGCGGAATTATTGATTACCATTTTGACTTAAAAATAAATAACCCAGGGTTAATTTTATATCCACATTTTAACTCAACACCAAAAGCAGGGTGGTTTGATAAAAGTTTAAAACGTGCAGTTGCCCCTGAAAATTATGACAATGTCGTCATGATTTCACCATCACAGGAATTTATAGCAAACCTTCCTTATGGAAAAATTCCAGACAGAACTGACTTTACTGATCTCGATGCTGACACCCGAATTAAATATTGGCGTACAGTATTTAATGAAACTGAAAAACTAGCTGATGCATTTGATCAACAGTTGAATAATAAAATGAAGCCCACTTTAATAGAATAATAAATGTTATAAATGCGATAACAATTGCTTAATTTATTCAAATCTATATCATAAGCCTCTGAAAAAGAGCACTAAACGGTATAGAGTATGGCGATAGCTACATTTGAAAAGTTACATAATGAACAACAAGCGCTGACATATGATCAGCGAATTCGTTATGTAAAAGTAATGGCCAAAGCATTTTCATTAGGTTGTTTCTTATTAATATTACTTTCAATCACTGGCTATATTTTTTCCGCACCTCAGCTGTATCGTCCACTACTAAATGGGGCGGCAACAAACCCTTTAACGGCTTTAAGTGTTATTTTTATTAGTTTGACTGTATTACTTCAACAGAAAAAAATATCAAAATATATAAAGCCTATTTTTAGTCTTCTGAGTTTAGTTATTTCATCAACTATTATATTTGATAACTATTTCAACACAGATTTAGCCCGTCATATCACACCTTTTCAAGCAGTAATAAATAATGAGCATAAATTAGGTTTATCTAATTCTATGGGAATAAATACAGCCATAATGCTAGCGTGTTTATCATTATCGATGATTTTTACAAGCTTGAATAAAAAAATAACAAGCCAATTACTCGCTTTTATTGGAATGGCAGTCCCTATGCTGTCGATCATCGGCTATGCGTATGGAATATCCAATTTCTTTGGTGAAATGTCTATTTTAACAACAACCTATGGTTTGTTATTGGCGTTAAGTGTGCTGTGTATTAATGCTGACAGTGGGGCTGTTTATGCTTTACTATCACCACATATTGGTGGGCGAATAGCACGTTTCCAAGTCATGTTGGGCTATGTTGTGCCTGTATTAATCGGATACTTATTTATAAAAACAATAGTATCTAGTGAAGTCGAAGACTTATTTGGTTTATATGTTGTTATTATATCTTGGTTTATCATTATATTAATAATTTCAAGCGCGATAATTCAAGAACGAGTTGATGAAAAAAGACGCATTGCTGAATTTGCTCTACTTAAAGCTGCTACACATGACAGCCTTACAGGATTAGCTAATAGACGCCGATTCATGGATTTAGCAGAAAAAGAAATTGGTAATTCCAAAAGTAAAGAAAACCCAAGTTGCTTATTAATGGTTGATATTGATCACTTTAAACTCGTTAATGACAAAGCAGGGCATTTAGTTGGTGATAAAGTACTGATAGAAATAGCAAAAAAACTGGCTATGAATGTACGAAAAACAGATTTAGTTTGTCGATTAGGCGGAGAAGAATTTGCTATTTTATTACCTTCAACAGATAAATCAGGCGCACATAGAATTGCTGAAAAAATACGAACAGAAATCGAACAAACCCATATTGAAGGCTACACAGATATATACAGCAATGTAACAGCGTCTATTGGTGTAAGTGAAGTAACTCAAACAGAGAAAGTTGATTATATAATTTCAAATGCTGATAAAGCGTTATATACCGCAAAAGAAACAGGCCGTAATAAAGTAGTTGTTTATGAGGGTGACTAATAGTGATTTAAACGTAAATGTTTAAGTCATGATTGAAAGTGATATTTTCATCAAGCTAAACAATGCCTAATGGGTCATAAAGTATGGTTACTAATATTAAAGAAAAGGGCGAAAAGCCCTTTATTATTAATTATTTAACTTAAGCGTCAGCTGGGACAGTTAGTCGTTAGTTACTGATTAAGATTCCGCCCATTCAGTTGATAATACTTCGTTAATTGTTTCTCTTAGAGCTTTACTACCAAGCCTAAACGTAATGCATTTCAGATTTGAATCCACGATTGAAAAATATAAGCTATCGATTATTTTGGCTTATTACTAATAGCCCATAAATTACGGTACGTAATATTAAGAAAGGGCAGAAAGCCCTTTTTTATTAATAACTTAACCCACGATCATTGTTGACAGGTTGTCTTTATCTAAAGTATAAATTAGCAGCATACTTGCCATTTACATAGACATCACATTCTTTTTTTGAGCCAAACATTTGAGATTCGAACTTACACTTAGCTCTAACTTTTGAAGAATTATATTCACCAACCATTTCATCAGAAAGGATAGGCATAGAATTAATAACAACTTCTCCATTTATATATATAGTTATAAATAGACTGGGCGAAGATGTTCCAGTGATGTTTAAATTCTCACCTGAGTCTGTTTTAAAAACTTGACGAGAAGAATGGCTTGCACAGCCTGTTAGAAGTGTAGTTAGAAATAAAAAAATTATAAATTTATACATAGCAATCCTTTGTTAATATTTAAGTTTATGATTTTAATGTATTTAAAATTAAAAGTCACCTTTAAAGATAGCCTATAATTCATGGTACGTAATATTAAAGAAAAGGGCGAAAAGCCCTTTTTTATTAATAGTTTAATAGTGCTGTCAGGTGTGACAGTTTGACGCTAGTTACCTCTTAAATTGATAACTGGCGTAGATGATTGAACGGGTGGTTTCATAGCTCTTTCACAAGCCCCATCCTTCATAGATTTGTTATATTCAGTTCTATTTTGTAAATATTCTTTAGTCCAATAAGAACAAATTTCATTGTTAGTTTTTTGAGCATTGTTAATTGTTTTCTGTCTATTTGCTTGCTCTTTAGCTAATTTATCCAATCTAAGCTTTTCTCTGGCAGATGCTGCTTTAGCATCACGCTGGGCTTGAATTGCATAGGCTTTTGCCTCCTTTGCTAATACATATGCTTTGTATGAATAGTAACTTTCGATACCAGCAAAAATTGTTAAGCCAGTGAGGGAGAGTGAAAAATATAATTTTAGGTAGTTCAATTCCATATGGTAAGTTCCATTATTTATAAGTCTAAATTATATCAGGTACAACCAATAGCAAAAGTAAATGCGGTAAGTTATGGTATGATGCAAAAAAAGAGCAGCAAAATGAATTTATAATGATAGGTCGAAAAGCAATCAATAATAATGGCTTACCGAATAATTTAAAATTATAGCAGGTTGAATATGGAACCAACATTAAAGAATGTTGATGATAAAACGAAATATACAGTTGGATCTATTTGTGAAAGTGGAACAGTTATAAAGCATATATACCGCTCTTCACCTCATTGTATAGTTTTCGAAACAGAAAGCGGTAACATAGGTTGGGAATACCAAGATACGGTAGATGTTATATCTGACAGAGCTGCATCAAGGTTTTATGAATTATACGAGCAAATTCCAGAAGATATTCCAGATACAGTTTATGAAAATATATTAGGTAGCGTTTGCAATGCATTAATAGTTTCTTTAAAAGCTAGTACCTTAGATGAATGTGATGAAACTTATAATGTAATTGAATCTAGAATAAAAAAATTAAGAACAAACTATCAGTTAAAAAGTATATTTATACTGTTCTCGGTATTGTTAACATTAGTTTATAGTTCAATGAGCATTATTCTATATAGCTTTTCAGAGGCTATATTTAATATGTTGTATATTTGCATATCATGCGGTTGTATAGGCTCATTATTTTCCGTTTTACAGAGAAATGATAAGATTAACTTTGATGCAAAATTAAGTAAAAAGTATATATTTTTACAAGCGTCGTTTACTGGATTGCTCGGTTCAATATCTGGAGGAATAATATATTTGTTATCTAAATCAGGGTTAGCTTTAAGCTTTGCAAGTGATAACCTTTATAGTTTAGCATTACTTTCTATTATTGGTGGGTTTAGTGAACGGATGATACCTGAGCTATTTCAAAAAATAGATAAAAACTAAATAAGGGCTGAAAGCCCTTACTGAATTAACTCCCTGTTCTCTCAGCAATCTCCCCAATTATATCCAACAGTTGGCTTTGTAGGTCAGATAAATATACATCTTGCGTCTTATTTTGTTCTTTCAGTGTTTTATACATGGATTCATGTTCCTTTGCTGACCATTTATAACGATGAACGAGTTGCACATCGGATGGTTTAACCTTTCCCCAAGGTGTAGACATTACGTTGTCGTGATAGGAAATTCTACAATCTGCCCATGGGCCAGTTGGTGGCAAGTAACCGCGATGCATAATAGAGATTAATATCTCGATTGGTTTAGATGCTTTATTTGCTTTCACGTAACGCCTTACTTGACGTTCACTAACACCCAGTTCTTTAGCTCCTTTTGCATAGTCATAGCCGAATAATGACACAAATTGCAATTTAAAGTTTCCCATTGTGATTTACTCCTTTATTAAAAATCACAATGTGAACTTGGCATAGGTGTTAATCTCGGATTGAGCATTATCAATAATTCCGTAATGGCTTATCAAGGGCGCAAGCGCGATATAGAGTAACTAAGGGCTGGGGTTGCGCTGCGCTTGGTTACGACCGATAAACTGTGATGCTAAATTAATAAAAGTGTGCGGTCTACATGGCTGCGCCATAGGTACGCTAAACTGCCTTTTTCATGCGACCAGTTATAACACTTCGAGCCATAAAGGGTATGTGGTCAGGGTTATCGATTAAAAAATCTATCATCTGTTTTATTTCAACTTCTGAATCATCAGGTATCCAAAGGGTTACTTTTTTTAACCCTTTGTCTTTTTGCTTTTGTTCGTACTTTTGATTTCTAGTCATAGTGTCACCAGTGACGGGTTGTTAATTAGGTTATATGGCCGCTAAGCGCGGCCATCATCTGCGGCAAGCGCTAGAGTGATGGCCGCGCTAATTAGCGGCTAAAAAACTACTTTCTTGGGTATCGTCTTGGGTTGATGTATTTGTTTCAGGTTTAGCTGATGACCAAGAATCAACGCGCTTAGGGTTGCAATAAACTTTATATGGCTTTTTATCAACATAGAGCTGAGCGCTACAATTTGAGACCGCTATTACTAGTATTTCTATATCGTTTGGGTAAAACGGTTCACCTGCTTTTTCAAAACAATACAGTTTGCTTGTTGATGAAGCGACAGAGCACGTAATATAAACACCACTGATAATGTCAGGGGTTTGATCAGTGTTTTGCTGTGGATTATTAGACGTTGATACATCTGCTGTAGTTGATTTACTTACAGTGTTTATCTGTGGTGTATCGGATGAAAAGTAATAATAAAGCCCGTAGACAAGTAGGGCGGAAATAGCTATTTTGTGCCAATTCTTTAAAACTGGTTCTTTAGGTTCGTTTTTAGCGTCCGCTTTTTTCTCAATGGTTTCGTTGATTTTATCGCGTATTAAATACCATTTTTTTAATTGTTCAGTAGGCACCATAGAGTAAGCAGCGCGCATATCTATTAAATCGCCACGTTTATTAGTCATTAAATCAGGTAGGAACTTTTGCGCTGTGTTATACCAAGGGTGGCACCAAGATTTTATATAAAACTGGTAGCCCTGGGCTTTACGTGTTTTTGATTTTCCATCATAAAAACGGGCAACTGAAAACTTAGGAACGTTAAATACATCAAAGATTTTATGCGCTAGCCCGTTTACAAATCCAAAGCCAAAATAGTTAGCCCCTGATTTTACGTTAACGCGTTGGTCTATTGTGGTATCCCTAAGCTGTTTATCGACCCCTTCAAAGTCTTGACCAATTAAAACTAAGTCCCAGCCATATTTTCCCATTTGAACAAACCAGCTCACGATGGCCAGTCGGTCTTTATCTTTAAATGATCGTGAATTTAGATGTGTTAATAATTCATCGATAACCACTAAACCATTTTTTGATTCATCATAATTAGAATCGCTTTCTTCTAGTTCTGGATAACCGCACCCTAAGTTTACTAAGTCTAAACTTCTCGGATGGTCGGGTATACGAATTACATGAGGGTTTTTAATATCGCCCATTTTATCTAAATATAAGTCTAGGTTCGTAGCGACTCGACGCCCACGTTTTAAATAGTCATGGATTAGATCAATTGCATATTTAGTTTTACCAGAGCGTTTAACACCCTCAACAAAAATACCTTTAGACATAGTTAAGCCTTAAATTTAATTTTGAGAATGCCAATCGTGAAGTTGTAAACCATCTGCGCTATTTTTACTGCGATTATGATACCCGCGCATGTAATCGCATTAGATGGTACAAGTGATAAACCAGCCTGTGAAAAGCTATTGTTTGGCAATGTAGAAAGTAATTTTGAAAATTCGCTATTGAGGGTTGATACAAAGACGACAATAATAGCGGTATACGCAATTATGAAAGCAGCGCCTAAAACGAGTTTTCGACCATACTTATAAATTATGTAAGCAAAGAACTGTGAAGCAGCAGCCGCTAAACTTGCTAAAAATGCGGGTATTGCAGCGAGTAATGGCATAGTAATAAATCCTTAAACAGCAGAGAATGAACGAAAAACTTGAGCAGCCATGTTTAATAAAGTCATTGCTGTTAAAGTCCAAAGTAACCACTCAACGAGGGGCTTAAAATACGTTTCATAGGGTTCGCAATGCTGGCTGACCGCAATTGATTTTTGATTTCCAGCAATAGAAACGTCTAAGGTAAAAGGAACACATGTACCATTAAATGAGGCGAAATTAGACGTTATAAAATTCTGCATTGTTGAAAATGAAGATGTGAGTTCAGTCGGTAAAGTGATTTTTTCATTGAACCAGTCAATAATATCGCTATCGATTTGCTCTAATTCTGGCTTTATATCTAAATCACATAATTCACCTTCACAGTCACCTTGATACTTAGAGTCATCAGAGCAGCCTTCACCAACACAAGTGCCATTATTAGCCCCGTTACCTGTGCCATTTCCACCACCGCCGCCACCTACATCAAGACCATTTACAGCATCTATAAGCTTGTTAAATTTTGAGACGGTAACAGCGTGTAATTTATCGTCTTGGCTAGTTTGCAATAGGATAGAAGTATCGACGCTTTCCATAATATTTAATACAGCTTGTGTGTTCTTGGTATCAGCATCTATTTTTTTATTGTGAAGTTCGTTGTCATTTTTAATGATACTGTTTGAGCTGTTTTCAATTTGTTTTTCAATATTTTGAAGATTGCACTCAGAGTCACCAGCAGCACAATTATCTTTAGGTTTTTCTGGTTTACCTTCTTCACCAACTTTTGAATCATCGTTATTGTGCGGGTCAGTTTCCGGTGTTGTTGGGTTAGCGTTAGGGCAACTCATAATATCAACTGAACCATTTGTAGCTATTGCACATTTATCATCTTCACCTTCATCTGCAAGCTTTTTGTTATCATAAGGTTTATCTCCACACGCTACACCTTGACTAGTTCCAGCGGCATGCTTAGGTGAAGATATTTGAGAAGGAGTAACAGAGTAGGCACAGCCATCATTGCAATACATGCCCCCACCAGAGAAAGGAACACCCAAATTAGGGCTGGTATATAGATTTTCGCCAGCGCCAGCAGCAGGACAGTCTTTAGGAACACATTCACTAGAACCTAATGCTTTTGATGCACCTTTAGAATGATAGCCAGCAGGGCAATCCGCAAATTTAGGCTTTGCACATTGATTTTCACCAACTTTAATAATGTGTTCAGGACTACCGTCAGGTGGGCATGTATAAAAGTTTGAAGATTGTGTCTTATAAACTTCAGCACCCATGGCAACAACATTATTTTTCCAAGCTGTGGGTTGTTCTTCATCTGCTTTAAAAGAATACTCAACAAATAAATAATTAGAGTCATTGCGTTTGATAGTTTCATGATTAAAAGTGTATGAGATACCAGAATAAGAACCAATCCCCTGATATGTATTATCTAAACATGATGAAGGGTCTGTACCTTGAATTGTTGTTACTGATTGTACAGGGTTAAAAAGTGGATACCTGTCCGTGATAAGTTTATAACAAATTGTATAACCTGTTATATCTTCGTTTTTTGCTGGTATAAGAGTATCAGGGTCGTACTCATCATCAGCTGAAACAAAAAAAGCGCTAATAAGCGCCAATGTATAAATCAATAATCGCATAATTAACGCCTTTAGTTCGAGGGAACAGGCGGAGCGAACCCCGCCATAAAACGACTATATTAATTAGCCGCCGCTTGCACCTTTCTTGATAAATGTACCAAGTAAAGAGAAACCGATTGATGATGCTAAAACAACTGCTAGTACTGCAAAACCAGCGGCAACAGCAGTTCCAACATCGCCTAATACTTCGGCTTGAATATCAGCAACAACGGTTGCATCAAGTGCTGCACTTGCAGTCATTGAAAAAGCCATAGCACCAAGCATTAATGCAGGGGCTAATACCTTTTTACTTACAAGCGGTTTACGTTTAGTCGCAATCACTGCGGGTAGATTTTGATTCATTATTAAGTTTCCTTGTACTATTGTGAACGTGAGCCTTTTTTAAAAATTTCACTCACGAAGTTATAAACTTTGCCTGCGCCATAGCCTGACAACCAGCAAAGAACTGCTGACCCAATGATTTTCGCAAGCACTGGATCAATACTGTTAACGGTTTCCACTGAGGAATCCCGCATAAAATGAGCCGAGCATAATTGCTGCGACTATTAAGTGTTCCATATCCATAATAATCACCTTAAGGGCTGGTATTATTTGAGGGATAATCAAAATTACTTAGGCTTATTTTCAGTTGGTAAGCTATGCAAACGGAAACCTTTCCAATCCATTTGACGCGCAACGTTAGCACCTTCGTAATATTCAATATTGAGTAAAACAGGCTTTAAGCCCCAGCCGTTAGGGTCAGACTGCAAACCTTCTAACTGTTGATACGTGCCATTGCTGTATTGTTCTGCTGATAATTTCACAGATAGAATTTGAGCAGGGTTTTTAGTATGTAACTTAAACTCACCAGTCGTAGGCAAAGCAGCGCCTTTATCGTCTGTGCGGTTAACTTTTACTAGGTCTGTTATAGCGCCTTCAATATTCATAATTTCTCCAATTGGGTTTAATTTTATTAATAGTTACAGTTAATGACACAAGTCCAAGCTCACGACTTCGTCGCTCGAAATGTTGCCAGCCAAAGCTTCATAGTCCATGAATAGACACATGTTTTGATAATCCTCAAGAACGCACGCTTCAAGGAACTGCATATCTTCATCACTAGGTGCGAATAAACGACCATCATCGTGCCAGCCTTGTATCTGCTCAGAGACACCGCACATGATTTTACGTTGTGCTTTAATATCTTTTTCAGTGAGTATCTGGGTAGTACCGCGCCGAGTGATAACAACAACAGCATCCCATGCAACACCAAGAATACGATTTGCTGGTTGGTCGCCGTATTTAGTAGCAAAGTAGGGCGATTTGGTTTCGCTGCGGCTAATTTCCCCCGTGATACGGTCAACAATATCGGGGAGCTGGTAGTGAATGCGTAAGGTTTGGTCTTTGCGTTTAACTTGTACGCCACCCATTGCAAGACAAAACGCTTTCCAATCTGATGAATCAGCGGCTTGGCGTACCTTCTCAAGTGCGTATTTTGAAACTGTATCTAGTGTTGTATTCATTGCGTCTGCAACCTCACATTTGCCAGTATCACCTTGGCCTAATCGTCTAAGTTCACGCCAAAGAGTGACCGAAGGGCCGCCAATTTGCTGAAAACGTCTAATATCAAACGTGCTCGCCCAAGTAGATGCACGTTCTGCGGCATCCGCTGGGAGTATTTTCATTTCACCCGCTTGGGAGCAAATTACCTTGTCTATGCTGTCACCAGTCACCGCTTTAGTGATGTATTTAGCAATGTAACCAGCAGCAGAGCCTTTACTTTTATTAATCGTAATGGCCTTAAAGCGAGTGGTGCTTGTTCTAAATTCGGTAGGTGTATCTTCCGTACACAGTTTTTTCATGATTGCGCGAACTTGTATTGCATCGCCTTTTTCCATGAATAAAAGCATGTGCCAGTGTGGGCAACCGTCATGATGTGGTTCAACAACACGAAACCCATACGGGCGTAAATTTTGTTTAGAGAATAGGGCGCGGGCACGTTTCCAAATACCGTTAAAATATTCCTGTGCATCTTGAGGTGTTGACCCATCATATTTATTGTTAGGTCTACCAGTATGGTGAACTGCATGAAAACGACTAGGCGCAGATAATGTATAGAACTCGCCACGATGGCCATGCATGTCTGCTAGTTCTTCAAAACCACGAATACGAACCATTAATTCAGCCGCTTGTTGTTTACCGGATGTATGCGAACGTTCAATAATTGATTGCAGTGTTTCGAACTCATCAAACGGGTTTGCATCGTTTGGAACAACAAATAAATCAGACATTATTTCGGCTGATTTACGCTTACGTTCTCGGCGGTTCTGGATGGTTGGTTGTGATACATAAGCACTCGCTTTTTTATGTACGAGTCTTAAATCCCGCGCTAATTGTTCAATAGTAAACGCTTGGATTTTACGTAATTTACGACGCCAGAAAATAGGGTCGGCAAAGCGATTTAAAATACCTGTTAAAGAGTCAGCTGCAAAGTGTGTGCAATAAGGTGTAACTAATTCAGGCTCCTGAATATCAAAGGAATTTAAGTATTTAACCAGGATGTTAAATACAGATAAAGTGTGGCCGTTTTTACTTATTTTAAGCTCGCAATAGCGCGCTTTTTGCTCAGCAATTTCGCATAATTCATCGTCTGAACAAGATAAATTTATATGACCGTGTTTAAAATTTCCAAGGGTTAAAACGGTATCAGCAGATTTTAAACGCTTGTTTGCTTCAGCTAAATTGTTGAATTTTTCAGCCAAAAAGTAACCGGTGCTAAGCATATGAGCAAGGTTTGAATGACGCTCAAAAATACGATTTCGCCATGATTCAAAGTCAAAAAAGCGTTCTTTCATTGGCTTAGAAAGGTTCTCGAAAACGTCCTTTGCAGTGTTCGCAGGGTGCAAGTTTGCAGTTAAATTCATTGCAGTATTTAACGGGAAAACTTGAGAATATTGGGCGTTAGATAATGAGTTCATTTCAAACCTCATCATCATTTGATGAAGATGAATAGGTATCTTGGGTTAATTGGTTGATAGTAACCAAAGCCATTAAGATCATAAAAGAATAAGAAGTTAGCCAAAGAACCATAGTTACAGGCTCAGAAATTGAGATAGAAAAATTATCCAAAAGGTACATTGATAACGTGGAATCCAATTCTTGGATTATTTCTAAAGTCATATCCTTAATCCTATAAAGGTGACAAACTGTCATTCTTGAATGTTTTGGAGTCTAACTTTCACGCTTGACAGTTGTCAACTTTTTATTTATCAAGATTGACAGTTATAATTAACTTAGCGAGGAGAAATGCTATGAACTTTAGTTACGAACTAATTGAAAAATATAAAAATTTCATGGGTTACAGTCAGGATAAACAAGTTATTTCTGATTTTGAAGAATTTAACTCTGGTAATATGTCCCAAATTAAAAAGGGAACACGTCATCTAACAGCGAATCAGTGCATTTTTATGGCGAATACCATTGGTATGGATCAAAAAGAAGCATTGTTGAAACTTGCTATCGAAAAATCAAAATCGAAGGAAGAAGGTCAAATCTGGTCTGATATTGTAAAAAAGATTAGTGCAGCATGTGTAGCGCTAACACTAGTTGCAGGACTAGCAAACGCTCCAACTGAGGACGCATTTGCGTAATAGCGATAGCCCATAAATTACGTTATGTTAAATTGGCTGGTTTGAATTAAAGTGGGCGTAATCATACAAACTAGCCCACTTTTAGAAGGGTTTTAAATGTTTAGTTTAGCTCAGAATCTACCCAAAACTTAGTGCCTTTTAATATAGCTTGTAATGCCAGGCCATTTTCGGTTAATGAATAAACAGTTACTTGATCTGCAATGGCTTCTGCCACTATAGCTCCACCTTGATCTTGGTATTTTGCAGCTGCATCGGCATTTCCACCAAAGGCCCAACCATGTTCAACAAAACGGTTTAATGCAGCTTGATCATGAAAAACCATAACTACATTAAAATCTTTTACACCTAAACCAAGCCCTAAACCGGCTTCACCCATATTCATATAGGTTGATTTACCTGTTAAGTTATTTTTTACTACACCATAACCACCACCAAAGCTGGCAAGTACAACATTTACATTAGCGTTATCGAATACAGCATAGCCTGCAGAACCAGCAATTTGCTGTTTTACATCGGGCTTTTCTGTATATAATTTAGCTAACGTATCAGCACGCATATTTTGTACTAAAGTACGTTTTTCACTTGGCGAAGCGCTACCTGTTGTAGCACACCCAGATAATACTAAAGTTAGAGCAACTAAACTTAAAACAATAAACTTTTTCATATGCTTTCCTTAAATACCGACAACAGCAAAGAGATAATTAATATTTTAGAACTGTTTAATGTCTAATACTAGACAGTATCGGACTTTACAATTAAACTGTAACTATCTTATTTTAATAGAAATTAGCTCAATATGCTTGTTGCTTTGGTCGATACATTAAAACAATTACGGTATCAAATTGCTCACCTTGAAGATGATACATTGCAATCAGAATACCCAGAACTTGCCTCCTTTATACAGCAAGTTGGCTTGACTGTTGCTGAATCAAAAATTGAGTTAGAATTTTTATACCAGTTTTTATATGTGTATGGCCGAAAATCTGAGGCTACTTATAACCGATTTAGAAATGAACTTGAACGTTTTTATTTATGGTCTTGGTTAATTGCAGAAAAATCCGTATTCGAATTAAAACGTGAAGACATTGAAAGTTATGTAGATTTTATGGTTGAGCCAGATTCTGCTTGGTCAACAACTTCAGTCCAGTGGCGCTATAAAGACGAGCAAGGAATACGCAGGTTAAACGAAAATTGGCGCCCTTTCATGCGTAAAGAATCCATTGCTAGCCAACAAACCTTAGCTGCAATGTTCACCGCCCTGAATGTATTTTATAAATTTGCAATTTTAGAAGAAAAGACATTTGCTAACTTTGTTCCTGTAGTTAAAAAAAATAGCCCTTATTTAGTTGTGCAATCGCAAATTAAAATACCAGATACGCTAAGTGACATTCAATGGGAATATGTATTCGGTGTTACGCGCGACAAATGTGAACAGCAACCAGACTTTGAAAGAAATCTTTTTACTTTAGCCTGCTTAAAAGGATTATATTTACGGATTTCAGAATTATCAGAGCGTCCACAATGGTCACCTGTAATGTCACATTTTTGGCAAGATAACGATGGCTTCTGGTTTTTACGAATAATGGGTAAAGGTAATAAATTAAGAGACGTTACTTTAAGTGAAGATTTTATTGAATATTTAAAGCGTTATCGACTTTATCGTGGTTTAACTGCCCTTCCCCGCGTTGATGAGTCAGATCCATTGGTGCATAAAATTCGTGGTCAAGGTGGGATGACTGTTAGGCAAATACGTCGGTTAGTTCAACAAAGTTTTGATTTAGCAAAGCAATCTTTATTAGAAGATGGTTTTACTGATGATGCAGAACAATTAGAGTCGGCTACTGCTCACTGGCTACGCCATACTGGTGCGACTCATGATGCTCAAACTCGGCCTTTAAAACATTTATCTGAAGATTTAGGTCATGCCAAAATAGCGACGACCGATCAAATTTATATTCAAACAAATATAAAAGAACGTGCTAAATCTGGTATTAAAAGGAAAATTTAATGGAATACTTTGTATTAGCAAGTATCGGCTTGGCTTTTTTAGCCTATTCGATTTCTATTAGACAGCTTGAAATTGTCGAAGTAACTGGCCCTATGTTTTTTGTTTTAGTTGGAATGCTGATTGCGTTTTTTATACCTGAAGCTCCAAACGAATCAAAATACTTGAATGCTGATCTGGATAAGTTATTACCTTTAATAGAATTAACTTTGAGCATTTTTTTATTTACTGATGCAGCAAAAACTAAACTTTCTGTTTTAAAACATAGCTTTCAATACCCTAGCCTATTATTGTTTTTAGCCTTACCTCTGACTTTATTTTCAGGGATTACGGTTGCAAGCTTTATGTTTACAGAGTTAACTTTAGTGCAAGCTGCGTTAGTTGCGATTATTTTAACACCAACAGATGCAGCATTAAGTAAGGGTTTATTAAATAGTAATCAAGTGCCAGAAAAAATACGTGAAGGAATTAATACGGAAAGCGGTTTAAATGATGGTTTGTGTGTTCCTGTATTTTTACTTTTAATGCTATTAGCACAAGAACCTGAAAAATCATTTTCAATTTTATCAGTCGCAGAGATATTTGTTCGGGAACTTGGCCTTGCACTGTTTATTGCGATCACAGCCATGGCAGTGTTTATCCCTCTAATTAAGTTTGCAATGCAACGCCATTATTTTTCAAATAACACCAGCCCATTTTTAGTTATTGGTATGGCGATGGCAATTTTTTCAATTGCTCAAAGTGTTCACAGTAGTGGTTTTATCGCAGTATTTGTTGCTGGTTTAATTTTTGACAGGTTCACAGAACAAACTTTAAGAGAAAAGCTAGTTGAAGACAGTGAACACATAGCAGATTTTACAGGTTTACTAATTTGGTGTTTATTTGGTTTTGTTTGTAGTTATTTAGTTTTCCCAAAACTGAATTGGCAGATAGCTTTATTTGCAATATTAAGTGTTACTGCTTTGCGCATTATACCTGTGATGATTAGTTTGCAATTTACAAATTTAAAAATTAAAGATCGTTTTACCTTCGCTTGGTTTGGCCCGAGAGGTTTAGCATCAATCGTATTTACTATGATGATAATAGACACGCAAATTGAAAATAAATTACAGATTGCGACTATCGCTATGACAACAATTTTATTTAGTGTATTTATTCATGGCATGAGTACCAAGCCAATTGCTGACAGTTATAAAAAATAAATTTTAATTAAAAAACGGTAAGTAAAGTCTTACCGCTTTTAAAATTATTTATAGTATTTGAGCGAGTAACTCAATGGGGTGTTTTGGTTTGAACTTTTCATAACGCTTAACCTGGCTACGACACGAAAAACCAGTTGCAAGTAATTGTTCAGGTTTGTTCTTTTTGATAACACTTTGCCAACTCATTTCATAAAGTGCCCGTGAGTTATTTTGGTTTTGTGCTTCGTGGCCATAGGTACCTGCCATACCACAACATCCTGTTGCAGTTGTATTTAATGACAAACGTAAATCAGAAAATATATTTTGCCAAACATTAGCCGCTTTTGGCATGGCAGTTGTTTCTGTGCAGTGACTTAATAACGTAAACTGTGTGTCGTTTGAGATTTTATTTGCCAATGCTTTAAATGACTGAGTTGCTAACCATTCATGAGCAAGCAAAACTTCAAAGTCACCACGTAGTTCACCTAATATAGAATTATATTCATCGCGATAGCACATAACTAAAGATGCATCTAAACCAACAAGTGGAGCGTTAATTTCAGATAATGAATTTAAAAATTGCGCAGCATTTTTTGCCGTGCGTTTAAATTCATTTAAAAAACCTTTAACGTGTTGTGGTTTACCATTTGGTTTAAACGGTAATAAAATAGGTTTTTTGCCAAGGGCTATGATCACCTTAATAAAGCTCTCTACTAATTCGGCTTCATAAAAACTGGTAAATGGGTCTTGTACAATTAAAACATATTCATTTTGTTCTGCACTAGAAAGTGCTGATAGTTTTTCAAAATTAAAATTATGTGCTTTACCTATACGCTTTGTTAAACGTGGCGAGCTTAGTGTTGGAGTATCTACATAGCCAACCGTTTTTCTTATTAAAGCCGAAACCAATTTTGTATTTACAATTGGGTTTATAACTTTTGAAAAAGATGCCATTACCGGAGCACTATTTTCAATGTTGGCTACAAGGTAATCTTTAAGTGGCCTTGCATAATAACTATGATAATAATTTAAAAACCGTGACCTAAATGTTGGCACATCAACTTTTATTGGGCACGCGGTAGTACATGCTTTGCAAGCTAAACACTCATCCATTGATTCTTTTACTTCGTGAGAAAAATCATAAACGCCTTTATTTTTATCGCGGTTATGTTGATAGCGTTCCCACCAAGTGATCACTTCACCTTGATTAAGTTGCTTTTCTACTTCGAGTAAATCAATGTCTTTAGATTCTTGTAAACGTAACCACTCGCGCATTAAACTTGCACGCCCTTTAGGCGAATTGCGACGGTCTCCAGTTACTTTGTACGATGGGCACATCGGTGATTTTTCATCGTAATTAAAGCAAATGCCATTACCGTTGCAGGTCATAGCATTGTTAAAACTGGTTTTTACATCAACAGATATTTGCTTATCGAACCACGAACGCTTTTGTCCATCAACACTGACTAGTGAGTCTTCACTTTCAATAGGAGTGCATATTTTACCGGGGTTTATCCGATTATGCGGATCAAAAGCAGCTTTTATGATGCGTAATTGTTTAAACAGGTGATCACCAAAAAATTCAGGACCATATTCACTGCGGTAGCCTTTGCCGTGCTCGCCCCACATTAGTCCGCCATATTTTGTAGTGAGTTTTACTACTTCATCAGATATTACGCGTAATAACTGTTCTTGTTTTGGGTCACACATATCTAGCGCTGGACGTACATGCAATACCCCCGCGTCAACATGGCCAAACATACCATATTGTAAGTTATGGCTATCGAGCAACGCTCTAAATTCGACGATAAAATCAGCTAAATTTTCGGGCGGGACAGCAGTATCTTCTGCAAAGGCCAATGGTTTTTGGGAGCCTTTAGCATTGCCAAGTAAGCCGACTGATTTTTTTCGCATACCATAAATTTTTAGAATGTCGGCCTTGTCACTGGTTAGCTGATATCCAATAACACCATTAGCTTGATTTTTAACACATTCATCTAGTAAACGGCACAAGGTGTCTACTTTATCTTTGATATCTTCAGGCGAGACAGCATTAAACTCAACCATGTTGAGCCCTTGCATATCTTTATTTTCAACATCTGTTATTAAGTCCGATACTGAATGCCATACAATATCTTGTCGTGCTAAGTTCAGAACTTTACTATCGACCGTTTCTACTGATGTGGCACGGGCTTCGACTAAAAAAGGAGAATGGCGTAGCGCAGAATCAAAACTATCATATTTAATATTTATTAGGGTTTTGAATTCGGCGATTGATGTGATGTTAAGTTTTGCTTCAGTAACAATACCGAGTGACCCTTCAGAACCTGTGATCAAACGACTCATATCAAAAGTTTGTAAGTCATCACTTAGCACATGCTCTAGATCATACCCGGTTAAAAACCTATTTAAACGAGGGAATTTTTGTAATATAGCATCACGGTTATCCAAACAAACATTTAATACAGTGGCGTATAAATTACCAATGACGGTGTCTTGCTCAGCAATTAATTTGGCTTTATCAATGGCTATTGGGTTTGTAGTCATTTGTGTGCCATCGACCAAAAAGGTGGTTAAACCTAAAACATGGTCACTGGTTTTACCATAAACGAGAGAGCCTTGGCCTGACGCGTCAGTGTTAACCATGCCACCTATTGTTGCGCGATTACTGGTCGATAAATCTGGGGCAAAGAAAAAACCATATGGGCGTAAAAAATCATTAAGTTGATCTTTTATTACACCGGTTTGCACACGAACCCAGCCTTCATCTGTATTTATTTCTAAAATCTCACGCATGTAACGGGACAAATCAACAACAATACCGGGAGTTAAAGATTGACCATTAGTTCCTGTTCCTCCACCGCGTGGGCCGAAGGTTAGTGACAGGAATGGATCTTGTGCAGCAGTTTGGAGGGCTATTTGAATATCTTTTTCAGATTTAGGAAAAATAACTCCCTGTGGAATTTGTTGATAGATACTGTTGTCGGTTGATGCAGTAAGGCGTGTACCATAAGTTGCATCCGTATCTCCGGAAAATCCCTTGTTAGTGATTGTTTCTAAATAACTTACTACTAATTCGCTGGCGCTATCTTGTTGACTTATTGTTGCTATCATGACGGTGATAAATTAAGACATTTGTTACATTATACCATGCAAATAGAGATAGAAAATTGATGTTTTTACAGTTTGTAACACTCTTTTTATCGTATTTAGCCGTGTATTAATTATACTCAATTTAGTGAATTGAGTGACGAGTTATAAAATATGAAAAAATGTTTGTTAATTTTACTTGGTAGCTTTTTCATGCTGCTAGGATTGTTTTTTGCGGTTGTGCCTGGTCCATCTTTAATATTTTTTATTGCGGGTTTAATGTGCTTTTCGTTTTACTACCCTAAAGCACGGCATTACCTAAGTTTATGCCAGAAAGCGTTAACAAAATCATGCGCATTTTTAGACAAAAAGTTAGCTCGCTAATTTAATAAAAATAATAGAGTAAACAAAAATGCCAGCAATATAGCTGGCATTTTTTATCAATACGATGGATTAACTTGCTAGTTTTTTAGCAAGGTATAACCATGTTTCAAGCACTGTATCTGGATTAAGAGAAACAGAATCGATGCCCTGCTCTACTAACCATGCAGCAAAGTCTTCATGGTCAGATGGGCCTTGGCCACAAATACCCACGTATTTACCTTTTGCTTTGGCAGTTTGAATAGCCATAGATAAAAGCTTTTTAATAGCTGGATTACGCTCATCAAAAAGGTGTGCTATTAAGCCTGAATCTCGGTCTAGTCCAAGCGTTAACTGTGTTAAATCGTTAGAACCGATAGAGAAACCATCAAAGTGCTCTAAAAATTCTTCAGCTAAAAGTGCGTTTGAAGGAAGTTCACACATCATGATTACTTTTAAGCCATTTTCGCCACGTTTAAGGCCATGTTCCTCAAGTAATTCAATCACACGCTTACCTTCTTCAAGGGTACGTACGAATGGGATCATGATCTCTATGTTGGTCATATCCATTTGATTACGAACACGTTTTATTGCTTCACATTCTAAGGCAAAACAGTCACGGAAATCTTCCGAGATGTAACGTGCTGCACCACGGAAACCAATCATTGGGTTTTCTTCTTCTGGCTCGTATTGTTGGCCGCCAACTAAGTTTGCATATTCGTTTGATTTAAAATCAGACATTCGAACAATTACACGCTCTGGTGCAAAAGCACAACCTAGTGTTGAAATACCTTCAACAAGTTTAGAAATATAAAACTCTACTGGCGAATCATAGCCGGCAATCATGTCGGTAATTTCTTCTTTTAATGCATCAGTTTGAGCATCAAAATTAAGCAGTGCCTTAGGGTGAACGCCAATCATGCGGTTAATAATAAACTCAACACGGGCCAGACCAACACCTGCGTGAGGTAGGCGAGCAAAGTCAAATGCACGATCAGGATTACCAACATTCATCATAATTTTCATTGGTAATTCTGGCATTTTATCAACACGTGAAGTGAGGACTTCAAAATCTAAAATACCTTCGTAGATGAAACCGGTATCACCTTCAGCACATGAAACAGTTACTTCTTGCCCAGCTGTGATTAGGTCGGTTGCATTACCACACCCTACTACAGCAGGAATACCCAGTTCACGTGCAATAATTGCAGCATGACACGTACGACCACCACGATTTGTAACAATCGCTGCAGCACGTTTCATGATTGGTTCCCAATCTGGATCTGTCATATCAGTGACTAAGATATCGCCTACTTGTACCTGATCCATTTCATCGATTGAGTTAAGTACACGAACAATACCTGAACCAATCTTATGGCCAATGGCACGTCCTTCAACAACAACATTGCTGCTGCCATTTAATTGGAAGCGCTCCATCACGTTTGTGTCTTCGTTTGAACGAACTGTTTCTGGACGAGCTTGAACGATATATAGTTTACCGTCGTTACCGTCTTTGGCCCACTCGATATCCATCGCGCGGCCGTAATGTTTTTCAATGATCACAGCTTGCTTAGCAAGTTCTTCTACTTCAGCATCTGTGATTGAGAATTTGTTAGAAAGTGCGTTATCTACATCTACAATTTCAACTTGCTTGCCATGAGCTTCGTCATCTGAATAAATCATTTGAATAGCTTTAGAACCGATATTACGGCGTACAACTGAAGGCTTACCTTTAGCAAGAGTCGGTTTGTGTACATAAAATTCGTCAGGGTTAACTGCGCCCTGTACAACCATTTCACCTAAACCATAGCTTGATGTTACAAAAACAACATCTTCAAAACCAGATTCAGTATCAATACTGAACATTACACCTGATGCTGATTTATCTGAACGAACCATGCGCTGGATACCCGCAGATAAAGCAACGCCACGATGATCATATCCTTGGTGTACACGGTATGAAATTGCACGGTCATTAAATAAAGAAGCGAATACATGTTTAATGGCGACCATTACGGAGTCTATACCACGAACATTTAAGAAGGTTTCTTGCTGACCTGCAAATGATGCATCAGGCATATCTTCGGCAGTTGCAGATGAACGTACTGCGAATGAAACATCAGCTGCTGTATCGCCGTGGAGTTGGCTATAAGCTTGGCGGATTGCTTGGTCTAAATTAGGTTGGAATGGTGTGTCGATAATCCATTGGCGGATATCAGCACCTACTTTGGCTAGTGTGTTTACATCATCAACATCAAGTGTGTCTAAGATGTCATGGATTTTTGCATTGAGTCCTGATTGTTCTAAAAACTCATTAAAAGCGTCTGCAGTTGTTGCAAAACCACCAGGGACTTGCACACCAGCGTTAGCTAGGTTTGAAATCATTTCGCCGAGTGAGGCATTTTTACCACCAACACGTGGAACATCTTGCATACCAAGCTCTTGATACCAGAGAACGTATTCTTGCACGGGATCTTTCTCCAAAAAAACAAATTGTAGTATTAACTGTGAGAGTTAAGAAAGAAAACCTTCTAAAAAGGTCACCTTCATTCTACACTGGCAACAGTCCATACGTAAACCGTATATGGGCTCAATTTACTACAATAGGTAATAAAAAGGTTAATATGAGAACTGCATTTTATATTTCTGATGGCACAGCCATTACTTCAGAGGTATTTGGCCATGCGACACTGTCGCTATTTCCGGTCAAATTTAATCATAAAACAATCCCGTTTGTAGAAACCGAACAAAAAGCGAACGAAGTTAGACAGTTAATAGACAAAACAGCTCAACGCGATGGCGAGCAGCCTTTTGTGTTTTATACTTTTGTAAATCATGAATTGAGTGAAATTATTAGTTCTTCGTGCGCTGTTTGTTATGATTTTTTATCAACTTACAGTGATAAAATAGGTAAAGAGTTAAATGTTGCACCAGTTCCAAAAGTCCACCGAACACATTCAATGCATGAAAAAAGCTATGATTTCAGGATTGATGCAGTCAATTATGCATTAACAAATGATGATGGTGCCAATATAAAAAATTATGCTGAGGCAGATATCATATTAGTTGGCGTTAGTCGAAGTGGTAAAACGCCGACTAGTTTATATCTTGCTTTGCAATTCGGTATTAAAGCAGCAAACTACCCTTTAACTGAGGACGATTTAGAAACAGGTAAATTACCCGAATGTTTAACTGCCTATAAGCATAAACTGTTTGGTTTAACAATTGACCCTGTTCGACTTGCTGATATTAGGCAAAGACGAATGGCTAATTCAAAATACGCTTCGTTAAAGCAATGTAGAATTGAAGTACGTGAAGTTGAGATGTTGTATAAAAAGCATAAACTGGCTTATTTAAACTCGACTCATCACTCTGTAGAAGAAATTTCAGCTAAGATTATATCTGATACTAATCTTGAACGACGTAAGTACTAACTTATTTAATTTCAAATACAGATATCGGACATAAAAAAAGCCACTTTTAAGTGGCTTTTTACTTTTGAAAAATATTATTTACGTGCGTCTTTTAATAAGTCCGCTACTAAAAAGCCAAGCTCTAAAACTTGATCTGCGTTCAAGCGTGGGTCACATTGAGTACGGTAGCGTTGTGCTAAGTCATCATCTGATAACCCATAAGCACCACCGGTACACTCTGTTACATGCTGGCCTGTCATCTCTAAATGAACACCACCTGCATATGAACCTTCAGCTTTATGAACAGCAAAGAACTGGCTGATCTCACGTAGGATATTATCAAAGCTACGGGTTTTATAACCTGATGTCGCTTTTTCAGTATTACCGTGCATTGGATCAGAGCTCCAAATTACTTTGCGACCTTCTTGTTGTACTTTACGTACAAGTGCTGGTAGTTTTTCTGGTAATACGTCTGCACCCATACGCGTTATAAGTGTAAGGCGACCTGGAATATTATCTGGGTTTACTGCATCAATTAAACGGATAAGTTCATCTGGGTCCATACCAGGGCCAACTTTAACACCAATAGGGTTCTTTATCCCTTTGAAGAACTCAATATGTGCGTGATCTAGTTGACGAGTACGCTCTCCAATCCAAACAAAGTGTGCAGAACAATCATACCAGTCGCCCGATAGGTGATCACGACGTGTAAGGGCTTCTTCATAACCTAATAATAAAGCTTCATGAGACGTATATAAGTCAGTTTCTTTTAAGCTTGGGGCTATTGAAGAATTTATGCCACATACTTCCATGAACTCTAATGCGTCTTGAATTTTATCAGCAAGCTGTTGGTATTTAGCCTTTAACGGGTTTGCAGCTACAAAACCCATGTTCCAACGGTTTACCTGATGTAAATCTGCTAAGCCACCTTGTGCAAACGCTCGGAGTAAGTTAAGTGTTGCAGCACTGTGATGATACGCCGTCATTAAACGTTGTGGATCTGGAATACGGGCTTCTTCAGTAAACTCAAAGTTATTGATTATATCACCACGGTACGATGGTAAAGATACACCATCAATTGTTTCCATATCAGCTGAGCGTGGTTTAGCGTACTGACCTGCCATACGTGCAATTTTAACTACCGGACATTTGCCACCATAAGTAAGAACAACGGCCATCTGTAAAATTGTTTTAAATGTGTCACGAATATTTGCCGCATTAAAATCACTAAAAGACTCTGCACAATCGCCACCTTGAAGTAAAAAGGCACGACCTTCACACACATCTTCAAGTTGTTTAAAAAGACTGCGTGTTTCTTCAGCAAACACTAAAGGCGGTGCACTCTTTAATTGCCCTTCTACTGTTTTAAGGGCTTCTTGATCTGGATACTGTGGCTGCTGAAGTATAGGGAGTTCTCTCCAGCTATTTGGGTTCCACGACTGCATAATATTTCCTCATTCCTACTATTACCTGATACAAAGAAATTAACGTATGCAGCCCCCCTGTTCAAGGACTATATTCACGTATTATCAATTATTTAGTTATGACATAAATTAAAAGGTTGTTTTATACCCCTGTCAACTTCTGAAATGTTCTTTATAAATAAACCAGGATTAGTTAAGTAACTGATAATAGGCTATTAAATATATTCTTGAAGGCAGTACATTTTTAAAATGTATCGATAAAGATAACAAAAGCATAAAAGAACACATCATACCTCAGCTATAACAGAGTGTACTCTCAGCTTTACACTGTTATTTTAAATAATTTCGCTTTCCATGGAAAAGGTTTGACTCTTGTGCTAGGAGAGGTTTTAAAGGTGCTTAATTTTTTGATTGTGCCTTCGGGTAACTAATAAATTAAATTCGCAGTGCGAGTTTGGTAAATACATATCTTACTATTTACTATGCTATTCATTCGTAAGCTCAGTAGCTGGTTTTGGGTAACTGTACTCTCAACATGGAACTCATGAGCTTGCATATACTCCACTGGTAATTTAAATGTCAAACCATGTAATAACATATTCATATCATTTATAAAACACCGCACCTAGTGCGTATATTTTCCGTACCCTGACTCCATTTTGATTTTATCTTACGAACATTAGAAATGTACCAAATTCATACTATGGTTCTTAAATGCGAAAGCTTGATAAAATGCACAAACAAATTAATAAATGCCCACACCAAATTAGTAAGATATATATAAACCCCATTAGATAATTTTTATTGATTCCAAATTTACGTAAATAACAAACGCTAATAGTAGTAACAATCGCAATATAACAATTTCAGATAGCTACAAAATTAAGAACACATCATACTTAAATTTAGTCAATAATACACTCAGCAAATGAAGAATATTAGAGTAATAGCAATCAGGAGATAGACAAGATCTTGATAAATGCTATGCTATAGTAAATAGTTGTTGTATGATGTGTTCTTATGGTATCAAAAGTACAAATCCGAAGTCAGTTTGACTTATTAAATGATCTTACTAATTTATTAATAGAAGACTTAAGAGAGTGTGAGTATTCTAAAGCTGAATTTTATCAGCTACCTGAAATAGAAAGTAATGATGAAAAGATAGTTCCGCACACTATCGAGGTAATAAAACAATCAGGTCAAGTCGCGCATAAGTCAATTTTAAATTCGTTTTCTGATGTATACAAAAAGTCTGGTTTTAGTTCACGTGTTCTTAAACGTCATCCAGGATTATTAGTATTAAAAAATGCGAATAAAGAAAGTCTGGTTGCGCGCATCCAACAGCTGAATAAAGCAAAAGCAGCTTTCAAAGAGTGTATATTATCGATTGATAATAATGATGCTCGATTTGAAGCCGTTCATAATGCCGTACCAAATTTAATCACTCTAGCCGCATATAGAAAAGTTCACTTTGAGCACGACTCCCCTTTTTCTGTTCGTTTTACTTGGATGCACAAGCATGCAACTAAAACGCTAACTAAAAAAATGGCTTTAGCAATGCTCGAAAAATCAGCCGGGTATTCTAATCCGAGAATGATAGATCAACATAATTGGCAGGCACTTGTTGCTCAAGAGCAAGTTCGCGTTGCAAGCTTGGGGGATAAAGAAAAATTAAGAATTCGCAGGCCTACAAGAGTAAGTCCCCAGGTAAATGTGAGATACACTGCGCAAAATAGATATCATGTCAGTGCAGCGTTACCTTTTATTTTAATAAATCCAGAGCCCGATGTGAAACTCGGCACTCTACCTAATTATATTAAGCCCGACAGTCATCCTAGAAAGAGAGAATATGATTTCTTAGTTGATAGACTTTACTTAGAGCAAGTGACGGATTAATTTAACGCTATTCCATACAACTTTATTATGTTAAATAGCTTTTCTTTTCAAACTAATACGATTACTCATTAGCTTGAGTAATACAAAAAAGCCTTTAGTAAAAACTAAAGGCTGCAAAAATTAATTATCTTCGACTATTTCTTCTATTTTATCTTCATCGATCAAAACTGCATTTTCTACAATTCGTTTTCCACCTTGAATCTCAATACGTTTATTTTGTTTGTTAAGTGTAAGAATCTCATCGCAGAATTGATCTGATGGATGCATCTCATATGTGTAATCAATAATATTACCTGTTTTATCATCTTTAACATTTGTGATGCTGTATTCTGAGATTGCTCCTTTTTCGATTAAATCTTTCATGGTGGTCGTCATATCACGACGTAACGCTTTGAGTTTATTTTCAGTTATGTCATCAGTTGAATAAATTGAACCGTATTTTTCCATAATTGATAATAATCTAAAATGGTATGTTTTACCTGGAGCAGCATAGCGCCAAAGATGGTACAAACGCAGCATCATCCAACGAGACAAACCCCGTTTTAATTCTTGAGCACTATTAAAATAATAGCCTTTATATTCTAAGTTATCGATCATGTTATGAACAAATGCGTTTAGGCAAGCAACACATTTTACATTGCCGCCCTGCCCTTTTTTACCACTAAAATGTAATGATGATAAAAAGTTCATGTTCGACTCATAAAATGAATCATCAATATCTGTATTCTTTGTATCTGTTGCAGAATATTTAAAGGAAAGTTTAGAACCTTGTAAAGCTTCTAATGCTTCTTTAATTTGTGGGTACGGCATTGATTGACCAACAGCTTTTAACTCTTGTGCCAATTCATTCATCGAAAAAACCACAGCATATTGAATACCGGACTTAAAATTTATTTTAACGATTTTACCCTTAGAGGCTAAACGAATAAGTGCTCGTTCAACTTTTTCTTCACGATCTGATGGCCAAACCAAAAACTCAACATCTTCGCCATCTTTTCGAGAGCTCACAACAGCCGGTGTTATCTTTATTTCACCATCGTATAAAATGCCATCGACTTTTTCAGAAATTTTACGCGTAATGATTGTCTTTTTAGGGGCTTCTTCAAGTGGTAATTTTTTATGACCAGAGCGAACAAAACGTCCCCACAAATCATAATGGTTAAATGTATTCGAGTATGCTCGCAATCCATGTGCTGCATTTTCAATTGAAATGCGTACATCTTTATTATCAGTAAATAATGCTAAGCTTTCATTATCGATTGCACTTTCCACCCCGTGGATTTGACCCCGTAAAGTATCGGGCAAGTTATCTACCGAGATGTTAACCTTTCGGCTCATTGTTCTTATTTCCAAATTTTATTGCGAAAGTTAATAACAACACATATAACGAGAAAAGTTAAATGTTTAAGTTAGTATAAACTTGATCTGAGTTTAAAATATATCTTTAGATCACTATTTTACTAACTACAAGTGTAAATCATGTTTTTGAGATCAGTTTTATACTAAGGTAACAGCTTCAAACCGAAATTTTACTAACTCAATTGCTTTTTTGTCAGGTAAAACTGTTTTATTTAGCAAAAACACACGACAATAATCGCTAATTTTTATTTTGCCTGTGTATAAAGGTGATTTGAGTTAGCATAGATCTGATCTGTACTTACTACAGATCAGATCTATACTAATTAAATGTACTAGATAAACACTTCTGCAGTGTATAACTTACTATTTTACTTAGTAAAAAATTGATCTCACACTAACTTTTTGTGACTAACTTTGTGGCCAAGCTGTGCATAAGTTACAAGTTGAATTACTAGTTAGTAAAAATGTGATCTATCAGTTATTAAAGATCTGATCTTAACTAAGTATAAACCTGATCTAATATTTTAGCTATTATTGATTAAAATCATATACTTATGCTATATATTTTATCCTCTAACCTTTACTACCTTATATATTTAACCACCTTTAATCTTCTTTATTTATACTAAGCAATCTAAAATTTATAAATTAAGTTTTTAATGTCTTCTATTTAAAATACATGTCGCTATAAATACTTGTTTACAGCGATTTGAATGGACATTATACTTATAGCCTAACTTTGAGGAATAAAGCATGTCAATTCATAATAATGCCTTAGCCACTTATCGGCTTTTAAAAGCAACAGCAGAAGTTGCAGAAAAATCTTTAGAAGGACGTATTCAGCATTATCGTGCGCATTTGAAATCAGAAGAAAAAGAATTACGTACCTATACTCAAAAAGCAGCAGCAGACCTTTTAGGATGTAACAATAGAACGTTAAAACGTCGCCATGATAATGGTGACTTTGATGAATTGAATATCAAACGTGGTGCTAATGGGCATTATGCGTATACTTTAGTTAATATCTTTGCAATGGCTGATATTATGGATATTCAGCCTGATCACCGCAATGAAGATGATAAACTACAAGTTATTGTAATAAATTCTCTCAAAGGTGGTTGTGGCAAAACAACGAGCATGGTTAATATTGCAGCTGCGTTAGCGACTACAAATATTAAACGTTATCGTATTGGTATCATCGATTTGGATCCGCAAGGTTCTTCATCTAGCTTTTTTCCTCCAAGTGAACCGGATCCTATTACAGTTGGCGACTTAATGCGTGACTGTATTGAACTTGACGATGGTGAAACCTGGCCACAATTGGTATCTAATTCTTTTTTACCTACTCATATTCCCAATATTAGAATGTTACCTTCAGGAATGGATGACTTTTATTTTGAGCATGAAACAGCAACATTATTAAAAGATAGTTCGAGTTATGATAAAACTCGCCATTACCATAAATTACTAGAAAAAGTTATTGAGCCGGTAAAAGATCAATTTGATATCATTTTAATTGATACTGCACCTTCTCTTAACTTTATGTTTTATAACGCTTTAATGTCATCAACAGCCATGTTAATACCCGTTCACCCTGAAGCGGTTGATTTTGACGCTAACAATAAATATTTAAAGCGCTTAGGTGAAATTTATCACACTGTGGCATCTTTAGGTCACGAAGGTTGGGATTTCATGCAATTCTTAGTGACTAATTATGTAAAGGGTAATCACTCTCAGCGCGACATTGTTAAAGACGTACGTAGTGCTTTTGGTCGTCAAGTAATGAGTTACCCGATTAATCATAGCTCTGCAATTACTGCTAGTTCATCATCTTTTAATACCATTTTTGATCAAAAAACTTCTGATAGTCTTGCAAGCCGAGAATCTCTACTTCGTGCTCAAGAAAATATCAAGGATGTAGTTGATGAGCTAGAAATGTTGATCCGTTCTAATTGGAAATCAACCGAATCACAATTAAAAAACCCTAAGTAAGGTAGTTAATAAAAATGGCTAAAAAACGTAAAAATGACACCAGCTTAGATCCTTTTGCTACCTCTATTGGCAACAGTAATCTTGATGAGCTTTTAGAGCAAGCAAGTGCTGGTGATGTTATAAAAATGCCTGCACCTAGCGATCCTTCACGGTCTATTACATTGATCTGTAAAGTTATCCCCCATGAACAAATTGAACAAACAACAAAAGTTTATGGTAAAAATCGCCGTGTCCAAGCACTATTAAACGAGAAGTCAGTAGCTGATATACTGCCTGCAATTGCACAAGATGGCCGTAACCAACACCCTGCATTATGTTGGGATAAAGGCAACGAGACTCTCGTCTTAGCCGGTTCACGCCGCCGTATGGCCTGTATCCTAAGTAATGCTGATTATATGGTACTTAGCTCTGCTGATTTTACTGATTTAGATGCTAGAATTTTAGCTGTTTCTTCGGATCAATATATTGCACCGAGTCTTTGGGAATTAGGCCAAGCGTATCAATACACAAAAGATGAGTTAATCGAACAAGGTAAAAAGGGGTCATATCGCGAAATAGCGGCTATAGAGGGAGTTTCCCATACTGCGGTTGCAGATGCTATTAAAGCCTATGAAAAGCTCCCTGAGAGCGTTTTATCACTCTATCCTACTGCTAATCACGTTGGCCGTGAGGTTGCAAAAAAACTCATTGCAGCAAAAGAGCGAGACGAAAGTGCGTTTATAAACTTAGTTATAGAGTTGGCTGATGATAAAAGTCTTAGCCAAATAGAGGGTGATGAAAAAAGAGCATTGGCTATAACTAAATTACTGACTGCAGAGCCACAGTCTGTACAACGTAAAGAAGCTGTTCTTGAAAATGATTTTATTAGCGTTCAACGTAATCTGAAAAGTGGTGATTTATCTATTAAAATAGATAATAAAGTTATGACAGACAAGCGCTTAGAACAGTTAACCAAACTTCTTAAAGCTTTTAATTAGTTAATAAAATACTGATCTGAGATCATGCTTTTGTTAGTAAAAATATGATCTCAACACCTTATATTGTTAGTAAAATAATGATCTTTTTCACCCTGTAATGTTCATTTAAGCCTCTTAGATCACTATTTTACTAACAAAACACACGCTATTATCCTTTCAGTCATCATATTCACTAGTACTTAGTAAAAATTTGATCTGTATAGTCCCCTGTTTGTTATTAACTTGTATATAACTTGTGCGTTTGTTGTTCGTTAGTTCTGTTTTACCTAATTTTTTCTATAAACCGATTTTTTACTAACTTATCTACTCCAACCAGTTTGAATTAGTACTTTAATGCTTTTTCTCTTGAGCGATAAATCATATACTGGGAAAATTATTTTTTATTTATACTGCCCTAGGCGCTATGTCTGCTAATTTATCAAAATCTGATCTACTTGCTATTTTTGAAGAAATTAAACAAGAACAAGCAACCTTGTTTCCTCTTTCTGAGCGGTTTATTAAACAACTATTTAGCCCGCAGGTTCTAGTGCAGGCAAAAGAGTATTTAGCCAATGGTCAAATTAATTGGTTAGAGCATAATAGCGACTTTTCAGTCATCGATGCTTCAATGTTTGGTAATGAAGGAAGTACTTTTACCCAACATATCGAGATTAAAAAATTAGCAAATGGTTTTTCTGTTGACCGCCATTGCTCATGTAATGCAAAAACTAACTGCCGGCATCTGGCCGCTGTGTTATTAAAACTAAAAATTGATAATTCTGGCGAGTATGGCCAAGATTATATTATGAATGATTGGTTTGATGAGCTTAAGGAAATTAAACAAAACCAATCAGACATAGCAAAAAACGTTTTATTATTTGTGCTTGAAGTTGACGCGTCTAAAGTCGTTTTAACGCCAAAAATAGCGGCTTCATCAAGTGAGCATAATTATACTTTAGGCCGTAATCTCACTGACCAACAGCTAAATAGTTTTGTTACTCCTACAGATTTACTCGAAAGTGATTTTAGACTTTTTAGTTGGATCCGTTCACAAAATGCCCTCGGGAACCTAGAGCTCAAGGGTCAATGGGGGTTTGCTGCATTACAGCAACTTATCGCAACCCAAAGGCTGTTTTTTGGTCGTGCACGAAAGCCGATCAAGCCAGATAGCGCTGTTGATTTAAGTTTCAACTGGTCTGACTCTTCAGAGCTTATGCAGCTTGAAGTAGGTATCAATAATAAAGACTCTTGGCTGTTATTAAAAACCACCCCACCGACTTACCTTGATACAGACACATTAAAGATTGGCCGTATTCGTACACCACTTAGTGGTGAAGAAGTTGCTCATATTCAGTCTATTCCTGCTATACATAAAGATAATTTAGCGCGTGTTTATAAACAAATAACGTCTAATTTTGGTGATGGTGTTATTCCACATTATAAGCGTTCAGCGCAGCAAAAGTTAAAACGTCACACTGAAACCCAAGCCGTAATTGAAGTAGATAACAGTAATAATCAGTTTAATCTTAATCTGCAGTTTAATTATCAGGGGAAAAATTATCCTCCAAACTCTGCCCCCACTCACATCCTAAACTCGGCTGTTGAAAATACGGTTATTACTGAATTAATTAACCTCGGTTTTGAGAGTTGTAAAGGGCCTTTACAAGAGAAGTTTATTTTTAATAAACAAAGTTCTATCTATCAGCATTGGTTTAAATACGATGTTATTCCTAGTCTAAAGTTACGAGGCTGGAAAGTTGCAGATAAAAACCTTGTTATCAAAAAGTCTCGTCTATCGGTGTCACTTGATATTAAACGCGGAAAAGGGCATCAAATAGTTAGTAAAATATTGATCCCTAAATCTAAAGCAGCGACTGTTCTTGCTAATGAAAATCCTGATTTTCAATCTTTAAACAGACAAAGTGATCAGTTTTTCTATTTTTCTAGTGGTAAAAGCTTTGCTGTAATAGATAAGAGAGCGTTTAATACCCTTAATGACTTCACAAACCGCTTTGAGCTCATAAAGACAAGGGATGAATTATTGATCCCATTGTCATTTTTGCCGCAGCTAATGGCGTTAGACTGTTTAACCGTAAATTTAGTTGATGATAATTTAGAGTCTTATCTTAGTGAACTTGAACACTCAAATAGCATAAAAAACAAGCCTCTCTCAGGCCTCAATGACGGGGTTATATTACGCGACTATCAGCAGCAAGGAGTTGATTGGTTAGAGTTTTTGAAACGGCATAAATTAGGCGGTATTCTTGCTGACGATATGGGGCTTGGCAAAACATTGCAAGTTATTGCTTTCTTAGCTAACTCAAAGAAAAAAGTGCAAGCTGGACCTACACTTATTGTTTGTCCTACAAGTCTAGTAAGTAACTGGCAAAATGAAATCGAAAAATTTACCAGTAGTTTAAAAATTACCACAATCTTTGGTGCTTCACGTATAGAACAATTACAACACCTTGCACAGTCAGATTGTATATTAACGACTTACCCCTTATTAAAGCGGGATATAGCGTATTACACTCCATTGTACTTTGAAAATATCATCCTTGATGAAGCTCAATATATTAAAAATGATAACGCTCAAGTGTCTCGTTTAGTAAAGCGGTTGAACGCTGATTTTAAATTGTGTTTGAGTGGTACCCCAATTGAAAATAATTTATTTGAACTTAAATCGTTACTCGACTTTGCCATGAGTTCTTTGCTTGGCTCTGTTAGTCATTTTAAGCAGCACTTTCAAGTTCCTATTGAGCGTGATGGTGATAACGATAGAGCCAATGAATTAAAGTCTCTAATCATGCCTTTTATCCTGCGTCGAACTAAGGCAGAAGTTGCTCAAGAGCTGCCACTTAAAACTGAGCTAGTCAAAGAGTTTGAATTTGAAGCACAACAAAAATCACTGTATGAAGGGATCACTAACTCGTTAGAGGAGAAAATGATAAACTTATTTGCTGCTCAAGGAGTGCAAAAGAGCAAGCTAGCATTCTTAGATGCACTATTAAAGCTTAGGCAAGTATGTTGTCATCCCCGATTAGTAGAACCGCAAACACAAGCTGGTAGTGCTAAATTAGAATGGCTAAGTAAGCATCTGCCAATAATGTTATCGCAAGGTCGTAAGGTAATTATTTTTAGCCAGTTCACATCTGTACTGGATATACTTGCTGAGCAGCTTAACCATTTAGCGATTAAATATAGTTTACTCACAGGTCAAACTCGCCATAGAGAAAAAGTGATTGATGAGTTTACTCAGGGGAATACATCAGTATTTCTAATCAGCCTTAAAGCTGGGGGGACTGGTCTTAATCTAACTCAAGCCGATACGGTTATACATTTTGATCCTTGGTGGAACCCTGCTGTTGAAAAGCAGGCAACCGATCGTGCGTATCGCATTGGACAAACCAACCCTGTATTTGTTTATAAGTTAATAATGGCTAATTCAATCGAGCAGAAAGTGTTTAAAATGCAGCAAGAAAAGCAAGCATTAGTAGATGCATTATTTACTGATAAATCAATGAGTTTTACAAGTTTTGATGAAAGCCAAATGTTGTCATTAATAAAGCAGTAAAGTTTTTTTAATTTTTTTGAACTAAATAAGGTTTTATTCGTCTACTTATATGCGTGTGGTTAAATTGCAGTTTACATACGCATCATGTTGATTTCCCTATTTAGTTACTAATTTAGTAATATTGAGCCAGCTCACTTTGAGCTGGCTTTTTTCATGCTTGAGTAAAATGCGTGCTCTATTTTACTAATTTGATCTTTTATCAACTTTTTTTGAACTAACTTAAATTGTAAGTGTCTACTATATTGCGTGTGGTTAAATTGCAGTTTACCCATGCATCATGTTGATTTCCCCGTTTAGTTACTAATTTAGTAATATTGAGCCAGTTCACTTTGAGCTGGCTTTTTTTATGCTTGAGTAAAATGCGTGCTCTATTTTACTAATTTGATCTTTTATTAAATTTTTTTGAACTAATTTTAATTGTAAGCGTCTACTTAATTGCGTGTGGTTAAATTGCAGTTTACCCATGCATCATGTTGATTTCCCCGTTTAGTTACTAATTTAGTAATATTGAGCCAGTTCACTTTGAGCTGGCTTTTTTTATACTTGAGTAAAATGCGTGCTCTATTTTACTAATTTGATCTTTTATCAACTTTTTTGAACTAATGTAAATTGTGGACGTCTACTATATTGCGTGTGGTTAAATTGCAGTTTACCCATGCATCATGTTGATTTCCCCGTTTAGTTACTTATTTAGTAATATTGAGCCAGCTCACTTTGAGTTGGCTTTTTTTATACTTGAGTAAAATGCGTGCTCTATTTTACTAATTTGATCTTTTATCAACTTTTTTGAACTAATGTAAATTGTGGGCGTCTACTTAATTGCGTGTGGTTAAATTGCAGTTTACCCATGCATCATGTTGATTTCCCTATTTAGTTACTTATTTTAGTAATATTGAGCCAGCTCACTTTGAGCTGGCTTTTTTTATGCATTTGAAAAATCTGCCCCTTTATACTGATTTGAATTTTTAGCAAAGTTAATTACTCTTTTTAGTTACCCTTTCACATTCGTTTGCTGTAATAACACGTAATATTTATTTGCTATTTTTCTTTCTAAAATATTGTTATCTAACCGCAGTTGTATGCGGAGAAAACCGTAAATGCAATGAAATGTTAATTTCTTGTGTTTTATTTTTGTTAGGTTGTGTCTATTCTTGGTAATTCGTTGTAATATCAATAGTTAGATATCTACCTCATCATTTGATTTAAGGTATTGATAATGGCTTATTTAATTAATAAAAATACAAGTGAATATTGCTTTTTATATGCGCACCATAGTTTTGGGCGTTTCCAGTATTCTGTCGATACACTTGTGAATGACTTAAGCGTGTCAAAAATACACACTATCATCGAGTGGTTAAACGATAAGTGGTATATCAAAGATTTGAGTCTTAACGGCACTTGGTTAAACCATAAGCGTTTGGCCAAAGATGAAAGTGAAGCGTTAAGCGTAGGTGATAAAATTTACTTCGCAGGTAACTCTGACACGACTTATGTTGTAAAAGATCTAAGTGCTCCAGCAGATCAGTTAATAAAATTAGATGAACAGCAAAATAAAACCGCAGAATCAATTAAGCTTAAACATTATCATCTGCTGCCTGAATCACAACCAGATAGCGCTGTGATTTATCAAAAAGAGACAGGGCAGTGGTTGCTAGAGTCATTAGAAGATTCACAGCATGTTAACCAAGAGGTATTAGAAGATAATAGCATTATTTCATTAGGGCATGACAATTGGATGTTTTTATCTAGTCACTTAGAAGTGACTACTCAAATGAGCTCAGTACCCCAGTTGTATATTAGTGATTTAGATTTTATTTTTAACCTTAGTTTGGATGAAGAAACTTCAGCATTAAAAATTCAACATCATATAAATAATAAAGATTATGACCTGCATGTACGCTGTCATCACTATTTAACCTTAAATTTAGCACGCTATAGAGCGCAAGATGCTAAAAAAGGAGTATTACCTGCAAACCAGGGGTGGGTTAATACGGAGCAATTAGTGAAAGATTTAGGTGTCGACATGCGCTATTTAAATATACAGATACATCGTGCTCGCAAGCAATTTTCAGAAGTTTTAACAAATGTTCATGACGCTGAAAATATAATTGAAAGACAACTGCGAAAAGTACGGTTTGCTGGCTCATCTTTTACAATTTATAAAGGATGTGAATTAGAGAGTACCTCGGATGTCGTTAGAGCATGAAACAGTATTAAAATTTAATCAGATCATCACTAACTATAAACTGATAAAGTTACTTAACCAAGGAGGTATGGGAAGTGTGTACCTTGCTGAAGATACACGTTTAAAGCGCTATGTTGCGATTAAAATATTAAAATCTACAGAACATCTAGTAAATCATAGTGACCCACTTGTAGAGGCCCAGCTTTTAGCTCGTTTGAACCATCCAAATATAGTACAAGTGCACGATGTGCTGTTGTATGAGCAGCAAATATGTATTGTTATGGAGTATCTTAAAGGTAAAACGTTACTCCAGTTTCAACACCAGCACATAACGACAATTGAAGAAAAGCTTAATTTATTACAACAACTGTGCGCTGGACTCGTTCATGCGCATAGCCAAGGTGTAATGCACTGTGATTTAAAACCAGGCAATATACTTATCGACAATCATGAATTAAAAATAACTGACTTTGGTATTGCTACGTTACAGAGTAACCCACTAAAAGAGCAAAGTTTAGAATCTAGCTTTGGTAGCGCTAGCGCGATGTCGCCGGAGCAGCTAAATAAACAACCATTAGACTTTCGCAGTGATTTATTTTCGTTTGGTATGCTGGCATTTTTGTTTGTTAGTGGCCGACATCCATTTGGAGAAGGCTCAGCAAAAACACTGGCTAATAATATAGCTAACGGGAAGGCTCTAAATGCACATGAAATTATTCCTAAACTACCAAATGAATTATGTGATTTATTAAACCAACTTTTGCAACGAAAAAAAGAGCTTCGTCCTGTTGATGCCAAACAGGTTGCACGTAAGTTGCAAGATGTAGTTATTGCCATTAAACAACAAGAAATCCTAGCACAAGATACTATTCCAATAGAGCAACTCGCGATACAAAAAAAATCCCTTTTTAAACCCGCTTTTTTGGTCGCCGTATCTGTGATTGCTTTGGTGGCCGTTGGGCTGACTTATAAACTTAATGAGCCACCAAGTGAACATTATGTTGCATTTTTACCGCCTGTAATAAAAGCACAATCAATGCTTAATGCGGATCTTGATATGATAAAAGCGACAATTGATGATGCTGTAAGGCAAGGCATAATAAATAGTAAGCACTTACATTTAATTTCTCGTGATGAAGTTGACACAATTGTAACGGGTGAACATAAACAGCTTAATTTAACTGCTCAGCTTAATAAACTAAGTCAAGCTACAGGGTTGCAAGAAGCTATTAGTTCAGAGCTCAATTGCACTCAGTTGCAGTGTTACTTAACGCTTGTTCGTTTAGAGGCACCAAACTGGACAGTAAAAGCGCGTAAACAATGGCCTATTATTGTGGACAACTACAGCCAAATGTATCAATCAAGTAGACAGCAGTTAACCGCGCTTTTTCCTGATTTTGATAGTAAATATTTAACCTTATCTGAGCTAAGTGATACCGTACAAATTGAGCATATTGCGCTCTTTCAAAAGGTTCAACAAGTTGAGCTGCATTCAGAACAGTTATTTATACGTATTACCGAAGCGATTGAACTTACCCCGCAACTGTATGCTAATTATGAGCTATTGCGTGAAGTTGCACTGAGTTTGTATCAACTCTCGCAGCAAAAGCGATATTTAGATATTGCTAGTAAGCTGCTGTTTAATGCGCCTTCTGAATATCAAAACACCCCTGCATTCGCTAAAAATGCCATGCTTATTGCGATAGCAAAGCAGGATTGGGTAGCGGCGGAGCAGTATTTAACTAAAGCAAAACAAGTAGGTGCCAGTACATTAACGCTTTACGAATTAAAAGGAATGTTATATCTACAACAAGATCAACTGCTTGAGGCACAGCAAGTATTTGAACTGGCGTTAAAAATACGGCCTAATCCTATAATAAAACAAAATTTGGCGCTTGTGTTGTGGTGGCAAGGTAAAATAGCTGAGGCAAAACAATTACTCAACGAAGTAATAATCATAAGTCCAAATAACTATACAGCAAACCAACTGCTCGCAGATATCGCACTCACCGAAGGTGAACTAAGTGTTGCAATAAACCAATATAATCAGGCAATCGCCATTAAGCCCGAAAGCACTGATTTAAGTAATTTAAGCATTGCTTATTCATTACAAGGTGAATTTGAGCAGGCGTTACACGTTGCGCAGCAAGCCGTTGATATTAACCCTGAGCATATAGGTTTTAGGCTAAATTTAGCAGATATTGAAAAATCACTCGGACTTAGTGAATCTTACCCAGCTAATTATTTAAAGGTGATAGAACTTACTCAGAGTCAGCAAACATTGGATAGCTATTTAGAAGCAGCTCAAGCATACAGCCAATTAGGCGAAGCAAAGCTCGCATTGCAGGCATTAAATAAAGCAATAAGTATTGCAGCAGACCATTACGAATACGTGTTTAGCGCAGCATTAGTGTATAGCGTGATAGGTGAGTATCAATCAGCGTTAATGTATATCGAAAAGTCACTAGAAATAGGCTATCACCCAATGTGGTTCAAGCTACCTTGGTTTAAGCCATGGTGTCAAAAAGAAGGGTTTATAAGCTTAGTGCAGCAATATGACCCTTCTTTTAATTGTGGTAGTGTATTAAATTAAAGTGTAGCACCAGGTCTACGTACTATAATTTTAGGGTCCTGCGACATATAAATTTTATTAGTCGGCAGATGTTTTGCTGTGTATCTAAATGAGATAGGTAAATATTGAGTATGTTCACCTTCGGTGACTTCAATAACTTTATCTAAATTGTCTTTATCTACGCCGTTAAATTCGTAAGTTGGTACTACTTGAGTAATGCGTAAAACTAACGTGTCGTCATTTGTGATTTCAGTTGATAGATTATATTGGCAGTTACTATCGGCACCACAATATTCAACACCATTACCGTAAAACTCCCAATCAGCGGCAACAGAAGGGTCTAGCTGAATAATTAGTTCAACATATTGTTTAGCCTCAGTGCTTTTTGATACACCTTGTTTTGCGTTATCAAATAAAACACTTAACTCCTCCGTTGGGTTTGTTTCATTATCAAAAAACGTTAGCCAGTTCTCATTAACGTGAGGTAACACGGTAAGGGTTTTCACCGAAAAGTAATTATCTGGTTGGCAAAGCACTTCAATATTTGGAGTTTGAATGTTATTCATGTGATCGATCCTTGTATAAGGGGGTCATTATAATTACAGCAGCTAATTTAGGCTTGTTAGCACATATTAATTGCTGCATAACCTAAGATTAGGTTAATTTGCTTTCAGTGTAGAAGATATTTTTTATAAAACGAAACTAAAAACAACATCTGTAATGTCGTGTAATAATTATTTCGCTCTCGAAGTAGCAAAAATACCTATCTTGGTATTTTTAGATTCGCTATGATGAATTGTCTTTTGGTTAATTAAGTTTATTTATGTATTTACAGCTACTTACAAATTTCGACTGGATTAGCGTTGGTGTTGGTTTTACAGCTAGTGCCGTGCTTTTTAGTATCATAGGAGCTATGCGTCGTAAGCGCCTTTACAAAGAGCTTAACGAGCAGCAGCAACAGATCGTCTCATTACAAACTCAATATAATGAAAAGCAACAACAGTATGTGGCATTAGTTGATGAACAAGATTTACTTGAACAAAGCTACCAAGAGCAAAGAGACGAAGCGCAGCATTTTAAAACTCGCTTTAGTGAACAAGAAAAGCACAGCCAGCAATATAATAATTATTGGCGCAAAGCCGAAGCTGATTTAACGTCTTTACGTAGTGAATTTAATGCTCGAGATGTAGAGCTTAATTCTTTACGGACTGTGCTTGAACAAAAACAAACTCATTTTGAGCAGCAGCTACAACATATTAAAGACAGTAAAGAGCAGCTTAAAAAAGAATTTGAAAATTTGGCTAATCAAATCCTAGAAGACAAATCGCAAAAATTTAAAACCCTCAATCAAGAAAGCATCGAGCAATTGTTAAAGCCCGTACAAGGTGAGCTTAAAGGTTTTCGCGATAAGCTTGAATCTATTCATGTTGAAGACTCAAAACAACGTGAAGCACTTAAAATTGAGTTACTGCATTTACAAGCTAAAAGCCAAGCCGTTACCGAACAAGCAGACAAGCTCAGCAACGCACTACAAGGGCAAAAGAAAACCCAAGGTAATTGGGGCGAGTTAATGCTTGAAAACGTGTTAGACAGCGCGGGGCTGCGAGCCGGTACGGATTACGAACGAGAGGTTTCGTTTAATACCGAAGACGGCCGCCTTCGCCCTGATGTGGTGGTGTATTTACCGCAAGGTCGTCACTTAGTTATTGATGCTAAAACATCGTTGAATGCCTACACTCGCTTTGTTAATGCAGATGATGAACTACAAGCTCAGCAAGCGATTAAAGAGCATGTAGAGGCGGTTAAAGCCCGTATTAATGAATTAGCCAGTAAATCGTACGACCGCCTACCCGGGCTTAACTCCCCTGAAGTCGTTATCATGTTTGTGCCGATAGAATCTGCGTTCGTTGAAGCATTAAAATATCAAAGTGATATTTACCAACAAGCGATAGAGCAAAATATACTGGTTGCCACACCCACCACCCTATTAACTAGCTTAAATATTGTTAAACAACTTTGGCGTTTTGAAGAGCAAACAAAGTATTCAAAAGAGCTGGCAAACCGCGCGGAACGCTTTTACAGTAAACTTAATGGCTTTTTAACCAGTATGGAAGGCGTTGGTAAACAGTTAGATAAAGCCAAAGAAAGCTACGATAAAGCGTTTTCACAGTTATACCGTGGTAAAGGTAACTTAATTAAACAAGCTTCTGAATTTAAAGAGCTTGGTGTATCAGTACAAAAAGAACTCCCAAAAGAAAGTGTTGAACGGGCGCAATTAGAGCTAGATTGATCTAAAGTTTTCATTAAAAGGGCTCAAAATGAACATAGGGATATATATTTACGATGATGCTGAAGTGTTGGATTTTTCAGGCCCATTTGAAGTATTTAGTACTGCTAAACGCTTGGCAAATAATAACTGGAAGGTGTTTTTTGTGGCAGAGAAAAACAAACCAGTACTTGCGCGTGCAGGCTTTAGTGTAAACCCCCATTACAGTTTTGCAGATCATCCCGCTATTGACTTGTTAATCGTTGTTGGTGGTGTGCATACCCATGAGCTTGAAAAACCAGCTGTAATAAACTGGATACGAAAAAACGCAGGCACTGCTACTAAAGTTGCTTCTGTGTGTACGGGAGCATTTTTATTAGCCAGAGCTGATTTACTCGATAATCTAACGGTTACTACGCATTGGGAAGATCAAACTGATCTTGCCAGTATATTCCCAAATCTAAATGTGATCGCAAATAAGCGCTGGGTGTCACAAGGTAAATTTACCACCTCCGGCGGTATTTCTGCAGGTATTGATATGAGCTTACAATTGGTTGCTGAGTTAATAAGCCTGGAACATGCAGAGCTTACGGCAAAGCAAATGGAATTTCAGTGGCACAAAAATACTTAACCCTCTGGGAGCTGCTGTTGTATAAATGCGTGCATGTAATCACGTAAACAAACCGATTTTTTACTAAGTAAACGCCCGCTGGGCCAAATAGCAAAAATTTCCCTTGGCAGACTTTGCCAAGCAGGTAACACTCTGACTAATTCGCCAGTTTTAAGCTCATTTATGATTTCGAACCGCGGCAGTAAGCCTACTCCTTGATGGCCGCACAGTTGATATTTAACAAAACCTGTATCGTTATAAATACTACTAAAGCGGCACTTATGTGTGTAACTAGCACGTGTTTGACTATTGGTGAGTGGCCAACTATTTCTCAGTGTTGTTCCAATTAAACTGTGCTGTTTAAGATCGCTTGGCTCTTTAAGCACTGCGGTCTTGGCTAAGTAATCAGGTGAAGCCACTAAAATAGAATCAGCTTGCCCGAGCTTTTTTTGCTGCAATAACGAGTCTATTTGTGGGCCTATTCGTAGTGCTAAATCGGCTTGGCTTTTTATTATATCTTCAAGTTGATTACTCAAAATTAGCTCTAATTGAATATCTGGGTAGGTTTTGGTAAACGACAACCACATTGGCCTTAAAAAGCCATGGCAAATATTAAGTGGCGCAAGCACTTTGAGCTTACCGCTTAGTTGCTCTTTTTGTTGATTAAGTTGATGACTGGTTTGTTCAAACTGCTCAACTAAACTTACGTAGCTTTGGTAATAAACCTGCCCTTGTTGAGTCAGTGTGCATTGGCGCGCAGAACGATGCAGCAACTTTTGCCCAAGTCGAGACTCAAGGCGTTGTAAGCGTCGTGTAACGGTAGCCGCAGGCAGTGATAAATACTCTCCAGCTTGAGATAAGCCACCTTGTTGCACTATGCGCACAAATAACACAATATCGTCTAGCATGATTCCATTTTTGCAATTTAAGTTTGATAAAAGCTTTGTATTTAACGTTTTTGTAAGTCTATATCATTGTAATCAAGTTTTCCTAGTAAAGAGTAATTTTAATGTTTGAAAATATTGATTGGATAGCAGTGGTTGTTTTGGGCATTGGCGCAACGCTATTGCTCGATGTATGGAGTATAGTGCTTGCAAAAGTGTTTGCTGTGTCGTCGTTAAACTTTTGTTTGGTAGGTCGCTGGGTGAGTTTAATGCGTACAGGCCAATTTAGGCATACTGCAATTGGTAAGGCTACAGCGCAAAATAAAGAATGTGCGTTAGGTTGGGTCATACATTATTTAATAGGGATTATTTTTGCCTTGGTATTCTTGATTATAATGCCAAGTAACTGGTCATATTCCCCCTCCTTTTGGCAGGCTCTATTATTTGGCTTGATAACAGTTTGCATACCATTTTTTGTTATGCAACCCGCCTTAGGTCTTGGTATTGCCGCCCGCAATACTAAAAAGCCAGTTCATGCTAGAGCCAAAAGCTGCGCCTCTCATTGTGTATTTGGTGCCGGGCTTTATCTCAGTACGCTTGTATTAACATTATTTTAAGGTATCGGTATGACGAATAATTACTGGCTAAAACGATGGCAAGATAATGACATTGGTTTTCATGAGCAAAAAGTAAATCCTTATTTAGATCGTTATTTTACTAACCTAAACGTAAAGCAAAATGGGCGAGTTTTTGTGCCTTTATGTGGTAAAACAAACGACATTGGCTGGCTTTTAGAAAAACAGTTTAAGGTTGTTGGTGTCGAACTAAGTGAAGAGGCAATAATCCAACTGTTTGATTCATTAAGTTTAACAGCTAAAGTCACTACTTACGGTGCACTAAAACTTTATCAGGCAAATAACTTAACTATTTGGGTAGGAGATATTTTTTCTTTAAGCAGCACATTAATTGGCGTGGTTGATGCAATATACGACCGCGGAGCTTTAGTTGCTCTACCCTTAGAGTTGCGAGCAAAATATACAGCTCATTTAATTCAGATCACAAATAATGCGCCACAGCTGCTTATTTGTTGCGTGTATGATCAATCTAAACGAGATGGAACCCCTTATAGTGTGACTGCTCAAGAAGTATTTGATCATTACCACCGTGTTTATACACTTAAGTTAGTAAAATGCCAGCTTATAAAAAATGGTATTAAAGGTGTTGAGCCTGCAAATGCATTCGTATGGTTATTGAGTAAAAATAATTGCTAGTTTTGTATATTGCATGCAATACTTAAGGCCGATGGATAGATATCTGCGATAAGCTTTAAACTATTAATTAAAAAGTTTGCTAAAGTAAGCTTATTGCAAAACACCTTTAACAATAACAAAAGCATTACCTCACTTTAGGATCTCCACATGAAACTACTTAAATCCTCGGCTTTAGTACTATCTGTATTGGCCGGGCTGTCGTTATCTGGCTGCTCTGTAACGCAAAATACCGCCGGGAGTACAGCGATGAGCCAAGTTAGTAACCCACTCACCCTTGAGCAAATCTATAAAGATAAATACTTCAAAGCACAACGTAATACATACTTTAAATGGCTTGATGATGGCACCGGCTACACAGTGCTTGAAGAACGTGAAAGTGAAAAAGATAAAAAAGACGACGCTGATAATAGCAAAACCGATGATGAAAAAGAGCACGGCGTAAAAGGTAACGACATTGTATTTTACAATGCTGACGGTACAGGTCGCAAAGTTCTAGTTGAGTTTGAAAAGCTACTGCCAGAAGACGCAGACGAGCCATTTGCAATCGAGAGCTACCAATGGTCAAAAGACGGTAAATGGTTAATGGTATTTACCAATAGTGAACAAGTTTGGCGCTCACGCAGTCGTGGTGACTTTTGGTTACTTAACCTTGAGACTAATAAATTACAGCAATTGGGTGGCGCAGACGTTGAACCAACTAAGCTCATGTTTGCTAAATTCTCGCCAGATAGCTCAAAAGTAGCGTACGTGCGTGATAACAATATTTATATGCAAGCGGTTGGCAATAACGATGTAACTGCGCTCACAACTGATGGCAGCGCTACCATTGTTAATGGCAACTTTGATTGGGTGTACGAAGAAGAATTCACTATTGCTGATGGCTTTCGTTGGAGCCCTGACAACAAATCAATCGCTTATTGGCAGCTTGATACCAGTGATGTTAAATTTTTCACTATGATCAACAACACAGATGAACTCTACCCTACTCTAAAAGAATTCCCTTATCCTAAAGCCGGTGAAACTAACTCAGCAGTACGTGTTGGTGTGGTAAGCCTCGCTGACAAACAAACGCGCTGGGCAAAGCTCGAAGGTGATAATCGCGATCGCTACATTCCGCGTATTAGCTGGGCAGGCACAGGCGATGAATTAATGATCCAAGATTTAAATCGTCCACAAAGCCATAATAAGGTTTGGTTATTTGACTGGCAAAAGCAGCAACTGACTAAAATTTTAGAAGACAAAGACGATGCCTTTATCGAATGGTTTTATAAAGCCAATTGGTCAAAAGACGGCGAGTTCTTTATTTGGCACAGCGAACGTGACGGCTGGCGTCATCTTTACCGTGTATCGCGTGATGGAAAATCCATTATTGACCTAACACCTGGTGATTACGATATTGTTGATATGCTCACTATCAATGAAGAAAAAAACGTTATGTACTTTATCGCCTCGCCAGAGAACCCAGGCCAGCGCTATTTATACAGCACACCACTGGATGGTAGTAGCAAGCCTGTGCGTGTAACCCCTGCTGAGTTTGAAGGCTCTAATAGCTATTACATGTCTAAAGATGCCTCATGGGCCATGCACAGCTACTCTAAATTTGGCACACCACCGACGAAAGAAATCATTAAAGTGAGCGATCACAGCAATGTAAAAACCTTAGTTGAAAATAAAGAGCTAAAAGAAAAACTCGCTGAGCAAAGCTTACCAAATCACGAATTCTTCAAAGTGAATGCGCAGGATGGCACCGAGCTTGACGGCTATATTATGTTCCCAGAGAACATGGATAAAAGTAAAAAATACCCGATAGTTTTTTACGTATACGGTGAACCGTGGGGCTCAACAGTACAAGACCGCTATGAAGGCAATAGCTATTTGTATAAATCACTGCTAACCCAAAAAGGTTTTATTGTCGCATCGGTTGATAACCGCGGTACACGCGCACCAAAAGGCCGAGATTGGCGCAAATCGATTTATAAAAAAATTGGCTCAATTACCGTGCAAGACCAAGTAGACGCGCTAGATGCCATGGCTAAACGCTGGGATGTAATCGACACCGAGCGCGTTGGCGTGTGGGGTCACTCTGGGGGCGGTAGCTCAACACTTAACTTATTGTTCCGCCATGGTGATAAATTTAAAGTGGGTATAGCCTCAGCACCCGTGCCGGATATACGTTTATACGACACCATTTACCAAGAGCGTTATGCGGGTAACCCAAATACCGACCCAGATAGCTACGATAACACCTCGCCTATTACCTTTGCTAAAAACCTAACCGGTAAGCTATTGCTTATTCACGGCACTGGCGATGATAACGTGCATTACCAAGGTTCAGAACGTTTAATTGACGAGCTTGTAAAGCACAACAAACAGTTTGAGTTTTTCTCATACCCTAACCGCTCACACAGCCTACGTGAAGGCAAAGGCACGACTCTGCATTACCATACAATGATGGCCGAGTTTTTTGAAAAGAACTTACTGAATCAGTAACTTGATTAGTTAGTTTAGAGACTAAAAAGCCACATACTAATTATTAGTGTGTGGCTTTTTTAATCAAAATGTAACGGGGGTTTACAAATTTCAAGTTTGAATACAGAGTCCTCAGTCTGAAGTACCTTAATAAATTTAGATGCTACTGTCTATTAGATTTGTTTTTTTGACAAAAACTGTCAAAAAGTTAGACTTAAATGGTGACATGTGAGTTGTAAATGCTAATATCCATCCAGAAATAATATTAAGCAAGGTGTAAAATGTTTATCGAGTTCACTGTTAAAAACTATCGTTCAATTAAAGAAGAGCAAGTCTTTAGCATGGTAAAAGCTAAAGGAGAAGAACTAGAAGCAACTAATACCTTCATTCCTGAAGCTATTACAAATACACCATTGCTTCGCTCTGCTGTCATTTATGGCGCAAATGCGGCCGGCAAGTCTAATTTAATTCGTGCGTTAATGGATATGGAGGCAATTGTTAGGAATTCCGCTTCAAAAAGTCAAGAAGGGGACTCTTTACCCGTTACTCCATTTTTATTTGATGACTTGACACCTGATGAACCTACAGAGTTCGAAATGATTTTTATTAATGAGGGTGTAAAGTTTCAATACGGATTTTCATTAAATAGTGAAAAGTTGCTAGCAGAGTGGTTGATTGCATATCCTAAAGGCAGGGCTCAAAGGTGGTTTTCGCGTGTTTTTGATGAAGACAATAATGAATATGACTACAAGTTTAGTGATTATCTATCTGGAGCTAAAAGTGTTTGGCAAAATGCAACTAGGTCAAATGCACTGTTTCTCTCTACAGCAGTCCAATTAAATAGTGAACAGTTAAAACCTGCATTTAATTGGTTCAAAGACAAATTGAGACCTTCTAATGTTGGTGGCTGGGGCCCAGGTTACACAGCATCACTATGTGAAAAAGAAAAGTCAAAAAAGCAAATTTTAGATTTTTTACAGTCGGCTGATTTTAATATTCATGATATTGAGATTGAAACCGAGAAGTTCGACCCTAATTCTTTACCTGAAGATTTTCCCGAAGTGTTGAAAGAAAAAATTACTAAAGAAATGAAAGGGAAGGAAGTTATTGACATTAAAACAGTCCATAAAACCAAGTCTGGGAAGTTAATTCCCTTAGACTTTTCCGAAGAGTCAGATGGTACACAAAAATTCTTCTCCTTTGCAGGGCCATGGATTGATATTTTAGAGAAAGGTTACATTCTAATTGTCGATGAATTACATGATAACTTACATCCAAAGATGGTTAAATATTTAGTTAACTTATTTCATAGTAGTAAAACTAATCCTAAAAATGCTCAACTAATTTTCACTACTCATGAAACATCAATTTTGAATCAAGATGTATTCAGGCGTGATCAAATTTGGTTCTGTGAAAAGGATAAATCACAAGCAACAACAGTATATCCATTGACAGATTTTAGCCCTAGAAAAGATCGAGAGAATATTGAATTGGGTTATTTATCTGGGCGATACGGGGCTTTACCATTCATTAAGCCTTGTAAAAGTGCTGAGGTGTAGTTATGGGATCAGATAACCTTCATCATAGAAGAAAAGCTAAAGTTGCAAAGGAGCTAAAAAGAAGAAAATCGAGACGATCTTCGTATGATAAAATATTGATAGTTTGTGAGGGTGAGAAAACAGAACCTAACTATTTTACTGAGTTAGTGAACTATTATAAACTCAACTCTGCAAATGTAGAAATTGATGGTACATGTGGTTCAAGTCCGAAAAGCGTATTAGAAAGAGCCGAAAAACTAACTAAGCAGGAAGCAGATAAGGGCGATGGCTATGATCGAATATATTGTATTTTTGATCAAGATTCTCATGAGACATATGCAGAAACAATAAGAAAAATATCGGAAAAAAGCCCTGCGAATTTATTTTACGCTGGTGTGTCAGTTCCATGTTTTGAATATTGGTTATTATTACACTTTAAATATACCACAAAGCCTTATCATGCAACGGGCTCCTCTAGCGTAGCTAATGAGGTACTTCGTGAGTTAAAGGCGGTTTTTCCAGATTATTCTAAAGGTTGTGAAAATACTTTCATCACTTTGATTGACCAAATTGAGTTTGCCAAACAGAACGCTATCCGTTCAACTGCTTCAGCAAGACAGAATTATACAGACAATCCATCTACTAATATACATGAGCTTGTTGATTATCTTCAAAATTTACAATTAGCTTAAATATAGTGCTTTTGATTTTAGTTGTAATGCAAAATGTATAATTTGGTAGCTTTAACAAAATTAGTCTGAAGTCTTCTCGATTCATATAACTCACTACAAACTAATAGCTCTTTATCTATCCAGCAACCCTTCTAGCCATTCTAAAACGAGGCGTGTATCTCGGGTTTGAAAGCGTTGTTTATCCGGTATGTAGTAGCAAAACTCTGATTCAACTGCTTGGATATCAAAGCTTTTAAGTAGCTCGGTATTTAGTAATCGTTGTACCAGCGTGCTTGAGCAAAAAACCAGTCCTGAGCCTGCCATAGCTTCTTGAATGCCAAAAAGCTCTTGATCAAATGTTTTAATACTAAATAACGCAGGATCTAAGTTGTTTTGAGTAAGCCATTGTTTAAGTGGTGGCTCACTCAGCGCGTTGTTTTTCCATTTTGTGGTATAGAGCGTAACAGAGCCATTTTGCCATGGGATATCGGCGACTTTGTATGAGCCGAATACGTTAAATCGTTCGGTTTTTATAATGTCATCAGCGTTTATATTGCGCTGCTGACCAAAGCGAATGGGTAAGGTGTGCAATTGTTTATCAACGGCTTCACTGGTTGATATATCCACCTCAAGATTAGGCTGGCTGACCGATAGCTCCTGTAATGCGGGTATTAAGCGCAGTGCGGCGAGTGACGAAGTCGTGGTTATTTTAACGGTTGCCCCTGTAGCTTGCACAGTTGCTAATGCTTGGTCTATGCGGTTAAAGCCGTCGCTCGTTGCGGCACTTAAATATTCACCAGTCGGTGTGAGGGCTACCTTTCTAACTTGGCGATAAAATAGATCCACATTTAAACGACTTTCAAGGTTATTTACATGATGTGAAATCGCGGTTGGCGTGATGGATAGTTCATCCGCGGCGGCTTTGAAACTGCCTAAACGTGCCGCAGCTTCAAAGGCTTTAAGCGCTTGTAGTGAAACTTGCATAAGTGATATTCACAAATAATGAAATTAATTATAGATGAGTATAACTTACTTATGACTGAGGTTAACTCGTTTGTGAAAAAACACTATTAGTTAGATGATTGTTGCACACTTACTAACAGGATAAACTGTATGACTACCCTACTTCACATTGATGCAAGCATCAGATCCGTAAAAAATGACAATCCAGATTACGATTCAATTTCTAAAAATATTGCTAAGTGTTTTACAGATAACTTTACCCAGCAACAAAGCATAGATGAGTATATTTATCGTGATGTAGGTATGAATCCGCCGCCTTTTATTACCCAAGACTGGATCGGCGCGGTATTTACCCCTGAGAATAAAAAAACCGCAGAGCAAAAACAGTTACTGGCTTTGTCAGACACATTAATCGCTGAAATTGCTGCCGCTGATATTATTGTGATTTCTTCGCCTATGTATAACTATGGCATGCCTGCACAGTTAAAGGCATGGTTTGATCAAGTAATACGTATTAATAAAACCTTTGATTTTGATCTTGCTCGTGGGGATTTTCCACTGCAGCCTTTACTGGACGGTAAAACATTAGTTGTGATCACTTCAACTGGTGAGTTTGGTTTTGAGCAAGGCGGCATACGTGAGCATATGAGTCACTTAGTGCCGCACTTACGTACGTTGAGCAAATATTTAGGCGTGAGTACTATTTATGAAATTGCTTCAGAGTATCAAGAATTTGCTGATGAGCGTCATCAGCAATCACTAGCTGATGCTCACAAACAAGCGATGGAGCTTGCTTCACATATCAATATTTAATCGTTAGCACCCCCTGCTCTGCGTTATTTTTAATCAAATCGTAATGGGGGTTTACAGATGTGTTGATAGGTGAAAAAGGTTAGATGTTCCTTTCATTTATTTCTTTTAGAAAAATTTGTATACGAGGGTTTAAGCGCTAAAAATTTTCTATATTTTAACTTACTCTACTTCCAACTTTGATATTACCCATTTGTGCAACGGGTTTTTACTGTAGCGTGGATGCCAAGCCGCTATTACGTCGAACGCTGGAGGTAGTTGTTGTAGATCTATTTTTACAAGATCTGAACTCACTGCGCGTGAAGGAAGAAACGCAATAGAGTCAGTGGTTTCTAGGTACATAGGCACTATAGAAAAACACGGTGCCGACACCACGACGTTACGGGTAAGGTCAAAGCTTTTAAACCAATCATCAATTGAGCCTTTAAAGTTTGGCCGCGAAGGCGATGCAATAATGCTTGGGTAGCTGGCTATTTTTGCCAGTGTTGGTTTAGTATCGGCTATCGATGAATTGGGGGATGTAACGCAAATATGTTGCTCTTCAAATAATTTAATAAGGGGGTAAGTACTTGGAATATAATCAGGAAAGGCTATGGCTAAGTCTACTTTTCCGTTTTCCATTAGCTCGTGCAGGTGGTCGAGTTCAAAGTCCCTTATTATTAGCTTTAAATTTGGTGCCTGTTCTCTTAATTCTTTTACAAGCGCAGGTAAAACAACTTGTTGTGCATAGTCAGTCGCTGCGATTACAAATGCACCGCTAACCGTTTGTGGGTCGAAGATCTTAGGTGCAAGGAGTGCCTGAAAATCATTTAGCAGTTTGTCTATGTTTATCGAGAGTTCTTCTGCATAAGGTGTAGGCACAAAACCAGACGTTTTTCTTAAAAACAGCTGGTCGTTAAATATATCGCGTAATTTTTTTAGTTGCTCGCTTACTGCTTGTTGCGTTAAACCGAGTTTATTTGCAGCTTTTGATGCATTTCTTTCGCGAATTAAGGCTTGGAAAATACGCAGTTGCTTTATATCTAACCTATCTAGTTTACTCATATTGCTGCCTTTGATATTTAAACGACCCTATATAATTTAGCACATTACCAACTTTTCTTGTATCACTTACAAAAAAGGCTTGTTTCTAATTGTTTAAGCGCGCCATTACTATGCTCCTACACACTAATTTGAATAAATGATTGGAGCAAACAATGAAAACAGTAATTTTAATCGGCGCACTTGGAAAGATGGGTCAAGCCGCATTAACCGGCTTATCTAAGCACACAGTTATTACGGCAGGTCGCTCTGGCGATGTAGACCACATTGTTGATATTACCAGCGAGCAGTCAATTACTGAGCTGTATGAAAAAGTAGGCCAGTTTGATGCGGTAGTAAATACAGTGGGTTTATGTGAGTACGAGACTTTTGCTGATATGAGCGAAGCACAGTGGATGACTACCATTATGAGCAAAATGATGGGGCAAATTAATCTTGTACGAATTGGTCAAAAGTACATTGCTGATGGAGGCTCATTTACACTGATTAGCGGTATTTTAAACGTTAAACCAATTCCATTTGCTATTGCTGATGCAACAACGAGTGGCGCAATAGACACTTTTGCTAAGTGTGTATCACTAGAAATGCCGCGCGGTATACGTATAAACGTGGTTAACCCTACCGTACTTGAAGAAGCATGGGATGTATACGGTGAGATGATGCCGGGGTTTCAGCCAGTGCCAAGCACTTTAGTAGGTAAAGCATTCGAGCGTTCGGTAGATGGCTTTATTAACGGCGAAGTTATCTTTGTTGATGCTTAATTTACTCAGCTATAAATTAATACGTTAGCATAATAAACAGACTAATTAGCGCTTTGAAGTTGGTAAACCTACACAGAGCGCTTTTGAACATATTTTTAAAGGTAGTGAAATGAAAAAATTAACCCCTGCATTGATTATATTATTTGTATCTAGCTGCGCGAATATAGCACCAAGTTCGCAATATGTTAGCGAGTCAAGCGCTGGCTCTAATCTGGAATGTAAAAAAATACCTCGTCATAAGCATATGGTTAAATGGTGTAGACCACATTCATCTAAATAGTTTAAACGATGAAATAGATAGTTATTGATCTCTAATTAAAGAAATAAGTAAAAATTCTATCTATATCTATGCCTTTTACTACCCTCAATACCTTAACCGCCGTATTTCTCTTAGCGCTAAAATTCGCTTATAAATAAGCTCTGGATCTCGCTACACTCATCAATGTTTAATAGCTAACTACAACCCTGAACTGCGTTATTTTTAATCAAAACGTAACGGGGGTTTACAGCTTAGGTAAAAGATTAAGGGTCAAGGTAGGGAGTGAAGTTATTAATAGAGGTTTGTGTCGGTTCAAGTGCAAACCGTGTCGGTTCAGCCAAACATTAATGAATGAGGTAATTTAAAACGCTAAATTTCATATCAACAGCTCAGAAATTATGTTGATAAGGAATTTAAAATGAAAGCTATAGCAAGACCTATAACAAAAACACTCATCGGATTAAGTTTAGTCGCTCAGTTAAATGTACACGCCATGGACTTACGAGTCGATAATGTACGGGTGTACCAGCATGGGTCGCAAAATTTTTCAGCGCCGAGTAGTCTGTATATTGATGATGGAAAAATAGTAAACATTACTAAAGCGTCGAGCGAGAAGCAGCAGGCTGATAAAACCTTTAACGCGAAAAACCAATTTGCATTACCAGGGCTGATTGATTTGCACGTACATTTAGGCTCTTCAGGGAGCAATTTTACAGAGTTTCAATATTTACCAGTAAAGTCGCATTTTAACGCTAATTTATATCTAGGCGTGACTAATATTGTTGATTTGTTTTCATTTCAACAAACGCTTGATGAAGCGGCAAAGTTAAAAGTGACGCAGGTTACGCCTAACTTATTTTATGCCGGTACCTTATTTACTAACCCTGGTGGTCACGGTACTCAATTTGGTGGCAGCGTTTATGAAATCAGTAACGACAGTGATATTGATGGACTATGGCAAAAGCATCTGGCTACTAATCCACATCTTACTAAAGCAGTGATTGAAACATTTGGGGGGAGTGGCAGCTCTCTTACAGATAGCCAGTTAGCACAGCTTGGTAAACGCTCAAAAGCAGCTGGCCTCCCTTACTTTGTGCACGTATCTACCTTAGCTGATGGTAAACGAGCTATAAAAGCGGGAGCAACTGCGCTTGCTCACGGTATTAATAGTGAAGCGATTGATGATGAGTTTATTGCCTTAATGAAAAAAAATAAGGTGACGTATATTCCTACGCTGGCGGTTTATCATAATCACAGTGATGAAAAACATAATCACGCATTAAGCTCGCAGACTGAATTACTAAAACCCGTACCTAGTAAGCTACAAGGTTGCTTATTTGAGAAAGTCCCAGAGCCATCAAAGTGGAAAGATCACAGCTGGCAAGCTCGCAGTATTGCGTATGCCAATATTAAAAAGTTACATCAAGCGGGCGTTATGATTGGCACGGGATCTGATGCAGGTAACCCTTATACTTTGCATGGGTTAGGCTTACATAATGAAATAGATGCGCTAAAAAAGGCGGGCTTAACAAACGCACAAATTATTGATGCTGCAACCATTAATGGCGCGCAAGCAATAAACCAAAGCAATAATATAGGCCAGTTAGCAACAGGTTTTGAGGCAAGTTTTATCTTGCTTGAGCAAAACCCAGTTGAAAACATAAACGCGATTCATACTATTTCTCAGGTTTATAAATCGGGTGAGCAAGTTAACCGTAAAAAACTTATAGCAGAGAATGCAGCTATTGAGCCACAAGGCCCTGCATGTAATCAGACAGCGCAAAGTACAAAGGCACAACAGAGTATTGATGACTTTAGCGGTCAGTCACCTTGGCAAGGTTTAAGTGATGCGGTAATGGGCGGCCAATCCAGCGTTGAATTAACGTCAAATACACACAGCATGACGATTAGTACGGCAGTGGCTAAACCTACAAACTTTGGAGCTTGGGCAGGGGCAGAAATTAAATACCCGCAGCCAGTAGATGCATCAGGCTTTACCGGTGTGCGACTTACTTACAAAGGGTCAACGGTGCCATTTGCTCTCGCAATTTACCAAAGTGATGTTAAAGATTGGGATAACTTTAGCGTATTAGCTAAGCCGAGCGAACAATGGCGAACAATCGACATTCCTTTTAGTGAATTTAAACAGTTTGGCTTTGGTAATCCTGTTACGTGGTCGGCGCAAAGAATTACTGGATTCAATCTAATGTGGCGAAAAATGCCTGGCGCAGCCGACACTATATTAAACAATACATTAGAAATTAAAGAGTTTAGTTACTATTAAACAGCCAAGGCCAAAATCAATAAGTTTGGTTTTGGCCTTGTTTATTTGTTATGGTTTTAAAAAAGAATCTTAATTATGTTTAAACATCCTTTTTATAAATACAGCTTCTGTATTCTATTAATTGTAGATATCGCTTACGCATTTGGCCTGGTAATCGCCAATTCAGCCCCTATTTCTAGTGATACCGTGATTGCCTCTCTTGTTTGGTTTGTTACTTTTTACTGGATACCTGTATGGGCTGCTGCTGCTTTAATTTTTTATCTTCGTGATAAGGGCAATACAAAAATATTTGTTGAGTGGTTAATCGCCGTAACATTTATGGCAGCGGGTAACGTTGTGACCGATAATGTATTACTAAGTCTATATGATGATTATCGGCCTCTTGGTATTTTTGTTATTTTTAACGGCTTGATTTGGGGTTCATGTATTTACTTTTTAAGTCTTTATATTGAGAGCAAAAAAAAGGTCGCAACCGAGAAGCATTCGCGCAAAAAAGCACAACTTGCCACGTTACGTTATCAGCTAAACCCACATTTTATGTTTAATAGCCTCAATACTATCTCGGCCTATATTCATACTAACCCTGATTTAGCTGACGAGGTATTGCATGAACTCGCCGATATACTTAGGTATTCATTAGATACAGCAGAACAAACATTGATCCCGCTTGAGCAAGAGCTTGCTATTATCGAGAAGTACTTAAATATTGAAAAAGCCCGCTTTGGTGAAAAACTGCAGGTAAATTACACCTTGCCTGAGCAGTTAAAAAATATTCATATTCCGCCACTCATTATTCAACCTATTATTGAAAATGCCATTAAACATAACGCGCAGCAGAGTAATTTAGTTTTAAATATAGAGCTGACAGTTATTGATAATGGTGTAAAGGTGGAGATCCGCGATAATGGCAAAGGCTTTAGTGAAGATGTTTTAAAACATGGTTATGGTGGTGGTGTTGGTATGAAGAATATACAGCAACGCGTTAAACAACTGAGCAATAGTAAAATGACATTGAGTAATAATAATGGTGCGGTGGTTTGTTTGGAGTTAGTACTATGAGTGCGGCTGTGAGTAAATTACGAGTAGTATTTGCTGATGATGAGTTACCGGCACGAGAAAAGCTCACTCATCAATTAAGTTTAATGGAAAATGTTGAGGTTGTAGGTATTGCCAGCAATGGCAAAGAAGCAATTTCATTGATCAATGAGTTACAGCCCGATGTTGCATTACTAGACATTCAAATGCCTGAAATTAACGGCTTAGAGCTTGTTGATTTACTTAACCATCAACCGTTAATCATTTATACCACGGCGTATGATCAATTTGCTATAGAGGCATTTGAACATGCCTCTGTTGATTATTTATTAAAGCCATTCCCTATCGCTCGCCTTAAAAAAGCACTGGCAAAAGCGCAGCAACAATTTGCTCAACAACAAGCCGTGAAACAGATTAACAATGAACCGGATAAAGCACAGTACGAGTTAAGCGACAACAAACTTAATAAACTCATTAGTAAAAGTGGAGAGCGAATATTTTTATTATCTCCCTCAGATATTAAGTTTATAAAATCAGAGCAGGGCAATAGCTTTGCACATGATGGTGAAACATTACATCACCTAAGTGATACTTTAGATCAACTAGAGCAAAGCCTCTGTACTCAAAGTTTTGTACGTATTCACCGTAGCTACTTAGTAAATATTGATCACATAAAAGAAATTCAACGTTGGTTTAATGGCAAGCTTATGGTGATTATTAATGATGAAGAAAAGTCAGAGCTCAGCACCAGCCGTGCGGGCGCAGATAAACTAAAACAGCTGTTAAAGATTTAATTGTTTCGATGGGGATTATTGGTCTGTTAACTGTAAATAGCCCCACGAGGGCTATGTATTATATTTTTAGTGACAGGCTTACTACAAAGCGGCGGCCAAATTCCTCTATTTTCATTAAGGAGGTGGCGTTGTCAGTTTTGGCGTTGCGAGTAAGAGTTTCGTTGGTGGCATTAAATACATCTAGGCGAAGACTCGCACTGGTTGAGTAAAACCAACTGAAACTTAAGTCAGTGCTGGTGTAAGCTTCAACATAAGTATCAGCGTTATTACTGATATCTCTATGTTCTAAAAAGTCACTACGATAGTTTATATTGATTGCTGCTTGCCATTTATCATCACTGATCAAAAAGCGTAGATTACCAGCCCAATCAGATACCCCTTCAACATTAAAGTTCTTTTCACTAGGAATTATAACATCTGCATTCGTAATATGTGTAAGGTTGGCTGAGAGTTGGCTTTGTAAAAACCATGGACTATATAGAGGTAGCTGCCATTGTGAACTAGCTTGTAAACCATTTACAGTCGCTTCGCCATTGTTAGTATGTTGTAGTGAAATATAATTTAACCCTTGATAGTTAATTGTTCTAGTTTGTTTAACAATAAAGTTATCCATATTATGATTAAATGCTAAAAGCTGTAAGTTTAAATCCTCTGGTAACCAATTAACTGAAAGTGTACTGGTATTAGCAATAACAGGCTCTAAATTTGGGTTACCCAGCTCGGCATAAGGTAAACCACCGGAGTTTACATGTAGTTTGGGGTTAAGATCCGAGTAATTTGGCCGGTTAACAGAGCGGCTATAACTTGTTCGCCATTGCCAAAATGCAGAAGGTTGCCACTTAATATTAATTGAAGGTAGCCAAGTATTATGATGATGATAGTGATTCAAAGGTGCTAACTCACCATCAGTTGTAAGCTGAGAGCCTCGTGTTTTATTTAATGTATCACTGTAACGTAGCCCCGCGTTTAAAGTAACGTTTGCTAATTGCCACTGCGAGGATAAATACCCCTCATTTGATTCAAAGCTAACTTGATAGCTATTAAGTTTGTCGTTATCAGTAATATTATTAAACGGTAAATTAATATCATAAAGCTGAAATAAATCGCTTTTTGGGATCAACCAAGACTGTACTTCTGAATTTACAAAACCAGCGCTAAAGCTGTGCTGAATTGGCTCAAGCCAGCGGCCATCTAATTTAGGTAGATCGTTTAAAGATTGGTCGTCTAAACTAATATCTCTGCGAGTATAACTATACTGTTGTGTTGAACTTAAAAAGCCAAATTGCAAATGCTGCAAACCAGAGTCAGTTGAGCTTTCCCAGCTGCCATCAATTCCCCATTCACTCACTTGATTATTTACATTGATAGTGCGTTTACTCATTTTATTTATATGTGAATAGCTACTAACAAGGCCTAAATTCTTACTAAAAAGGTAGTTATTTATAGAGTCTGCTTGTAAATCAACGTAGGCATCCATTGAGGAAAGTTCAGCATGCACTCTCGTGATAGGCTTTTTGGTTTCGCTTTTTGCTTCACTGCGGCTATAAAAAGGAGAAAGAGATAAGGGTATATGCTCATTTGGCTGCCAACGAGCGTCAACTTGCAGCGTTTGATTAGCATAATATAGGTTTGACTCTTCACGACTGGTTTTAGCATTTACATTGTTAAAAAAGAACTCATTTATACTATTTTGTGGGGTTGAAACTTCTGCTATTGCACCTTGACTCTGAGGGCTTATCCCTAGTCTATGCTCATCAAACGAAAAGTCAGTATCTGACCTAAACCACAGAGTATTGAGCGTTAAATGATCAGAAACCTGCCATGCTAAAGCGCCGTAATAGGTAGCGCGAGTGCGGTCTTCGTTTTCAATGGTCATCGCTAAACCATCTGTCGGTACTAAAGTGTTATCGTCTAATTCTGACCACTGGTATTTACTTGGGGCACCCCTATTGTCACCCCAGTGCCAGCTTTCAAATTGATATTGGCGTTGTAAACGGTTTTCGTAGTTCATTTTGAAAATAACACCTATATTATCGCTTTTTCCATTCGCGGTTAAACCGAAGCTCGGTTGAAAGTTTCGCTCATCTTCTAAAGTTGCTGCGGTTAACATTACTTGTAGATTATTTTCTTCGTATGCCAGCGGATTATCGCTCAATAAGTTTACAGTTGCCCCAATAGCACCACTTGGTAAGCTTGAGTTTGCAGTTTTAAATACCGTGATATTGGAGAATAACCCAGCGCTGAAAATATCAAACCTATGTTGCTGCCCATACTGATTTGAGTTGCGCACGTTTTCTGTATTAGCTAGACGACGACCATTAAAAAGCGTTAATTGGTATTCAGCACCTAGTCCCATAGCATTGATGTTAAGTGCTTCACCGCGATCACGAGTAATACTTAAACCAGGTACAGCTTGTAATGCTTCTGCTAGATTTTCAGCGGGTAGTTGTGTCAGCATGGCGCCAACAGCAACTTCACTCTCCCCTGCATAATCACTTTTTATTTGTTGCGCATAATTCACGGCTTGTTGGTAGTCAGTATTGTAGGCTTGTGTAAAGGAAGCTTTAGGTAATTGCTCGGTCACTGTCACTTCTTCTAGAAACTTAGTTTTCGTAACTGACGAAGGTGTTTTCTTTGCTGCTGGTATTTTGAAAATAACGATACCAGCAGGTGTTTTTTTCCAGTTTAATTGGTGGGGTTTCAGAAGTTGATTAAGTGTCTTTTCGAGAGTTAAATTTTGGGCTGGCGCTTGCGTTAACCCTTTGAGTAATTGGGTGTCGTAAATTAATGCCGTATTATATTGCTCAGACAAACGGGAAAGTTGTTCTATTAAACTTGAGTTCGTTGCTTTCGCTGTAAAACTAAGGCCTACAAGTGCTACACATAATAAACAGCTTATACGTAACATCTATTAACGGCCTTTCAATCTCATTAAACTCTAAGTGTGAAGAACTTAGATGAACAATTTATGACAGCACCCATAATTTGGGGATAAATAAAACCAACTCATCATTCAATAGGGCTCAAAACTACACTGTCGTCAAAATTATTGATTTCTAGTTGATTCAATTGGGCTATTAATGTCGCTGCACCCACAATGTCTGTGGTTTTAAAGCGACCACTTACACGCAGTTGGACATCAACATTATTTAATACTAAAGGTTTGTCGGTATAACGATTGAGCTGAAAAATAGCATCGTTGATAGTTACATTCTCTAAATCTAGCCAGCCAAGTTGCCAGTCAGGTTGGGTTGCATTAAATGTAGTAACAACAATATTATTATCGATGACGCGTGCACGCTGGCCTTTAACTAATTCTACTTGTTTTGAATTATTTTCAGTATTAACCGCGACTTTGCCGTGAAAGACATCAATGGTTGTTTCTCGTAGGGTTTTATCAACATTAAAAGCAGTACCCAATACACTAATTGTTGCGTTTCCTGTTTTAATCGTAAATGGACGTTGTTCATCACGCTTTACTGAAAAGTATGCTTCACCTTTGCTCAAAGTAGCTTGTCTGGTTTTATCGTTCTCATTAAACTGTAAATCAGTTTGCGTATTTAATGCGACCTCTGTGCCATCCGATAAAGTAATGTCAGACGCTTTTGTTGCAAAAAACTGCTGCGCTGCAACAAGTGTTGATGCTTGTGGTGTTGCTGGATCACTTAAGTGAGTTAAGCCAATAAATGCCATAATTAAAGATGCAGCAACCGCACTACCCCACACTAATAAGAGGCTCTTTTTACGCGATGTTGTTGCCGTAGGCTCATTCAACTTTTGCTGTGAATCTGCTTTTTGTAATGCTTGAATGAGTGCGGTATCTTGCCAAATTGCTTTTTCAAGCTGCTCATTACTTTCATCGTCAGGTTTGAATGGGGTATGCATTAAATTTCTCTATCTGTCTTTATTACTAATATAACGACTTAACATGCTTTAAGGGGACAATTAGTCGGCGATAAATGCGCTGATAGCATCTTTAAGCATATCCATAGCGCGTGAAATATGCTTTTTTACCGCTTCTTCAGATAGACCTAAGCTTTGCGATATTTGCTGGCGGCTCTCTCCATGTAAGCGTCTACGAATAAACACATCTCGGCGCAGCGCAGGCATTTGCGCCAATACCTGCTGATAAACCTGAAGTCGCTGCTCATGTTCCAGTAAGCTTTCTAGGGAAAGATCATTACTTTGAGGTTCATGCTCTAGGCTCTCAGGAGATTTCTTTTGTTCACGATGATGGTCAACGACTAAGTGGTGTGCCATGCGATAGCCATAAGCTAATGGGTTATCTATATGCGCAGTACATTCAATTTTTAATGCTTTCATTAGCAGTTTTTGAAATAAGTCATCAGCATCTTCACCAACGCCACGACGAAAAAAACTTTTCAATGCATCTTGGTTGGCAATAAAGCATTTTACAAGTGGTCGATTTTGTTGGCCTTGTTCGCTTATTAGTGATGGCGATGTCTGTGTTTGCAACATTGTTTTTATCGTTATCTATAAGATTAGTTTTTTAATAGACGCTAATACTAGAGCAAAGGTGACACCATTTTTATGATGTTTTAATTACACTTTTATGATGCTGGTGTCGTAAAACCGACACAAAAACTTCATCGAATAAATACGTCCCCTATTAATTTTAAGCTACGTCATTAGGAGCGAAATCAATTTAAAGTCGTAACACATATAACAGGAACAACATGATGACTAAGCGAGTTTTTACATTATCACCTTTAGCACTAGCATTAAGCGCATTGTTTGTCGCACCTGCATTTGCACAAGATACTGAAAATGAAGAACAAGCGATGGAGCAAATCGTCGTAACAGGTAGCTATATTAAGAGTTTAGAAAAAGCGATAGATTTAAAGCGCGAGAACATCGGTTTTTCAGATTCAATAGTGGCGTCAGATATTGCTGATTTCCCTGAGCAAAATTTAGCCGAAGCATTACAACGTATGCCAGGTGTAACCATTGAGCGTAACAAGGGATTAGGCCAAAAAGTTAATGTACGTAGCTTACCGAGCGAGTTTACATTTGTATCAATTAATAATCTTGCTACCGCCTCTGGTAGTGGTGGCCGAGACGTTGAGTTCGATATGTTCGCTTCTGAAATTATTCAAAGTGTTACGGTAAAAAAATCGCCGACAGCTGCTGATGAAGAAGGCGGTATTGCAGGCTCTGTGGCAATAACAACAGCGCGACCATTTGATTATGAAGGGCGTAAATTAGTGGCATCTGTTGAAGGTGCTTACAATGAAATCTCTGAACAAACAGATCCTAAATTTGCGTTTTTAGCCAGTGATACGTTTGGTGATTGGGGGGCTCTTGCTTCGATTGCCTACTCAGAGCGAACAAACAGAACAGATAGTAACTCAGGTATCGACTTTCGTCCGCTTTCACGCTGGTTAGAAAAATCAGGTTCATCGCAATGGCAATCAGATCAAGCCGCTGATGTACTTGAACGAGATACGGGAATTACGATTAATGATCGTTTCGACAGCGATGAAACCAGCCGAGTAGTATTTTTAAATAAAGTAGGCGATCGCTCTTACTTAACAGAGCAAGAAAAGTGGGGGGCAACGCTTTCATTACAATATAAACCGAGCAATGAATTTAGTTTAACTTTTGATGGGCTGCTGGGTGGTTTTGATGATCATGAAGATGAGTACGATGCTGCTGCCTATGCGGCTTCAAGTATTAGTTCTTTAGAGCGTGTTAATCAATACGATAGTTCAACCTTGAGTGATTATGGTATTACAGTTTTAACCGATGTTGATTATGCCGCGACTCAACATGAATTTTTAAGTAAAGAAAATAGCAGTGATACAGAGTACCAACAATTCAGCGTTGCTATGGATTGGCTCGTTGGCCAGTGGGATATTAATGGCTTATTTGGCTACAGTGGTGCAGATAAATCAATTGAGTCGACAAACTTAAAGCACACAGCCTATCGTGCAACACGTTCACGTTATACGAGTACCGGCGCAGAGACTATCTCAAGTGATAACGCAGATACTTTTGATATGTACAACTCGCCTGAAGCTTATTTATTTGATTACAACGAAGTTAATCGTGAGGCTATCTCAGATGATAAATATGCTGCGCAACTGGACTTTACTCGCCAGTTAAATTTAGCGTTTTTCCCTGCGTTAACCAAGGTGCAATTTGGTGCACGATACACTGATAAATCAAAAGAGCGAAATTATGGTTCTAATCGTGTGACAGGTCCATCTGAAGGTGATACTTCTTGGGTTGGCACGCGTACCTTAGCAGATAGTGAACTGACTAATATTACAGATCTTGTAAATGGTGGTGAGTATTTATCTGAGGTGCCATCAAAGCAAGGTTGGAGTCAGGTTTCAAATAGTTATGCTCGCGATCAGCTTAGATACGAAGGTTTTGGAGTAGACTTTGAGCCAGATCAATACTATCAAGTAGAAGAGAAAACAACGGCAATTTACGCAATGGCTGATTTTGCTTTTGATATAGGTGATATGCCGGCAACGCTTAATACAGGCGTGCGCTATATTGATACTGATGTAAATTCATCAGGTTATCATCAGATGCAAAATGATGATGGTTCTACAAATTATACCTCTGAACCTGTTTCAAAAAGTGGTAACTACACTGACTTACTGCCAAGCATTAACTTTACTCTGGAACTAAATGATGACTTAGTTCTGCGTGCTGCTGCTTCTGAAACATTGATGCGCCCTGCCCTAACGGATATTGCTTATAAACGCACAGTAAGCTTGAGTGAATTTAAATACCGTGATGGAAATCCAGACCTTCAACCAACTTATGCCGACCAATGGGAAGTGGGCCTTGAATGGTATTTAGAAGAAGGTGGATTACTTGCTGTTTCATACTTTGAAAAAGAAATTGAAGGTGTTGTTCGTGAATCCCTCACCGGTGTAGTTGAAGGTGTGACTAAATACAACGACAACGGTACTGTTGATGGTGTTTATGATTTTGATGTTTATCAAAAAGTGAATGCAGAAGGCTCGTATGATGTCAGTGGTATTGAGTTTATCGCGCAAATTCCATTTGTTCGTTTTCACAACATGTTAGATGGATTTGGTATTAACGCAAACTACACGACACTAGATAACTCATTAACCGGTGCATCTGATTTAGGTATTCCAACACCGCCAGAAGGCCTCGCTGATGAAACCTATAATCTGACTTTTTATTACGAAAATGAGAGTTTTGATGCGCGTATTTCGTATAACTATAAAGACAAGTATGTTGAGTATATTGAGCGTGATATGTACCCAGTTTATCGTGATGCTTACGGGCAAACAGATATTTCATTAGGTTACAATATTAATGACTCTATGAAGGTAACGCTTGAAGGTATTAATATCACAGACGAAGAAACTAAAGGCTATACCTTAGATCCTGCTTTCCCAACTATGTATGAATTCTCTGGTCGACGTATATCGTTAGGCTTCAGAGCTATTTTTTAAATATAAAAACTAAAATGCCGAGAGCTGTCGCTCTCGGCTTTTTTGTTTGAAATGTGATCGCAGGGCATTATTATGAAGTTATTTTTACCTTTAATACTGTGTATGCTTAGTACAGCACTACATGCAGCTCCAATAGCTAAAGCGCAAATAGCCTTTGTGCCAGATATTCATTTTCATGATATTTATGGTGATTTTTCAGCTGAAGGCTTTAAAGGCACTGCATTGGCGCAAGCACAAAAAAGCGTGAGTATTCGTAGCATGCAGGCACAGATTCACTCAACTCGTTTATTCAATGAAAATTATTTTGCACTTATTGCCACACTAGATGATATTGCCGCTAAAGGGGTCAAACTGGTCGCCCTCCCAGGGGATTTTACTGATGATGGGCAACCAATTCATTTGCAGGGCTTAAAAACTATTCTTGATGGCTACGCCAAAAAACATGGTATGCGTTTTTTTGCTATTCCAGGTAATCATGATCCCGTTAAACCGTTTAAAAGCGCAGGCGGTAAAGCTGACTTTTTGGGATTGGAAGGTCAGCAAGTGGGTATTTACTCAACGGATCACCCGCGTTGTGAACATACCTCCATAGATAACAACTCTCTAGTGTGCAGCGATAAAATAGCCCATGCAGGGTATAAAGAAATCGTTGAAATAATGGGAGCATTTGGCTTGTTACCTGATAACCGTGACTTACTGTGGGAAACCCCTTTTGGTAAAGCAGGTTCCCTAGACGAACGTCGTTACACACAATGCGTAAAAAACGACAAAACCAGTTGCAAGCAAGTTCCCGATACGAGTTATTTAGTTGAGCCTGTGAAGGGACTTTGGTTGCTTGCTATAGATGCTAATGTCTATATCCCGCAGTTTAAAAATGGCACTATGGTTTTTCAAGGTTCAGGTAATGCAGGTTATAACAAGGTACTGACTGAGAAACCTTTTTTATTAGATTGGATCACGAAAGTGGTTAAGCGTGCTAAGCAGCAAAATAAAACCTTGATAGCTTTTAGCCACTTTCCGATGGGGGAGTTTTATGATGGCCAAACGCAGTCGATTAAATCATTATTTGGTGATTCGGCTTTTCAGTTAGCTAGAGAGCCTAGTATTGATACCCGAAAATTACTTGCCGAAACAGGTTTAAAACTGCACATCGGGGGGCATATGCATATGAATGACACGTCCGTTATTGAAAGCGAACATAACACCTTATTTAATATTCAAGCACCCTCTATCGCGGCGTACCGCCCTGCTTATAAGTTAGTTACACTTAATAATCAGTTGGCAAAGGTCGATACTATTACGATTGATAATGTTGCACAGTTTGATTTGTTGTTTAGTGCTTATCATAAAGAACATGATTATCTGCAGAAAAACGCCCCAGAACAGCTGTGGAATAACCGAATTTTGACAGCCAAAAGTTACCATAGTTACAGCAAAATGCACTTACAAGCTTTGGCAAAATGGCGGTTTATTCCTAGGGAGTGGCCGCAAGGTTTTCGTGAGCAAGTGCTGAATATGTCGTTGTTAGAGATTACAGCTTTGTTTAATATTGATATTCAACTACCAAAAGCACAACGACAAGGCTTGCAGACTAAAAGCGTACTCGATTTCATCATTGATTTTTATTTGGTGCGAAATGCTGGCACCCTCGCTTTTACTGATATATCGCAAGCTACGCAGCACATCTACCAAACAATGACCAATATATTAAATAACAATACAGGGTGTAATGTTAGCAGCGATACTAAAGGTGAAAACATTTGTCAGCTAAAATCAGCCCTAACTCAAGCATTCAGTATTTACGATAATCTTAAGCATGCACTGCCAGATAGATGCCTAATTATTGATATGTCAAAAAATAAGTCGCTGCAAAACTGTGACGAAGAAACTCCTTCGCCATAGCTTAGACTTAGTAATTTGTATTGTGTAATGGGGGTTTACAAATAGCTAACTGTAAAATTGTTAAGGCGTTTTTGCCGATACCTTTTTATCTGACCGCGTAACACATTAAATTAATAATCTACTTTGATGTAAGTATATAGTGCGGATAAAACCAAAGAGAGCTTCTAATATAACTAAGCATAGGTATCTATACTTTTGGTCAATGCAGGGTTTATGGCCTTGCCTTGCATTTTTTGTAAGTCGTCTAGTACATCGCGAAAATTTTCTGTTGGCTGACCGGTACTTTCTCGATAGGCAATTCTATTTTGATAATAGTCGATGAAGTTTATTTTTTCATCCTGCACAGCTTCCATCTGCGCCTGGGTATTAGATGTCAGATCAATGCCATCAGCTGGAAAAATTATATAGCCTAAGGGAACCTCCCCTGCTTTCACTAATTGATTATATTCTCGGCGCGACATGTTAGTAAAATCGTAAACCTCGCTGGTACTTTGATCGTTTGTATCTTTAAATGCATTAGAAAGTTGCTGCGATTTATTGCCGCTATTAGGCAATTCGTTGCCAGAGGTGTAAGCAGGTTTATTCTCGCTAATAGGTGTTAATACTGAGTTTGACTGAACTTGCATTTTATTCCCCCTAATGTCTATTCATAATTTTTTCAGCTTATGCCTATAGCATTGCAAGGGGAGTGCCAGTGACGCGATTTACTGATGGTACACAACGCAGGGTAATTCAACAAAATATGAAAAATAACCGCGTTTAATTGTGCTAAATAAAAAAGCGCGGGAGTGTTAACTCTCGCGCTTTTTTGCAAATGGGCTAAGTGCTTTAATTAAATATCAAAGCGGTCGGCGTTCATTACTTTTACCCATGCTTTAACAAAGTCTTTTACAAAGCGATCTTTGTTATCGTCTTGGGCGTAAAACTCCGCAAGCGCTCGTAGAATAGAGTTTGAACCAAACACTAAGTCAATGCGGCTTGCTGTCCACTTCGTGTTACCAGTGCTGCGATCTACAATGTTAAAAGTTGTTTTGCTTGCAGGCTCCCAGCGGTTACTCATATCCGTAATATTGATAAAAAAGTCATTGCTGAGTGTGCCCACTGTATCGGTTAATACACCGTGCTGAGTGCCGCCATGGTTAGTACCAAGCATGCGCATGCCACCAAATAGTACGGTTACCTCTGGTGCTGTTAAGCCCATTAGCTGGCTGCGCTCTAATAGTAGCTCTTCTGGTGATACTGAGTAGTCTTGCTTTAACCAGTTTCTAAAGCCATCGTGAATTGGCTCAAGAACATCGAAAGACTCTGCATCAGTCATTTCGTCAGTTGCATCGCCTCGCCCAGGTGCAAATGGTACAGTCACGTTGACTCCAGCTGCTTTTGCAGCTTGTTCCACAGCGGCTGTACCACCGAGTACAATTAAGTCGGCTAAACTAACGGACTTGCTTAAACCTGATTGTATTTGTTCAAGCGAAGCTAATACTTTTGCCAAGCGCTCTGGTTCGTTACCTTGCCAATCTTTTTGCGGGCTTAAGCGAATACGTGCGCCGTTTGCGCCACCTCGATGATCAGAGCTGCGATAAGTACGAGCACTATCCCATGCAGTACTGATCAACTCGTTCGCTGCAATGCCACAGTTTAGTAATTTATCTTTAAGCTCTGCTATTTCAGCATCCGATAAGGTGTAATCGACGCTTGGGATCGGATCTTGCCAAATTAAGTCTTCCTTTGGTACATCGGTTCCTAAATAACGTGCTTTAGGGCCTAAGTCACGGTGAGTGAGTTTAAACCAAGCACGCGCAAATACGTCACTAAAGTATGCAAAATCATTATTGAAACGCTCAATGATTTTACGATACGCAGGATCCATTTTCATTGCCATATCAGCATCGGTCATTATTGGGTTCAAACGAATTGATGGATCTTCTACATCAACAGGTTTGTCTTCTTCTTTAATATTTATAGGCTCCCACTGGTGCGCACCTGCTGGGCTTTTAGTAAGCTCCCACTCGTAATTTAGAAGTAAGTAACAGTAGCCATTATCCCATTTAGTCGGGTGTGTGGTCCACGCACCTTCGATACCTGAAGTCATAGTGTCACGGCCTATGCCTCGTGTTTTATGATTGTTCCAACCAAGGCCTTGCTCAAATACATCAGCGGCTTCTGGCTCAGGGCCTACGTTTTCTTCACTGCCGTTACCGTGAGTTTTCCCAACTGTGTGACCGCCTACCGTGAGCGCTGCGGTTTCTTCGTCATCCATTGCCATACGAGCAAAGGTCTCGCGTACTTGCTGTGCCGTTTTTAATGGATCAGGCTGGCCATTGACCCCTTCTGGGTTGACGTAAATTAAGCCCATTTGTACGGCCGCTAATGGGTTTTCCATGGTGTCTGGTTTTGCTACATCACCATAGCGGCCATCACTCGGTGCGAGCCATTCTTTTTCAGCGCCCCAATATACGTCTTTTTCAGGGTGCCAAATATCTTCGCGGCCACCGGCAAAACCAAAGGTTTTTAAGCCCATTGATTCGTAAGCCATGTTACCTGCCAAAATAATTAAGTCTGCCCATGATAGTTTGTTGCCATATTTTTTCTTGATAGGCCAAAGCAAACGACGGGCTTTATCAAGGTTGGCGTTATCTGGCCATGAATTTAAAGGTGCAAAGCGCTGATTCGCGGTGCCACCGCCGCCACGTCCATCTGCTAAGCGGTATGAGCCCGCTGAGTGCCACGCCATGCGGATCATCAAGCCACCGTAATGACCCCAATCAGCAGGCCACCAATCTTGGCTTTGTGTCATTAAGTTTTTTAAATCGGTTTTTACTGCTTCAAGATCCAGCTTTTTAAACTCTTCGGCATAACTAAAGTCATCACCGTACGGATTAGTTTTTGTGTCGTGTTGATGAAGAATGTCGAAATTTAATGCGTTCGGCCACCAATCCGTGTTGGATTTAGATGACTGTGTATTGCTACCGTGCATGATTGGGCATTTACCCGCACCTGAATTGCTCATTTTTAGCTCCTGTATCGGAATAAAAAACTCTACTTATTTAAACCACATCAAAAAAGTTTAGTTAGAAGTCTTAAACCTACTATCTAAGTTAATGTGTGATTAGCTTGTTTTAATAAAGTTTAGTTAATAGTTCCAATATAGAGTATAGATGGATAAAAACTAGCTTCAGAACAGAGTTTAAAGCGATTGAAGCCATCTATAAATTAGATGCTGTTGCTTATAAATATTTAATATTAATCCAATTGTTTAAAGAAAAATGTTACTTTCTATACAGCTGTTAAAATAAGGTGAAAATGCATGATTGACTTTATTGCTGTTATTGACCCCATAGGCACGGTGCCTGTATTTGTTGCTGTGACCGAAAAATACGATGCGAAAACCAAGCGACGTATTGCACTTTTGGCGACATTAACTTCGGCTGCAGTGCTAATCTTTTTTGTTGTTATTGGCGAAATAATCTTAAAAGCCTTATCAATTCCTTTACCTGCGTTTCAAATCTCAGGGGGAATTGTTTTATTTCTATTTGCATTGAGTATGATATTTGGTGATAGCAAACCCGAGGAGGAGCTCAAGCGGTTTGTTAAATCGGATAAACAAACCGCTATTTACCCTATTACTGTTCCCTCAATTGCCAGTCCTGGCGCTATTTTAACGGCTGTATCAGTAAAGTAATTGGCAGCAGTGGCGCCAGCGTGATTAGCCGTGTGATGGGGCTAATTTTGTCAGCGATTGCTACAACAAATATACTTACGGGGTTTACCGAATACTTTAAATTAGTTTCAATGTAGCTCAAGAAGAGAGTATCTACAGATTCTAAGTTATTTTATAAAAGACTACATTTTAAGGATTGTTGTGATTACAAAATTACCCCGTTGGGTGGAATATGGCTCTTTCATATTAGCGTTAGTTGCAGGCCTGGTTAATGCAATTGGCTTGTTAGGGTTTAAACACCAATCAGTCTCACATTTATCTGGAACTGCGACTTCATTGGGTACAGGGGTTATTAATGTAAGTTTCAGTGATGTGTCACAGCTTGCTTTTATTTTATTAAGCTTTGTTTGTGGCTCAATGATTTCAGGATTCTTTATCCGTAGTGGCTCGCTTAAACTAGGTCATAATTACAGTGGTCTATTAGCGTTTGAAGCATTATTGTTATTTGTTTCTGTTTATTTCCTAGCAAATAATTTGATATACGGACATTACTTGGCATCGGCTGCATGTGGTTTACAAAATGCTTTAGCGACAACCTTTAGTGGTGCCATTGTTAGAACAACCCACGTAACGGGGATTTTTACTGATTTAGGTATTATGATTGGCGCAAGACTACGTGGCGAGGCATTCGATAAAAGAAAAGCGCTGCTCTTTATATTGATAATTACAGGGTTTATTTTGGGCGGAACAGTAGGCGCGTATTTTTTTAATATGCTTGGATTTAATGCGTTATTTATCCCTGCGAGTATTTGTGTATTTTTAGCTTTATCTTATTCAATTTATAATGCCCGATCTAAGCACTCAAGAAACAAGGACTAATGTGAAACGTTTTCTTTTTATTTCATTCTTACTTATTAGTTTTACAGTAAGTGCTGAACATGCTTACCAAATTCCTCGAAGTTCAGTGCTTGAGGTGACAGATCACAATACAAAACTTAAGTACTCCCTATCTATTAAGTTACCGCGCAGTTACAGCAATAAGCCAAACCGCAACTATCCTGTTATTTACTTACTTGATGCACCTTATGCGTTTCAGCTAGCTTCAGGTGCTACGCGTTTTCCCATGAACAGCGCTAAAATGGATGAAGCGATACTGGTGGGGATTGGTTATTCACATGGTTCAAAAGGTGCATCTAGCCGAATTAGAGATTACACGCCAAGCAAAGCAAAGGATTGGCGGTTAGAGACAGGTAAAGCCGCACAACATATTACTTTTATTGCTGATGTGGTGTTTGAGCATATCAAAGCTAACTATCGAGTTAAGCCAAACCACCGTACTTTAGTCGGAAATTCATTGGGAGGTTTATTTGCCACTCATGTGCTTTTTACTCAGCCAGACTTATTTAGCAGCTATATTATTGGGAGTCCGTCGGTGTGGTTTGATGATGAGGCGATCTTATCTCAGCTAATTACTGCGCCAAAGCAACCAACTAAAGTATATATATCGGTTGGTAGTAAAGAAACTCAAGAGTTTGGCGAAGGTCAAAATATGGTTGCAGGAGCTAACAAGCTTGCGGCTAAAATACGTCAAAGAGACAGTAAGCATATTCAGTTGAAGATAAATCTTATTGATGGGGCTAAACATAGTACGGCATTTCCAACAACGCTAATTCAAGGGCTAGATTGGTTGTATGGCAAATAGTTAAAGCAGCTAAGTACAGCTGCTTTGAATCGTTATTATCCTTTTATGGCGATCGCTATTTCGACCTCTGAGTCATTTTTATAATATTCAAAGTCGCTAGTATAGGTGCGTTGGTGTGCACAATCTTCACTACTAAAGTATTGCCAAATTTCACCCCATAAGTCGATAACAGCATCAGGCATTTCGCCTTTCCCATTGAATACTAAATAACGGCTTTCTTTAGTGGCAATGTTTATTGAATCCACTACTTTAATATTTTTATCATCACAACAGGCTATGACATCAAAGTCACCTGTCATATCCGTTTCATAATTTGTATAAACACCATAAACCTTTGTATCAGCGGTGAGTTTTGGGCCATACTTTTGGCCAAATGTTTGCCATAAATTTGCTATTTTTGCCGTGTCGGTATTCATTTCATTAGCATTACATGTGCGCACTTTTAACCCTGTTAGGCTCATACTTTTAAGTTGCTTTATTTGCATACCGGCTATCCTTTTATGTGAGTTCACATATCAACTTAACAGAAATAACAGCAAAGGTTTAATTTATCGGTTTAGTATTTATGGTTTTAATAGCATCAATAACAGTGTGCATACGTTTAGCTAGTGGCCGATTTCGATGGTGGCACACGAAAATAGATTCGCTAATTGGGTTGGCAAGGTGGTGAACCTTAATGAGCTCTGATTTATTAAAAGCACCAACAGCATGAGCGGGTAAGACCGTGAAGCCAAAGCCGAGGCTAACAGGTTCTAAAATTAAGCTGATTTGGTTTGAAAACCCAGTACGCTTAATTTGAGCAACATGTTCAAACTCTGGGTAGTTTTCGCTTAGCAATAGTTGGGCGTGGTGTTTTGCATCTGGGTGGCTAATAAATCCGAGGTCGCATAAAGCTTGCCAGGTCGGCGATTCGCAAGTGACTGGAGTTATTAACAAAAGTGCTTCTTGACCAATTTTGTGGCTGGTGACTTCGCTCAAAGTCGGGGCTTGGGTTAAAAAGCCTATATCCGCAATGTGGTTCGCAACAGCCTGCTCAACACTTTCATTTGGGGCGAAGCGATAATCTATCGTTAAATCTTTGTGCTTAGCTTGCAAACTAAGTAACTGAGCATAAAATTTCAATCCACAACTGCCAGGAGATTGGACCTTAACATCGCCACAGTAAGGGGAGTCGTTATGCAACTCGCGCTCTAAAAATTGCCACTCTTTAAGTAGCTGGCTACCTTTTTTATACAGACTTTGTCCTTGAGCGGTCAAGCTGAATTGTTTACCGTGACGCTCTAGCAGTTCGCAGTCAAGTTGTTGCTCAAGCTTTTTAATATGTTGGCTCACACCTGATTGAGTCATATATAAGCGCTCGCTAGTACGAGTAAAGTGATTTACTTCAACAAGTGTGCAAAAAGTGTTTAGCCAAACAGGGTTTATCATTACATTTTGTACTTATAACCATCTTAAATGATAATTTTACTTAATGACTGGTTGTTCGTAAAGTGGGCTTTCTGGTATTTTACATGCAATAGGAGCACAACTTATGAGTAATGTTTATCCACGTAATTTTTCACATATTGGTATTTCGGTACCAGATCTTGAAAAAGCCGTAGAGTTTTACACCCAAGTTTTAGGTTGGTATTTAATAATGAAACCAACTGAAATTGTCGAAGATGATAGCGCAATCGGTGAAATGTGCACGGACGTATTCGGTGCGAACTGGGAAAAATTCCGCATCGCGCATCTATCAACAGGTGATCGTATAGGTGTGGAATTATTTGAATTCAAAAACCAAGAAAACCCAGAAGATAACTTTGAATATTGGAAAACGGGTATCTTTCATTTTTGTGTACAAGATCCTAATGTTGAAGAATTGGCTGACCGTATAGTTGCAGCTGGCGGTAAGAAGCGCATGGCTGAGCCTCGCTATTATTACCCGGGTGAAAAGCCATATCGTATGATTTATATGGAAGACCCATTTGGGAATATCTTAGAAATCTATAGCCATAGTTATGAACTTATATACAGCGAAGGTGCCTATTAAGCTAAGTTTGCTTGTAGCCTCATATTCAGATCATTATTTTACTAGGTAAAATTTTGATCTGAGAGTTCATACGCAATTATTTTTATTATCTTAAATACGAATCACTATCTTTTCTGAACCCAAAATATATAATACCCTTTTTATTCGTTTCCCATTATGGATTTTAAGGGATTATTCATGCATGCCCAATCACAAAAAAACAGCCAGTCATTCATATTGATGGATAAAATTAAACAATATTATCAATCATATGCATATCAGCTTTCAGTTATTTCTCGGTTTTTTGCGGCCATTGTAGGTGGCTACGTATTTACTAGTGTGTTTACTGCTTTATTGAGTCTGATTTTACCGCTTAAAAAATCAGATGCAGTACTTTTGAGTATCAGTCTAACTATTTTTGTCTATAGCTGTGTATTTATTTGGGTCTTTGCTGTTAAGTCATTGAAAACCATTTGGATCACTATTTTACTAACATCATCAGCATGCGGGTTAAGCATTGCCTTATTAAAGGATTGGTTATGAAAGAGAGTTTTTTTCGCTCCATGACATGGATGCATACTTGGGTTGGTTTACTGGTATGCTGGTTACTGTATTTAATCTTTTTTGCTGGCACGATTAGTTTTTTTCGTGATGAGGTTACTTTATGGAATCAACCTGCACTTCATAATGTACAAGCGCCACAGGAGCGTATATCACTACAACGAGAGCAAATTATTGCAGGAGTCGATTACTTAAAAACAGCTGCTCCAGAGTCTAATCGTTGGGGAGTATACCTACCTCAAGAACGCGAAGCTCATTTAATTTATGCCTACGAAAAGCCTCGTCCAGAAGGCAAGCGCTTTGGTGGTTGGCAAGAGCATTATATTAATCCTAAAACGGGTGATTCATTACAGCAACCCAGAGAAACCAAAGGTGGCAACTTTTTTTATCGGCTGCATTTTGACCTGCATTATATTGATGTACGCACAGCACGGTGGATAGTGTGTTTTGCAAGTTTATTTATGTTGGTTGCGCTTATCTCAGGGGTTGTTATTCATAAGCGTATTTTTAAAGATATGTTTAGCTTTAGAAAAAACAAAGGCAGCCGAAGTTGGCTTGATGGCCACAATGTATCGTCAGTTTTAGCTTTACCTTTTCATATCATGATAACTTATACAGGTTTGATAACCTTAATATTTATGTTATTTCCTTACCCTGCTATAACCGCTTATGAAGATGGCATACGTGGTTTGTTTAACGATGTTACCCCGACTAACGTACGTACTAAATCAAGTGATGAGCCAGCCCCATTAACGGCAGTAGAGAGTGTTTTGGATCAAGTTTATACTAACTGGCCTGATGCAGACCTTACTCAGTTTGCTATTAAAGACCCAAATAAAGCGTCGGCAACAATTACTGTTCGCGCCTCAACAGGTACACATGTTCGCGACCAAACCCCTACGCTGCTGTTTAATGGTGTTGATGGTAGCTTAATTGCTAAAAGCGTTGATGAGTTTAGTAGTACAGAGGTGTTTTATGATTCCCTTACAGCTTTACATACTGGACGCTTAGCAAACCCATTACTACGTTGGTTATATTTTTTATGCGGTGTTGCAGGCTGCGTCATGATAGCGACCGGCTGCATTATGTGGGCTAAACGAATTCGTGAGCGAATGAAAAAAGATCAGTGTCCATCATTTGGCTTAAAGCTGGTTGAAGGGCTAAACCTTGCAACTCTAATGGGACTACCGCTTGCGACAAGTGTATTTTTTCTTGCCAATCGATTGCTACCTACTAACATGACAGAGCGCGCTGATAAAGAAATACTCGCGTTCTTTGTTACTTGGTTAGCTGTTGCCTTATTCGCTTTATTTAAGCGGGAAAAACAGCAGTGGACTTTACTTGCTTGGGTTAATAGTATTGCGTGTATAAGTATTCCAATAGTGAATGCGCTCACCACTAATGGAAATATCATCAGCTACTTACTGAATGGTCAATGGGCACTGTTCAGCTTTGATTTAGTGTGCTTAATAAGTGCAGTGTTGTTTATCGTTCAGGTCAAAAAATTACGTACTCACCGCCAAGCCAGCGTATCCAATGTGCGTTCTAGCCGTGTTGCTAAAAACAAGCTAAGGGAGCAAAGTGCATGAGTGAACTATTACAATTTAGCCTATGCTTATTGGCATTTAATTGTTTTGCCTTAGCAAAATTCAATCATTATCGCGATGTTTTTAAAGTGAGACCAACACAAAAGCAGAGTAATCAGTTTGTAATTGCCGCTTGGATCAGTATTTTACTAAGCTTGGTGTTAAGCGTGGTCGAACATAAAGGATATGGTGGATTACTTTTTTGCGGTTACATGGCTTTAAGTATCTTATTATTAATGACTTTTTATAGTTTTAAAGCCTCATGGGTAAAGCCGATGAGTGTTATAAATATCACGACAATTTTTCTCAGTGGGCTATATATCAGCGTTTTTTAGTATTAGTTGGTAAAAATCTGATCTGTCGTAAACTAAATAATGCAGAGATAAGAAAGGCAAGCCAATGTGGCTTGCTGTTATACCCAAACCACCTCAAGAAGTGAGTTTCAGTTGGAATTAAAAGCGATTTAGGCAAGGCATTGATTGCAAGTAATAGTGGTTCTATTGCTAAAATCAATAACGCAGTATAAATCGCTTTTAAACCAACCCTTGGGCGCTTTACAGGAACTTACTCTCATCGTTGTTACTTCTTAAAAGGGAGTGCCATTCTTGCAAAGTAACGCCTTGATATTAAGCCCCTGTGAAACGCTGAATTCTGCATCTTGAGGTGGTTTGGGTATATATCCAATATCTGGGTATAAATAGTGGGGATACTCATGTCAACACATAGAGCAAGGCAGAAGCTAGTTACTCTATGGCGTAAATATTAGCCTGTAATCGTGTCATAATTATTGCTTTGAGGTTACACTTTTAATACAGGCTAAATTTTGTAAAGGGGCTTTACGGTTACTTATTTTGCTCAACCCAAATTAATGAATCAGTATCAAAGCCACGTTGTTTGGCTGCTTTTATAAAGTCATCTTTACGCTCTTGCGAAATACTTGGTGTGCGCGATAAGAGCCATAAATAATCAGTGTTATAACCAGATACATATGCATACTGGTAATACTGTCTATCCATTTTAAACACCACATAGGAGCTGTAAAACGGGCCAAAAAACGATACTTTTAGGTGCCCAATATCAGATTTATCAACAAATTTAGCCTTACCTTGTGCTTCACTCCACTGTTGTTCTTCGTCGTTAAAGCCTTTATTTAAAACTGCGACAGAGCCATCTTCATTAAGTGAATATTGTGCTGTAACACTACTTAGTCCGCGTTCAAAGGAATGATCTAGTCGCGCTATTTCGTACCACTTACCTTTGTAACGCTCAAGTGAAAAGTTATCTACCGGTGTTATATTTTGCGGTAAACCAGTACACGCTGCGAGCAATGTTGTGCACAAAAAAACGAAGCTCAGGGTAATAGATTTAATCATAGATTTATAACGTTCTTGATGGCAAAAAAAATTATACGCAGATTAGCTACAAAAAGTTCACTAATTACTGGTTGTTAGTTTAGCTGTACGATAGGATCAATTTTTTACTAACAAGTGCATAATCAAATGAAAATATGGGTAGATGCCGATGCGTGTCCGGTAGTTATTAAAGAAATTTTATTTCGAGCTGCCGAGCGCACGCAAACTGAAACAATTTTAGTCGCAAATCATGCAATGCGAATCCCACCATCTAAGTATATTAGTCGTGTACAGGTATCGTCTGGTTTTGATGTGGCGGATGATGAAATAGTGAAGCGTGTTGCTGCCAATGATTTGGTGATCACGGGCGATATACCATTGGCGTCTGAAGTAATCGATAATGGCGGACAAGCTCTCAATCCGCGTGGTGAGTTGTACACAGCTGAAAATATTAGGTCACTACTTAATGTGCGTGACTTTATGGATACCATGCGTTCAAGTGGTGTTGAAATGAATGGCGGGCCACCACCTCTTAGTCAAAGCGACCGACAAAACTTTGCTAATAATTTAGACCGTATTTTGGCGCAAAATAAATGAGTGACGGCCAAAATATAGGCTTTGGCGATCATAGTTTTAGCGTTGCAGTTTACATTGCTAAGCCCCCTCCTATGCCAGAATATACACATATGGATGGCTTATACCCGCTAATAAATGAGCAAATCAACACCATAAATCAAGCGTGTGGCAATGGCTGGCGAAAAGTATTCAATGTATATGCAAAGGTGCTGTTTGCTTTGCCAAGTGAGTATTATTGTTTTGCTAAGAAAACACATACTTGGCAGCAGTATCGCGATCAATATTTATTGCAAGAATTAAGTCAGACTGCGCTGTTATTTAGTCCTCCTAAGTTGAGCGCAGGTAATACATTACATATTATTGCTGGTCGCACTCATGCAAAAAACTTATTGAATCAAGGTTTGTTAGAAGCAGAACTTGATTGGTTAGATGGTGAATTTGCAATTGATAAAGCCAATAAACTCATTGTTTGTCCATACTTTGATTACCGCCAGCTAAGTAATTTAAAGATCGCTAGACTGAGTCAATTAGTAGCTAAATGTTTAGAAAGTAGCTAATCTTAGGTTATCTACTTTTTGCTTAGTCAATTTAATGAAAATACTTGTAGTTGATGATATGCCATTGATGCGGCATGTTTTAATTAACATGCTTCGAAAATTAAACTTCCATGAGATTGTTGAGGCCACCGATGGTATTCAAGCATTTGCATTAATGCAGCAACAGCACTTTGATTTAGTGATCACCGATTTACACATGCCAAAAATGGATGGTAAAGCGTTACTTACTCGTATTCGCGATAATGAGCAATGGAATGAAATACCCGTTTTAATGGTTACCTGTGAAGATAATAAAAAATCAATTAAAGAAATTATAGCGGCTAAAGTTTCTGGCTTTATTGTAAAGCCATTTAATTTAAATACGTTAGAGAGCCAACTTAAAAAAATAGTGAAGTAAAGTGGCATAAGTAACGCTGCCCATAAACTTAAAAAGGGTGGCCCATCATCCACGTAATGTTGTTTTAGCAGATATCGCTAAATCAGTTCGAATTACAACCCTACCATGATGACTCTTAGTCCAATTTAATGCCCTTGCTAAATAAACTTAAGTTAATAGAGGTTATTAGTAGCGAGAAATACAGTTTATGTAACCATTTTCTTCTTTTAAATAAAGGAGACTTACTGTTGAGGTCGTCTCTTTATCTGTTTTTTAAGACGGTATTTTGATGAAAAGTGTAAATTAGCCTAATTGATTGTTGCTAAAATTCAGTCTAGCTAAGCATCCCGCATCACGTTAAGATGGCTCTAACATAAAACAACAAGAACTAGAATGAATGTTAAATAAAACCAATGCATTAATATACTTATTAGCCTTTAGTAGTGGCTTTTCAATAATGGGGATTGAGCTTTTAGGTGGGCGTATATTAGCGCCTTACTTTGGTAGTAGTGTTCATATCTGGGGCAGTATTATTACTGTGTTTATGCTGAGCTTATCGTTTGGTTATTTACTCGGAGGCAAACTCTCAATTAATAAACCCTCCTTAACTAAATACGGCCTAATATTTTTAATCGCTAGTATTATGGTACTGCCCATAGCGCTGTTTGCAGAGCCCATAATGGAGTTCATTTTTGCTCATGTTGAAGATAGCCGCTATGGTTCATTACTTGCCTCTACGGCTTTATTTTTTGTTCCTACAATTATTTTAGGAATGATATCGCCATATTCAGTTCGTTTATTAGTTACTGACAGCGAACATAGCGGCCAAGTAGCAGGCGGCTTATATTTTGTTAGTACATTAGGCAGTGCTCTGGGCACCATAATCACCTCTTTTTATATGGTATTGGCGTTTGATGTAAATACGATCATTATAGGCTTTGCCAGCTTTATTGGTTGCTTAGGTCTACTTGCAATAGTGATTGATTCAGTCGCTAACAAGGAACCTGTTTATGCGTAACTATTATTGTCTATTCGTCTTCACATTAGCGCTATTAAGTATGCCAGTAATGGCTGATGTTATTCATAAAGAACGCTCGCTCTATCGCAATATTTTAGTTGAAGAAACAGGTGATTTACGCTGTTTAAAGTTTGACGAAAAAACGCGTAAAAGTAGCCAAAGTTGTATGTATATAAGCAAGCCAGACAAACTTGTATTTAATTACACAAAAATGAGCTTTGCTAGCTTATTGATGATAGATAACCCTAAAAATGTACTTATCATTGGTCTAGGTGGTGGTACTTTATCAAACGTAATACATGAGCTATACCCTAATGCCACTATAGAAAATGTAGAAATAGACCCGGCGGTTATTAAAGTTGCACGTGATTATTTTAACTTTATTGAAACGGATAAAGTCACTGTAAAAGTTCAAGATGGACGTATCTTTATAAAGCGTGCCGCGATAAAAAAAGCGCAATATGATTGGATAATTCTTGATGCGTTTAACGGTGATTACATACCTGAACACCTTCTAACGAAAGAGTTTTTTGCAGAGGTTAAAAGTGTTCTTACACCAAACGGCATTGTAGCCGCCAATACGTTTTCATCGAGTAAATTATATCAACATGAATCAGCTACTTACCATGCGGTGTTTGGTGACTTTATTAATGTTACAACTGAAAAAAACAGTAACCGAATAATACTCGCGGGCTTTGATAAATTACCCAGTGATAAAGTATTAAATGAACGTATGAAGACGCTTGCCCCAGCTCTTAAAAAATATGACATAGATATCGAAAAACTCCGAAATAGTTTATTTTTTACTAAAGGAAATCGGGACTGGCCAGAAGATACAAAAGTACTAACCGATCAGTACTCTCCTGCTAATTTACTTAATTTTTAATGATTTAATCTCGAAAGATAATCATATCTAAAGCCGATGAAAGTCGGCTTATTCTAAGGTTGAGTAAGCCTGTTCATATCAGGTGATCTTATTGTTTATTGCATGACTCCTATTTGCTTTAAATATTTAGTAGTCACTTGACTAACGACCCCTCAAATAATACACAAAACACTGTGACATTTACTTAGCATGCTAAGTAATGTTAAACTAGTTAGCATGCTAACTAAGTGAGACCTGTATGACTTTACCCCTTCCCTTTCATGAGACTTTAGATTTATCTTTATGCGGCAACATGGGCCGCGTGCATCGCTTGTGCCGTGAAGCTGTGACAGCTGCTGTAGAGCCTTTGGGATTAACCCAGTCTCGTTGGACTGCGATGATCCATCTAAACCATCTACCTGATGGTGCAACTCAGCAGCAATTAGCCCACAGCTTAGGGATTGAAATGCCCTCACTCACTCGAACCGTAAAACAGCTTGAGCAACAACAGTTGATCACTCGACGTGTTGATGCTGACGATAAACGAAGTCGAAAAATTTACTTTACTGAGCAAGGCCAACACTTACTCACTACACTTAAAGTACTCATCACTGATGTTAAGCAACAGCTGTACGCAGGGCTTAGCACAGAGCAATTAGACACAATGGCTCATGGACTCTTGCAAATGGAAGAAAATGCACGCAGTTGCTTTACACGTTTAAATGAAGAGAGATAAGCGATGACGCCAGATCAAAAGTTTGCCCGTTATGTCAAAATATCCTTAGTTGGATTTATTCTACTTTTTGTCTATTTTGTGATTGCAGATATGTATTTACCCGTGACTCCCCAAGCACGTGTTTTTCATCCTGTTGTACAAGTAACACCTCAAGTAAGCGGGCGAGTTAATGAAGTACTAGTTAATAATAATCAATTGGTAAAACGTGGTGAGGCATTGTTTTTAATTGAACCAGCCCCTTTTAAATTAGCGGTTGAGCAAGCAGAGCTCACTTATGCGGATGCTCAGCTACAAAACCAACGGTTCGACAGTAGTGTAAAAGCGATTGAGGCTCAATTAGCAGCCGCGAATGCGAAGCTGCATGAGCAGAAATTGTTGTTTGACCGCGGTGAGTCATTACTTAAAAAGCGCTCAATATCTGATCAAGAATATGAAACTATTAACGCTAACTTTCAATCTAGCAAGGCAAATGTGTCGGCAATCGAAGCACAGCTAACAGAAGCAAAATTAGCACGGGGTCAACGAGGTGATGATAACCTTGCGCTTCGACATGCAAAAAACCGATTAGCCCAAGCTAAATTAAACCTGTCTTATAGCCAAGTCAGTGCTGATATAGATGGTAAAGTTGCGAATTTGCAAGTTAATAACGGTACCTATGCCAATAAAGGCCAGCCCATGCTCGCCATTGTGGCGAATAAAGCGGATTTAGTGGCTGATTTTCGCGAAAAATCATTAACCAATTTTAAGCTTAAAAGCTCGGCAAAAGTAACCTTTGATGCTTTACCTGGTAAGGTATTTGATGGGGTTATTAGCTCATTTGAAGCGGGCGTAAGTGATGGTCAAATCAATGCGAATGGTTTACTTAGCAGTACTGAAAACAGCAACCGTTGGGTAAGAGATGCCCAGCGTCAACGTATTCACATCAAGCTGGATGAGCCAGAGTTATTGAGTAAGTTACCCAGTGGCGCACGTGCTACAGTACAATTGCTACCAGATTCAACGGTCGGGCAATGGTGTGCCAGCGCGCAAATTCGGTTAATTAGCTTGCTGCATTTCATTTATTAGGGGGACAAATGACAGTGCCAACCCTTGATAAAAATGGATTAAGGCAAGCATTGCGAATTGCTGGCGGTAGTGCGCTTGGTTTTAGCATCTGCAAACTAATGAACTGGCCAAATGGTATCTTTTTTACTGTCTACCCTATGCTATTGCTTGGTTTGGTGCCAATTTTAAACGGCCATATTATCCGCCAGTTTTTTGCTAGTGCGGCGTTTAGCGCATTTTTTGTATTAGTGGTACAAGGCTTATTCTCTCACTTACCTATTATGATGACTTTATTGAGTTTTTTAGCATTTGCTTTTTTGTTTTATCAAATGAGTCGTGGGGTAAATTTCCTGTTTGGTGCTTTGAGTGTGGTGAGCTTATCTATCCAGCTTCACTTTTCTAGTTATGTGGGTAATGGTACGAGTATTTATCCGCTGATTATAAGTAACGGTCTAGCCGTGTTAGTAACAGTTTTGGCCGCGGTATTAATGCATTTTGTGTTTCCCGATGTAGCCCCGCGCCAAGCTAGGAAGATGCCAGACAAAGCAGTTGAAAGTGTTCGTCATGAAGTGCTGTTATGTGCCAGTGTGGCGACTCTATCGTTTGTCATTTTTCAGATATTTGATTTACAAGATTCAATATCAGCGCAAGCTGCCTCTATTTTAATTTTGTTTCCGCTGTGTTTTAAAGCTGCGGGTATGGCTGGTTGGCAACGCGCTGTGGGGACGCTTATTGGCTGTAATCTAGCCTTGGTATCGCAATTGTTTTTATATAATCACACCGATATATTGTTATTCCCAGCGCTAATCTTATGGATTTTGACCTTTATTTTCAGCCGCTATCATATTATTGCAGGCGGGCTTCCGGGTGTTGGTTTTGGCGTGATCACTACGTTTGGTATTTTGTTTGGCCAATCACTCGGCCCTGGACAAGACTTGGTTTATAGCGCTTTGTATCGCTTTTCGTCAGTGTCGGTGGCTATTTTATTAAGCCTATGTGCCGTGTATATTATACATCATATTCTTAATCGGTTTAATGTAACCCGTCACCATACGTTTGATTAAGTTTAAGAACACTCGGACTAAAGAGCTAACAAAAAACCGGGGTTATTTACGGGGTATGAGCCACAAAGTTAAAGCGCCGGCTAATATTCCCCAAAATGCAGAGCCAACAGAAAATAAGCTAAGATCAGACGCTGTAACTAAAAAAGTGATCATGGCGGCTTCTGTATAATAACTGTCAGATAATGCTTGTTGTAAGCTTGAAGCAATCGTAGTAAATAGCGCAATACCTGCCAGTGCTAAAATGAGCGCCTGCGGTAAACTGGCCACTAAGCCTACTAGTGTTGCTGCGCCAATCGCCATCAAAATATAAAATACCCCGCCAGCAATACTCGCCCAATAGCGTTTGCTCGAGTCTTTATCAGCTTCGTCACTCATGCAGATTGCTGCGGTAATGGCGGCTAAATTAATCGCGTAACCACCAAAAGGCGCAATCAAAATATTTGTAAAGCCCGTCACGTTTAGGGATGCAGAAACCGGCGCTGGGTAATTATGTGCTTTTAATACTGCAATACCAGGCAGGTTTTGTGAGGTCATAGTGACGATATAAAGTGGAACACCAATGCCGATCATTGCTTGTAAGTTAAATTCTGGCGCTATAAATGCAAATTCGCTCATTTTCCATTGCCAGCTACTGGTATCTATTTGTCCTGTTACACCCGCCATAATAAACCCCGCTATAAGCACCATTAACATAGTGAAGCGCGGCATTAAACGTTTGCTAAGTAAATAAACGAGCACCATTGCACCAATTAGCAGTGGCTTATCGGCCATAAAATTAAATACATCGATACCAAAAGTTACCAGCACACCAGCGAGCATTGCACAGGCAATTTGGCTGGGTATGCGCTGCATTACTTTTTCAAACCAACCTGTGATACCCGATATAAACACCAGCAATGCGCTAAACATAAATGCGCCAACCGCCTGATTTAAACTATAACCTTGTGCGCTGGTTATTAACAAAGCAGCGCCTGTGGTAGACCAGGCTATTAGTATAGGTATTTTGTAATAATAGGATAGCCCAATAGAGGTCACGCCCATAGCAAGGCCAAGCATTAAGACCCAGCTTGCGACTAAATCAGCTGTACCGCCAAGTACAATAACAACTTGATAAATCAGAGCGATTGAGCTGGTAAAACCTATAATTACAGCAACTAACCCAGCGGTTATGCGATTTATTAATTGATCAGAAAGTTGCATGAAAACCTTGTTTTTATTCAATTGGTTATACGTCTAGTTATACATATTTCTTTCACAATTACTAGCATCAATGAAATTGTTAGTGTTCACAGCGACCAGAACAAGGTAAACATTAACAAAAATTAATGTTCTCTCCACCTTGCGGGCGTGCGCTCTCAAGTAAAGTAATGCTCATACACAAGGTAGAACAATTAATTATATTTGGAGCTAGATATGAAAAACCAGCACACACGTCATCTTTTTAAGGTGCTTTCATTAAGCGCAATAACACTTGCATTATCGGCATGTGGCAGCAACAGTTCAGAAAATTCATCAACAAGACCTGAAACAACAACGCCAGAAACGGCCAAATTACCGAGTGTGTTAATCGGCGCAGTATCAGCCATATCAAGCTCCTCTATTACGGTTAACCAAAGTGAACTACCTGCTGCGAGTGCAGAAATAGAAATTGATGGCGTGAATGGAAATTTAAGCCAACTACAAGTCGGTATGATGGTTGAAGCAGAGACTAACGGCGCTCAAGTAACTGAGATTGACTATGAGCCTAATTTTAAAGGTCCTGTACTTATTGAAAATGGTACGGCTAGTATTGCCGGTGTGATATTTGAAGGGTTTGATAGTACTTTAGTCAATAATGGTGACTTCGTTGAAGTAAGCGGCTTTAATAGTGCATTTAATACCTTAACGGTAACTTATCAACAAGCCATTACTAACAGCTTAACAGAGCTTGAAGTTGAAGGTGTCATTACGCAATTAAATACTCAACTACGCACTTTTCAGTTAGGTAATATCACTATTAATTACCAACAAGCTGAAGTTGATGGCCTTATTAGTAATGGTCAATTTGTAGAAGTTGAAGGCATTATGCAAGCGCAGCAGTTAATAGCGAGCGAAGTTGACGCTGAACGCCAAAATGATTTTGATGATAATATCGACACAGAACTAAATGGTAAAATTACATTCATTAATAATAACTCAACGCTGATGACTATAAATGGACAATGGCAAGTAAGCTTAACTGAACAAACACGTTATGAAGGTGGCACTGTTAATGATTTAGTTGTTGGTGCACTTGTCGAAGTTGAAGCTTTATATCAACAACAAAGTAATTTATTTATGGCTCAAGAAGTTGACTTTGAATCAGGTTCGAGTGATTCAACAACGATAAATAAGGAGTTTTCTGTTGCTGGAATTGCTAGTTATAATAATGAAGGTATCGTAACAATTAATAATTATCAATTTACACTCAGTAACCAAACCGTATTTGACGATGGCTTAACTCAAGCAACTATTAATGGTCAGTTTCTTGAATTAGAAGGAATTATCACCGATGATATCAATATTGTGAGTGAAGTTGAATTAATGGATGCCAATGATTCACTTAGCTTAACTGGGTATGTAATTACACAAAGCGAGCAATCTAGACTTTGGGGTTATGTTAGCGAAGACAATTCACTTAACGCTTATGCCGACCAATATGCAGAGGTAGAATGTGAATTAGTTAGTGGCAATCAAGTACGAGCTTGTCGTCTCGACGATTAACTGTAAAAAGTAAAATAGCAGCGCATCTTGCGCTGCTATTTTTGAGGTTTATGATGAAAAAAATACTATTATTCAGTTTGTTATTTATCTCATCGATAAGTAGTGCTAAAAGCTCTGCGATTTATGAAAAATTGCACCATGCTAAATCAGCCAAACCAACGGCTATTTTAGAAAAAGTAGAAAATAAGTATAAGAGCGAAGCGGTCATTGTAGAGTTTGAACTTGAGTTTGAAAAAGGTAAAACGACCTACGAAGTCACGTTATATCAGGCTAACCGAAATCGCTTTATTGAATTATTGTTAGATAAAGATGGCGACTTAATCGAGTTAGAGTATGAAGCGCCAGAACTTGATGAACAAGAAGAGATTGCCGCCGCAGATATTATGCAAAAAAAAGGCTATACCATGCAGTTATTAGTGGCAAAACTGAATGACTCAAGCGAGCACTACTTAATTGAAGCCCAGTTAGAGCAAGATATGGGTATTACTTATATGGTGGCCACATTTGTTAATGAGCGTGGACGCCATAAAAAAGCAATTGATTTAACTACAGGTAAAGATTTACCTTTACTAAGGTGGGGGAATTAATGAAGTTATTATTGGTTGAAGACGATAAGCAAAACCGTGACTTTTTATATAAAGCGTTTAGTGAACAAGGTTATACTGTTGATACTGCAGCTGATGGTCAACAAGGATTACTGTTAGCAACGTGCGAAGATCACGATATAATTGTATTAGACCGAATGTTACCCAAGCTAGATGGAATACAAGTGTTAGCCGCATTAAGAGCGACGGGTAAAACGACCCCTGTTTTGATTTTATCAGCCCTAGATAAAGTAGACGACCGTGTAACCGGTTTAAAAGCAGGAGGTGATGATTATTTAATTAAACCTTTTGCGTTTTCTGAATTAGCAATTAGGGCCGAGAACCTTATTAAACGGCACACGGTGCAGCAGCCTCTTAGCACACAGTTAAGCCTAGCGAATTTACACTTAGACTATGCAAACCATAAAGCCGATGTTGACAATCAGACGCTAAGCTTACAACCAAAAGAGTTTAAATTATTGCGCTTTTTACTTGAACATCCTGACAAGTTAGTTACCCGTACATTATTATTTGAATCAGTTTGGGAGTACCATTTTGATCCGGGTACAAATGTCATTGATGTGCATATAGCTAGGCTTCGTAAAAAACTACAGGAATTGAATGCATTAGTTTGTATCGAAACTATTCGTGGTGTTGGTTACCGCCTTACCAAAGAGCAGATAAATGCCAATTAAAGACTCAGCTTGGCGTCAAATTGACCCACGTAGTAGCTCTGTATGGCGGTTAACCTTAGGGTTTGCAGTGATAATGTCGGTCATGCTAGTACTGACCGTAGTCTTAATTTATCAATTATTATTAGGCGAACAAAACCGTCAAGTTGAACGGCGCCTTACTGCAGAAAAATTACGCATAGAAGGCTTAGCGAATGAATTCTCTTCAAGTAGCTTTTATTCTCAATTAGACGTGTTCCGCAATGAAAGTGAATTGCTACTTTTTTGGCATAGTGACGGCGAACAAAGCCAGCAGTTAAGCTTTTTACCTGAAGATATTCCTGCTTTACCTAAAACCATTGTTTTTCCTGTATTAGATACGCAACGTGGACAAATTCGTTTATTAACGACTGGGATTGTCCATACTTCTCATGGTGATATTGTTTTAGCGACCGCGACTGAGAATTTACAGCAACTTATTATTGAATTTAAAACCGTTGCATTTTGGGCGTGCCTAATTAGTTTATTATTAACGGGTCTATTTGGTTATATATTTGCTAGAAGACACTTACGCAGAGTGCATTATTTTAATAGCACGGCAGAACAAGTACAAAATGGTGATTTATCTGCTCGCATCAGTCACAAACAAAAAGGTGATGAATTTGACAAACTTGGTGCGCATATCAATACGATGCTCGATGCCGTCGAAGACAACTTTGCTTTAGTACAAGGGATTACCGATAACATTGCTCATGATTTAAAAACTCCGCTGACTCGCTTAAGATTAAACTTAGAGCAGCAAGCTGCCCACTTCCCTGAAATAGGTTTAGAAATAGAGCAACTTGATACTATTATCAATACGTTTGATGCAATGCTTAAACTAACTCGTTTAGAACATGGCAAATTTCCGCTTAATTTACAGCGCATTGATTGTCAGTTATTGGCCGAAGACCTTATTGATATGTTACAGCCAAGTGCTGATTGTAATAAACAACAAATTAAACTTTATTCTACAGTCCCTTTGATTTTACAAGGCGACAAAAATTTATTATTTCAGGCACTTTTTAATTTACTTGATAACGCAATTAAATATGCAGGTATTGATGCCTGCATTTCAATTACCATTGATGCAAGCTCTTTGAGCATTAGCGATGATGGCTCAGGGGTTGAAAAAGCGCAACTAAGTCAACTCACGAAACGCTTTTATCGCGGCGATCCTGCGCGTCAGTATGAAGGATTTGGTTTAGGACTTGCGACCGTTAAAGCTATTTGTGATAGGCACAATCTATTGCTCGATTTAACCAGCAATAGTGGTGGCTTTTGCGCCACCATCACGGACAACTTGGATTAAAACACACCTACTTAAGCGCAGGCCACAATGTACTACCATCGCCATCAATCTTGCTAAGAAGCTGAATCCCTAATACTTTTGTAATCATAGGGTAAATATCAAGGTTACTGACTTCGTTTAATGTTATACCTTCTTTAAACGCTGGCCCCATGGCAATAAAAGTCGCTGCCATATCATCGTTATATGCATATCCATGAGTGCCTAAATAGCTTACTTTTCCTGAGTTAGAAAATGCCTTCGGTGCAGTTGTTTGTAAAATAATGTCGCCAGTACGACCATTATTTTGATAATGATATTCAGCACGTTGTGCATCAGTAAGTACTGTGTAGCGCCCTTTTGCAGCTTGAGTTAAGCGCTTTTTATAGGTTGTTACTTGCGCTTGAGATGTTCCTTTACTGGCATAGATAAGTACCCTAGGGCCAGTATTTTTAACCATGAATGTATCATCTTTAGGAAGGCTACTTAAGTCAATGCTCTGCTTGGGGTCAACTTTACTCATACCGTGATCAGAGACAATTACTAAATTAATATTTTGCTCAAGCTTAGCAAGGCGTTGTTGTAATTGTCCCATTAGCGCATCTACTTCGTGCACAGCTTGTTTTGTTTGCAGCGCATCTGGGCCAAATTCATGGCCCATACTATCGACTAATGAAAAATAGCTGATCACTAAACGAGGTCGTTGCGCTTTAGGCAGTGTTAACCACTGTACTATTTGGTCAACTCGATTTTGATAATCGCTGTGTTTTGAATAATGGTAATAATAATCGGGTAGCATTCCGTTAAAACGCGCATCTGATTCAGGCCAAAAATAGGTGGCCGACTTTAAGCCCTGCATCGAGGCCAGGTTCCACAGTGGAATACCATTAAACCAAGTACTATCGTCTTTCCCCTTGCCCATGCTGTAGCAGTCATTACGCACTGTGTCGCAAAAACGGTTATCAACAACACCATGATTTATCGGTAATAGTCCGGTAATTATTGATAAATGATTTGGAAAGGTTTTAGTTGGGTACACAGGGCGCATTTTATTGCCCCGTACACCCTGATTCGCGATATGTGCGATATTTTTCGCATTATGTTTTTCGATGTAATCCCAGCGAAAACCATCAAGTGAAATGAGTACCACAGTTTGTTCATCACTTGCTTTCACATCGAGACTCGCAATAGCGATAAAAACAAAAATTAAGCTTAATAAACGCATTAGTATTCCTAGTTAAACTTATTTATACGATCAGTTATGGTGTCATATTCTTTACGGAACTTAGCAATCGTTTTTTTCAATGTGCTGACACTTCGCGTTAATCTCGATGAATTAATCGATGCACAAACAGATGCCAGTAAAGTTGTTACCACGATAAATACACTAAATAATATTATTGGGAGAAAGTGAATGTTATCGAATAATAAAGGCGTTTTCTCGAGCTGAGCGATGGCTGTTCTTGGGATAAACTCTGCAATAAATGAAGAGTAGTCTCGAGGCGTAAAGTAGGCAGTGCAGCCTGCGGCTATAATGCCAAGTACTATAGTCCAGCCAACTCCTTTGGTCATGCTAAATTCAGTCACAGATCGAGTGCGGTAATCTAATTGTTTAGTTAAGTTGTGGCAATATTCGCGGTAGTAACACTGGTAGTGTGTGGTATCTATATCGCTGTAGGCATAGAAAATCCAATCACCCAAGTCTACCGAGCCAATAATATCTTCACCAGCATTGAATACATAAGACTCTGCGTTTGCTGTTGATAGGGTAATCTGTCCTTGCATGGAGGTGTTTCTGTTTCTATAAACTTCAGTTGTACTGCGCTCGCTTGTATCTACGTGCATTCCACCGCGATAAGTGTTTGTTGTCTCGGTTCTTGTTATCGCTTGCTCTGACTGGGAACTTTTTGCTTTTTGAGATTTATCAATAACTTTACCGAGTATCGCTTGATGAGTAATTTTGCCCGATTCATTGCGTCCTAATACATTTTTGTGCGTGTACTTTTTCGTGTATTCGGTGCTAAATTCACTCATAAGTTTAGCTTCAAATTCAGCAATAGTTGTAGGTTTTGTTACTTGGGATGTTTGCTGATCGCATCGTGATAACGGCGCTATTGAATCTTTAGTTTCTTCGATATGTGTTGGCTGCTTTTCTCCACAATCATAACAATAATGAGCATCACTGCTTATGCGCTTTTGACAACCAATACAGACGATATCGGCACTATTATGTAAGCGAGACAGCATGTTATACCCTAACTGTCGCTTAGTTGTATCGAGCATTTTATCTGCAATCTCATTTGAATGCTCATAGCGTGCTTGTGTTTTAACCTTCGCTTTTTTATTGTTACTTATTTCCATCAGTAGTACGCCGATTAATACAGGCAGTGTGATGAGGGTTGCTTGAATAAACTCAAGCTCAGTAAAAAAGAGTAAGCAAACCATCATAATTAAGCTGACTAAAAACCATAAAAAATAGCTGCTTTGAAAGTCATTATTGATGCTCTCATGCCAACTGCGATGTTGTTTTTTGTCAAAATGTGCTACCACGATTGGATAAAAATCATCATTAGTTACACGTTGTTTTGCATCCCTTGAAGCTATTTTATGGTTTAATATCATCGCACTAGGGTGGAAAACGGTAATCGCTGTGCCTTTTTTTAAATCCGCTAGAATTTCTGGTTCTGCATCAATATTGAAATGATGAATAACACCCTTTGTGTCCTCGACCTCTAGCCACCAAAATCCATAAAACATATTATCGTTGGAATTTTTATAACGACGTTTATAGTAAAACATGGACTTGATAATACCTGTGAGCAGTTGTGTATCAGGCGAAATGTTTTTTAAATCATCGAGAATACCAGGGTGAATCTCCTCAACTGATAAAAGTTGCGGTTTTTCTTTTAGTTGCTCGCCACAATCAGGGCAATGATTGTCGGTTACATAAATAGCTTGCTGGCAATGCTGCATTTTAATTCCTTGTGAATTTACTGACGCGTTAGAGTGATACTTAAGTTTTGTTCACCGGCATCTAGTTGATGCCATCTGCGATATGTCTTGTAGCCCGGCGCAGACACTTGAATATCATAACTACCAGATTTAAGAATCATTCCCTGTTTATATTTAGGGCCAATATTCATGATGCGTACAGTAAAGTTTGTGGCATTACTTTGTACTGTTAGTTTTGTTTTTTGTGCAACGACATAGTTGCGTTTTTGCTGCTGTTTAGCGTTTAAATTTATTTCGTCATGACGCAAAATATCTATTTTAGCCAGCGCATGGCTTAGTGGACTAAACTTCTGATACAAATGAAAATGTTCTTCAAATTTTAATCCCAATGGATGCAATATAGGTTGGGCATGTAAAGTCCAACGAATTGCATAGCTAAATACGGGGTTGCTCGACTCATCGACTTTTTCTAAAAAATAATTAACGGGGCTTTGTGTATCCTTAGTAAAGCTATTTGAGACAAACATAACAGGCACAATTAAGATAATTGCTGGCATTAATAGCTTGTTTAACAGCGCTATAACTGAAAACCCTTGTTTAGTTTGGGCTGGTATAATCAGCTGCCATAGTTTGAGCGGTAACTTGCTAAATGTTAAGCAAATTAAAAACAATGATAACGACATTGAAATAGGCGGAATAATGACTGAGCGTAATGCTTGTTTGCCATATTGCGCATATTCACCACCATCCGCAAATTTACCTTGTGAACCAGTTAGCATCGCCATGTATCTGTCTGCACGTTTAGCTACATTTGGGTCAAGAACATGCTCCTTAAAGTTCTTTTTATTCCAATCTGCGCGAATACCTTTAACATATAAGTCGCCCATTCGATCTGCGATTCTAGCCTGAATTTGTGGAGCTAATTGAAATTGAACCCAGCTTAAGTTGGGCTCAAGTGATAACTTACGCTGAGCCATTTCTTGGCGCCATGAGGCGTTAGCTTGCGCTGTTACTTTAGTATGTACGGCAGCTGCAAATGTAGAACGTTGCGCAATACTCCAATTATCAGGTAATTGGAGCCCTTTACTTTTGAAGTGAGAGCGTAGCTTTTTAGCCGTTGTTTCATGGCTTCTAAACACCATTAAATCGTCTATTGTAAAAGGGTAGCCCGTCTCTTTCTCAAACATATTATGAAAATTAGGGTGCTGTAAAAAACGCACTTGATAATGATCCGGGTCGTCGGTGTATTTATAGCGTTTGTCTTTTAACCCGCCATCACCTCCAGTGGCTAAACTGGCCGCTTGTAGTGCTGTATAAACACCGCCAGTTAATACTCCCATCAATATGCTTCCTGCGGCATTTTCAGTCGCTGATATACTTTCAACAATGAGCCAATAATCAGGCTCAATATAGCCTAAGCCAGCCTTCAATATGTTGCTTCTATAATCAGCACTTGCACGTTCATAGCAACGATTAAGACGATCTTTCTCACTGCTTTTATCATAACGGTCTGAGCATTTATTGATACGCTCGTGGTAATCATATATTTTGGGACCGTATTTTTGTGCTCGTGCCGACGCCTTGGCAATATGGGCTTTTTGAGCTTTTTGGTATTGCCCCCAACCATCATTGATTTCTTGTTCTACTTGTTGCCAATACCCTTGCTCACGCTCATCGATAGTGGCTAATGTATGGTTATATTTTTTACTGCCCTTGGCATATGATTTATATTTTTCTACGAGCTCATCATAGAGCTGGCTGTAATCGTGGTAATGTTTATCGAAGTCTTGGTATGCTTTTTTTTGTACAAAGGCCGCAATAATTTTGCGTTTGTCTTTTTCAATATTGTCTGAAAGCGCTGCATCACTGTAGAGCAAGCCACCAAAGAGAGCGAGAAAGGTTAAGTTTTCTGAGCTTTTTAAATCAGCAGAGTCATAATCTAACCCATTTACCTTTATTGTATTCATCGCTAAGGCATCTCTAAGCGCTGCACTGTAAGTAGCAAATTGCCTTTGCTCAGCTGTTGAAGGCTCAATTAATGTTTTTTCTATGACATATTTTTGGCCGTAAAATACTACAGGCCAAACTAAACATAACAGCGCGACTAATGAAATGATTCCTCGGCCAAATTTAGCAACCCATGGCTTTGGTAAAAAATCAGCCAATAAAAGTGAAACACCAACTCCCGAAACCGCCCGGCCATAAATTTCCAGGTGTTCCAAATCTTTGGCGTCTGGTGTTCCTAAACCAACTAGCGACACTAATTGGGAATTAAATATTGCCTCAGGAATAAGGTATAAGGTAGCAAGTATGAGTAATAAGTAGCGCCACCAAAATGGTTTTGTGTTTGTTTTCATTATTTAAGCTTATTATTTTTTACGAAGTTCTAGTTCAATCACAGGGTCTGTTTCTAAACTAAAATCTTCGTCTGTTTCTCGATTACCAATGTCAAAGTTTGGCGCAGGTGTAGCTTGTTTTGTCTTCGGTGTATAAGACTGGGTTGATGTCGATTTAAGTTTATTACCAACCGCAGGATAGAGCTGATTGCGAGTATAATTTGCTAAATTGTCTAAACGCTCTAAATCTAAGTCAATTGGCATGCTGGCAATTAATTTAGCGTTAATATCATCGGTGTAAACGGGCTTTACAGGCGGTAACTCAAATACAGAACAAAATCCGTAAACAGTGTCATCAATGATAACTGAGTCAGGGCGAAGGTGTTTAGCTTGCGCTAATAAACTATTTTCGTGGTATTCATGACCATTGATAGAGTAAGTGGCTAGAGGGATCCCTTGGCGTTGAGCAGCTCCCTTTAACGAGCTGGCTGATTGCTTGTAATGGCGTATATCCAGTACATAACCAAAGTTGCGTTTGAGCTGTTTTTTAAGCTTATCTAGCTTTAAAGGAGTGTCATAGCGAGTAACACGATGCCGGCGACTACCAAATGCCTGAATACTTTCAAGTTGTTCTTTATTACGCTCATAAATAGGGTCGCTTCCTGCTCCTCTTTTTAAGTCCGCAGCTAGTTTTTGTAGTGAGGCTTTTGCGGGCGATTGAATATATGCTAAGTAAATATCAGGATTTATACTTCGCATGCGAATTAGATTACGCATCTCTAGGCTACTAAAAAAATAATTGCCAGTGCCAATATATTTGTGCGCTAAGTAATCGAGCATTTTTAAGTTATCAATACCAGCACGAGACTTTATTTCTATGTTTATGCTTTGTCCGGGTTTACGTGCATGTGAAAAAGCAGAGGCTAAAGCATTAAATGATGGCGGTACGTTGCCGGTAAGCATTCCTGTTGCTTGATCTCGCTCTCGTAAATACCCCCACTCTTTTTCATAACGAATAGACTCTATTTTGCGTTGTTCATTGTCAGTTGTGCCTGTTTCTCTGCCGGTGCGTGCATCATGATGAACTACCCATACGTTATCACGGGTTGCACGAACATCTATTTCAATCACGTCAAAATTATTGTCTATTGCATCAAGCACTGCGTTAATCGAATTTTCTGGGTACCTGATTGAACCTCGGTGGCTTTGCAATTGAAAATTATTGCACTGGCGTTGCCCTGTGTAATTTATATTGCCAATACTGGTTTCATAAAACCCTCGAGCTGCCAATACTTTAGCACGGGCATCTAATGTTTTAATTTCAGTTGTTGTGAGGGGCAAAGCCTGCTCTGAGGACGTGCTTTGACAAGCAGTTAAAAGAACACAACTAATGAGTGTGTGTATTAAAAGGCACTGCCTAAAGAGAGTTTGTCGCATCATGCATGTATAAAGCCGCAAAAAGGCTGTCCTTATATGAATAGAAAAAGAAAAGTAATGAAAATGAATAATATATTAACGAGTGGGTAAGATTAAAGTAATAACTCAAATAAAACCAAATATTTTAATTTATGATACAAGCTGTTAGATTAAACTAACGCTAAATGAGGAGCTGCTATGATCGACTTTCGCAAAAAAATTACGCCCGCACGTGAATTGCGTACCACTGGTCATTTACAAATGGCTCTAGAAAGCGATCGGGGTCGTATTATCAATAGTGCGGCTATTCGTCGATTACAGCAAAAAACACAAGTTTTTCCGTTAGAGCGCAATGCGGCTGTGCGTTCAAGACTCACTCATTCTCTTGAGGTGCAACAAGTTGGTCGGTTTATTGTACAGCGTATATTTCATTATTTAACGCAGCAACAGCAACGAGAGTTTGGGCTAATCGGTTTAGAACGGTCACTTGAAAGTCTGGTTGAAATGGCCTGCTTAATGCACGATATAGGTAATCCACCGTTTGGGCATTTTGGTGAAGCTGCGATTAATCATTGGTTTTCTGATAACTTAACGAACTTAACCCCTGAGCGCTGCGCTGATCCTCACACTGGCATTGGGGTCGTGTTTAAACATCTAGCACACGACATAATCAATTTTGAAGGTAATGCCCAAGGGATCCGAATTGTACATTCGTTACTTGGTTTAAACTTAACATATTGTCAAACGGCAGGGATTTTAAAATATACGCGCCCCGCAAGTATGAAACACTCTGATATTCCTACTAATAAAAATTACTTAATGAAAAAGGTAGGTTTTTATTATAGTGAAAAGAACTTTGTTGAGTCGTTGCAAAAAGAGCTGGAAATAGAACCCCACTGTCGTCATCCTGCCAGCTATATTATGGAAGCCGCTGATGATATTTCATATTGCCTTGCAGACATCGAAGATGCTGTAGAAAAGGGTATTATTAGTGTGGATACTTTATGCGATAAACTTAAAACACATTACAAAAAGGTGCTAATAAATTTAACTATTAATGATATTGAGCACCAAGATTTTGTTGCTAAAGCGGTTGATTACGCAAAGGACAAAGCAAATCAGCAGCCATATAACTTTAATAGTGAGTTTTTTATATACTTACGAGTGTCGTTGTTACACCCACTGGTGAATTATGCTGCAAAGCGTTTTATAGATAATATAGAAGCTGTATTTCATGGTGATTTTAATCAAGCATTATTAGAAGATCGCAGCCATTTACATGCTGTCACAAAAACCTTAAAGCAAGTTGCGCTTGAACATGTGTTTTCTCACAAAGAAGTTGAAAAACTAGAGCTGCAAGGATACCGCATAATAAATGGTTTACTCGATTGTTATAAACCGTTATTGCAATTGACACTCGATGAATTCAAACGCGTTGTTAACGGCGACAACCGTTTTTTAATAGAAAGTCGACTATTGAAAAAGCTATCTAAAAAACATTTAAACAGCTATCAACATGCTATAGCAGCAATGCAGGCGGAGCCTGATCATGTTATAGCTTACGAATTTTATTATCGCTGTCGACTATTACAAGATTATATTAGCGGTATGACAGATCAATTCGCCTATGACGAGTATCGGGCTTTAATGGTGATAGATTAAATACTGGCTAGATTAATTCTCTCTGTACTATTAAACTGAAACACACAGTGTAATTTAGTACAAAAATTAATATGGCTTTATTCAAACAACTCTTTTTATTGGCACTTTTAACCAGTAGCTTTAGTAGCTTTGCAAAATACAGTGAAGCTATGTGTATTTTGTATAAACAGCAAATGCAGCAATACAGTGACGATATAAGTAGTCGCAGCTACCGGAATGCGAAACGTGATTTTGACAAAAATTGCAGTAACCCGCCGGTGGCAAAAAAAACACAAGAGCTAATAAGTGAGCCTGAAGAAAATGTCAAAGCAGAGTTTGAAGACATTCAAGCAGAATCGACGACCAACATTGAGCCACTAACAAACACTGTAAACCCCCTTGACACTGCTACACAGAATGAAGAACTAAAGCGTCAACAAATTGATGAAGCTGCAAAGCTTGAAGAAGATGTAACACAGGACGTCACTGAGCCTACTCAATTACCTGCACAAGAAGTTGCTCAACCACAAGAGATTCCTAATACTCAATTACAACAAGAAGATAACATTGAGCCTATTGTAGTTGAGGAAAAAACCACAGCACCTGCTAAGAAGTTTGTGGCGCCACCCGTAGCGCCTGTAGAACAATCAACATCTTTAATGACCCCTCTTTTAATCATTGTTCTGGTATTGTTAATAGCAGGCTTGGTGCTATACAAGTTGCGTATGAGAAAGCAAACGAATGAGCAACCTAATGAGCTAAGTAGTGCTAAGGTAGAGGCTACGTCACCTGAAATAAAGCCTAACAAAAAGGTTGATAAACCGCTTATAAAGCCAGCGCCAGTGCCTGAACAAAATCTACAAAATGATGAGGTTGCTGTTGCAGCTAAAAGAACAGATGTTGCTGAGACTGAGACTGCTAAAGCAACACAAGAAAGTATAAATAATGACTTTGCTAAACCTACTTTCAAAAGTGAGCATGACTTTAAAGAGCCTGAGGTACGTACTTTCGACCCTGATGCACCTTTGCCAGGTCAAAAGCCACAGGTTGAGGCCCATGTAACACAAAAAGAGTCTATGGATGCGGATGAGCTTTCTTTAAAACAAAATCCGACAGGGCTAAGTGAAGTAGAGAGTGCAAAGTTAGAGGTTGATAGTAAAGTTCAGTTAGAGCCTGAAAGTGAATCAGATACATCGTCACTAAACCACAGCAGTGAGCCGTCAACGGCTCAAGCAGACGAGCTCTCAGTTACATTATCAGAGCCTAATGAAACCCAGCCTGTAGAGTCAGCAGCGAAACCAGCCGATGATGAAGATGAAATTGCCAAAGCACTATCTGCACTTAATAATGAATTAGCAGCAGAAACCGAGAAAAATACAGATGACGCGGTAACTACAAAAGCAGCTGATGAGCCACATAATGCAGGTTCCGCTCAACAGCAAGATGGAGCTAAAAATCCATTTGCTAATTTATCTTTAGATCCAACGTGGGATCCAAATACGACAGAAAAACCTAGGATAGAACCTAAAAAGAAAGCACCAAAATCGGCACAGTTAATAGCTGCAGAAGAGCGGGCTAAACAGTTAAAAACGGATGATCAGTAATCAAAGTAGATACGCTGGTTAGGCTGTTAGTTTGGCTGAACCAGCAACGTTTCATCGTTTTAACCTCAATTCTCAATATATTTAATTTGTGTAAACTTGGTTTGTCGCCAGCAAAAGTACACTTGCAATAAGGCAATCAATAATGCCCCCTATAGCTATTATTATAAAGGCTCTTTTACTAAGTAATGGATTTGTTTGAGCTCGTACATCGATTGTTTAGCTGATTCATTTAGTACCAGTTGTTTTTGTCGGTATAGTGATCTAAAAGACAGAAGGTTGCTGTTGGGTTGTTTAGTGAGCTGTAAACTATAAAGGAACGGTGGGTTAGGTTTTGTCTTAACACTTTAAACATAATTATCAATTAGCGACACCACCCGATGAAAATACCTTAATTGTCGAAGTCGTTATCACGGATATTTGTTTATCGACACCTGTTGCAAGTAGCCGGCGTAATTTTCAACCCCGTGGATTGCGCACGTTAAAGGTGGGAAAGGTATCAGCGAAGGCCGCAGGTAGTGGACAAACGAAGGACCAATGGAATGAAAATACTAAAATCTTTAATATTAGGGATGTTAAAACCATCTCCCTCTAGTTGGGTAAATGGTTTTAAAAATGCCTTAATGCAGACTTAATAAGTAATTGATAATGCAATAAGCGATTTTCTATATTGATTAACGCTTATGCGTTACATAACCACTAAACCCAAGAGCTTTAAAATACAGCTTCCCAACACTGAAGCGAGTTTCATCCAGCAAGTCAGCTAAGCGAATTCTATCAAGCGGGTAAAACTCGTGTTCAAAATTATGCTTCATACGCTCTACACCGATATCTGTTAAACCCAGTTGTTGGCATAAGCTAAACTGTGCATCACGCTCGAAATTGGTCTCTGGGCGCATTAAGTCAGCTAAATATAGGTTACTTTGCGGCTTTAATTGTTTAGCTATCGCCTTAAGCATGTCTTTTTTATCGCCATTATCAGCTAAAAAGTGTAAAACAAACAAACACAATGCAGCATCCACTGGCTCATTTAGTTCATTAATATCACCAGTGTGTACGTTTACTCGTTCACTAATGCCTAAATCAGAAAACCGCTGTTGACCAATATTGAGCATATCGGTTGAAATATCTTGCGCAGTAAAACGCCATGATGAATTGATCTTAGCAAGCTCTGCAATCTCTTTACCTGTGCCTGACCCTACCACTAAAATATGTGCGTTATCGCTCAAAGTGGCACTTAACTGCGCGGCTGTTGAGCTGTGTAGTAAATCATAACCGGGAATTAACCGAGTAATACGAGAATCGTATTCACTGGCTTCTTCATGTGTAAATGTTGGCATAGTCTAGTTCCTTTAAATTATAGAAATAGTTGAATAGCCGCCAGGTTTTTTTGCTACATGAACCTGGTTTGCAACTCGTTCAGTCATTTGCGAAACATGGGAAATAACGCCCACTTTTCGCCCTTGTGCTTGCAATGAGTCTAGTGCATCCATCGCAATACTGAGTGTTTCGCTATCTAACGTACCAAACCCTTCATCAATAAACAAAGAGTTAATACTGACCTTGTTAGATGAAAGAGAGGCAAGTCCCAGCGCTAAGGCCAATGACACTAAGAAAGACTCCCCTCCAGAGAGGGTATTAACAGAGCGCTGTTCATCGGCCATATCACGGTCGATAATTGCAATATCAAGCGTTTGATCTATCGCCATTAATTCGTAGCGTTTATTGAGTGTGCTTAAGTGGCTATTGGCATAATGCAGCAGTATTTTTAGCGTTTGAGTTTGTGCTAAGTTGCGCATTTTCTTACCTTCTTTATCTCCGATCACTTTATTTAATAGGTGCCATTGTTCGAGTTGCTTTTGTAACGTATAGAGCTCGTTTTGTTTTGTGTGTAAAGCAAGCTGATTTTGTTTGTGTTGCTCAAGTTGCGTGTTGATCTCGATAAGTGATTTTTGCAGTGCAGCTTGTTGATCAGTTAAGGTGTTTAATGTCGTTACTAGCTCATTTTGTGTGTGTGTTGGCTTATCTTTGCTTTGATGTTGCTCAACTGCATTTTGTTGTTGCTTCAAGGCGGCAGTGGCATCCAGTAAAGCTTGGCTTAATTGCGCATGCTGTTTTAATTGCGCCTTAACATCATCATGGTCAAGAGTTAGTAAAAAGCTGATCTTCTGGTGAGTGATATCAGCAAATTCAAGCTTAATATCAGTAAACCATTGTTCATAACGTGCTTGTAACTTAGCGAGCTCCTGATTGTTTTCAGTTAAACGCTGTTGCTGAGCTTTTAGCATAATGGCTTGCTCGTCACGTTGCTTTATAGCGTTATCGTACGCGAGCTGACTTTGAGATAACTGTGTTTGGCAAAGATCAAGTTGCTCGGCTAGTTTTGATTGATATTCATCAGCGCTGATCTGTTCATTATTAAATAGCGCAAGACGTTCTGTTTGCAAGCTGCTGTGTTGTTGTTTTAAATTCGTTAATTCTTTATCCAGTTCAGTTAAAGAGTGTTCAGCGTTTTTAATAAGTGGACTCAATTGGCGAATTTGTTGCTCTGCACTCTCAAGCTGTTGTTGACTTTGCTCAAGTTGAGCTTGGGTTTGTTGATACTGCTCTACTTGTTGGTTCAAACTCGCTAAATCGAGGGTTTCATGTTGCAGTTTCTGCCAAAACTCGTTTTCTGTAAATTGTGATTCTAATGATGCTGTTAGCTCATTAAGTTCTAATGTCAGTTCATTTAATTTGTTACTGCATTGGTTTTGCTGATTTGTTAAATCAACATGTACAGATTGATAGTGCTGTTGAGATTGTTGCTCTACTTTTAATTTATCTTGTAGCTGATTAACCGCCTCTTGTAATTGGCGTTGAGTTTTCTCTGTATCAAAGTAATGGTTTATTTGCTCGGTTAATTGCGTATGACGCGCCGCTAATTGCTCTTGTGATAAATCATTCAGTTCACTGCGCATGCCTTGCATGGTATTGCTAATTTCAACTTTATTTGCTTGTGCAGTACTGATTGCTTGGTTTAATTGCTGATATTCTTTTTGCAACACGGCATGCTCAGTTTGCTGCTGATGGAGCCGAGTTTGTGCAAGCTCTAATTGTTGTTTTGCACTTTTGTAATCAGTTTCAAAGTCTGTGATTAAGTTATTGAGTTGTTGATTTTGGTTACTTACAAATGGATGCTCAGTCGCGCCACACACTAAACAAGGCTCGTTAGGGGTAAGTTGAGCGCGTAAGTGCTCAACATTTTCACTTGCACGCAGGCGGGCTTGATTCAATGCATATTCGCTGTGCTTGGCTGTTTGCTCAGCCATTGCTAAGTCATGTTTTAATGAGTTTTGTCGCTGCTCGCTATCGTTGAGCTTGGCAAAAACGTGTTTTTGCTGTTCATCTGCTTGTTTTTGCTCCAGGTGAAACTGCTTGTAGCGTGTGCGCTGCTCTTTTAGGTATTCAATATTCTTAACTTCAACGTCATATTTTTCGCGATTAAATTTACTTTGTTGCTCATTTACTTGCTGCAAGTCTTTTTGCTGTTTAAGCAATGCGTGTTCACTTTGTTCGGTTTTTTTGCTCTGCGCCGCAAGTGCTTCAGTATTTTTTATGCGCTCAGTGTCTAAATGGTTATTTTGTGAAAGTGTAGTCGCAAGCTGCTGTTTGAGCTGCAAAAACTGCTTAAAACTATGTTGGTAGTATGTCCAATCAAATGCTAATGGTTTGAGTTGATTATGTTGCTCAAGCCACTTTTGGTAGTCAGCTATAAGCTTAACGGCGGCATCTTTACTGGTTGTGCTTTGTGCTAATTGTTGCTGTAACTGACTGAGTTGCTTTTGTTCTTTGTCAGTTTGCTGAGCAATGCCTGTAATACTTTGTGCCAGTATTGTTAATTGGCTATCTAGTTGGCGCGCTTGTGTGATTATTGGTTCAGCTGTTTGTTTTTGCTGTTTAGCACGCTGTAAAGCATCAGTATGTTGCTGTTTAGTATCGTCCAGCTGGGTGATTAATGCTGTGTGATCTACTTTTTCTAAATCAGCGATCGTATTGTTCAGCTTGCTATTTAGTGTGAGTAAATGCTCAAAACGCTCTCTGTTATCTTTGATCTGAATTGCCGCTTGAGCTTGCTTTGCTTGCAAGCTTTGCGCAGCGATTGCACCAAGTTCGCTGGTTGCTTGCTGTTGCTCTTTGACTGCTCGTGCTAAGGCTTGCTCTAGTACATTGGCATGTTTAAACCAATTAACGCCTTGCTCAGCTAAAGTAAGGTCTTTTTTATTTTGCTCTATTTGTTGATGTAACTCTGCCAATTGCGTGGTTTTACCCGCCAACTCTTCGTCACTTAACAATGTATAACTTGCTAGGCTGGCTTTTAATAGCTCAAGTTTATCTTTTTGCTCTTTGTGTCTCTCAAATACACGCTTACCGATAAGGCTAAACTTATCAGTACCAGTTAAGCACTCTAGTAGCTGGGCACGTTCATCGCCGGTGGCTTTTAAAAAGGCGGCAAACTCATGTTGCGCTAATAATACGGCACGCGAGAACTGCTCAAAGCTCAGCCCTATTTTGCTTTCTACTTCTTTTATTGCTTGGCTTTTATCTGCAATTAAAGTTTCATCTGGTAAGGTGTATAAACTGTGTTCAGCAGTTTTTAATTTACCCGTTAGTTTTTTATGTGCTCGCTGAATGGCATATCGTGCGCGATAAGCCTGTTTATCTTGGCCAATAAAGTCAACTTCAGCAAAACCTTGCCATTTACCTTTCCGTAATAAATTACGTGGGTCATTTAGCTTAATGCTGTCCCCGTTAAAATCAATTAAATTCCCTTTGTCGCCTCTCAACCGCGCTGTTTTAGTGTAAAGGGCTAAACAGATTGCATCTAAAATTGTACTCTTGCCTGCGCCTGTGTCGCCAGTTATGGCAAATAAGCCAGCGTCTTTTAGAGGAGCTTTAGTAAAGTCTATTTCAGCATCAACAATTGACGCTAAGTTATGTATGCGTACTGCGGTTATTTTCATAGTTGTTCTTGCTCCGTCAGCTCGCTTATTACTTCGTTTAACAAAGCTTTTAACTCCTCAGGTACGTTTTGCCCCGCCATGTCTTTGTCGTTCTCAAATGCTTGCTCTAGTAAATTAATAGGGTTGAGCATCTCTACTTGGTTTAGATCGTCAAATACTCTCTCATTGGTTTGCGTCTGACTGTTTTCACGCACTCGCTCAATGCCGCAAAAGCGTATATTTTTACCTTCCAGTGCTTGTTCAATTTGTTCTCTAAAGGTGGTATCAGTGTCACTTGACTTAAGCTTTACCCTTAAATAAGGAGCAACGGTGTGAGTTGTCGTATCTAAATCTTTAATTTGCTCACATAATTGCGCTAGTGGCACACATTCTCCTTTTGGCAATACGATGACATCAGCAGAGCGTGGAATGTAAAGGGGCTTTACAGTCGTTGAGATAGGTTGCTTTTGTGCATGCTCAAATTCAATGATATTTACTTGATGGGTGTAATTACGCTCTGAGAAAGACATTGGCATTGGCGTACCGCTGTAGCGTATTACATCAGATTTAGCGACTATTTGTGCTTTGTGCAAATGACCAAGTGCCACGTAATCAGCCTGCTCGCTAAATACCTTTGCTGTAATGGCTTCTTCACCACCTATCACTAAGTTACGTTCAGAATCACTTGAAATATCGCCGCCCTTGGCATGCAAGTGCCCCATTACAATCAGAGGCGTGGTATCAGGTTTATCAATTAAGGCAAGCTCAGTGCTAAGCTTATATGCCTGTGCGACGCCTTGAGCGTAACTAGCGCCATCATTTGTGCCACTTAGCGTGCTAACGTCACTGGCGCGTAAGAATGGCATAGCCACTATGTGAGCGCATGTACTATGACTATTAAGTTTTATAACCACATCATCAGGGTGTTGTGCATCGAAGCGCCCTACTACATGGGTATCAAATTGTGCCAGCAGTGGCTGCGCCGCTAAAATACGATTAGCTGAGTCATGATTTCCCGCAATGAGCACGACTTGTATTGTTGGGCAGCATTTTTTTACATCTTTGATGAACTGATAAAGTTGGTTCTCAGCGCTTGCTGCGGGTGTGGCGGTATGATAAATATCACCAGCAACGAGCAATAAATCGATTTTTTCAGTAACGAGTGTGTCAATCAGCCAAGCAAAAAATGCTTGATGTTCACTAAACCTAGAATGTTCGTAGAATTGTTGGCCAAGGTGCCAATCTGAGGTATGTAAGACTTTCATGTCACGCTCTTAAAAAAGGTTAAGAGCGCCAATATACCCAAGCTAAAACAAGATGCAAGAGGGTTTAAATCTTTATGAGCTTAAACTGTACCAAGCAAAAATAACAATAGGCAGAGCAAGTAAAGCCATCGTTAAAGGCACTTTTAAAGCACGAGTTTGTTTTGCATGCAGTGCTTTTAATGCGTTAGTTTCATTACACGCAGCTACCTTATCAATATAAAAGTAGCCTGAATCTAGGTACTGCTTACAACTTTGTTCGTTCGCTGGTATAGCAATTAATTCTTGTTGTTTTTTTAGGATATAAAAATCCATACGCCCACCGTGTTTTTTTGCTTCGATTTAGAACACTTTTGAGAGAAATGCAGCGCGTTTGCTGTCTCTCAAATCAAAAAAGTGGGCGATTTTAAATACAAATGACAGTAAAGATCAACTAAAAAATTCACTATTTATCAATTAAAGAGTAAATACTTAAAATTATCGCTAAAAGTAGTAAATTTGTGCATAAAGCACGCCACTTTTTGCTGTTTTTCTGCTTTATTGGGTGACGATTTAATGCGTCATTTTCATCTCGTGCAGCTATCACTTCGACAAATTTGAAACCTTTATTTTTATACTCATTCAGGAGTGATTCTTTTGCTGGGATAGCAGCAATGCATTGATCTTTTTTTACGATGTAAAATTTCATCCAGAACTCCTATAAAGTAGCTACCTTATACTTTAGTAAACTGGCCTGAATTAAACCTGAACTCAGCTGTAAACCCCCTTTACATCTTCTCAATGTGAATAACATATTCTTTACCTTATAAAATCGGTGCTTGGTCGCTATTTTATTGAATTTAGTCATCTGTTTTGCCAAAGTATTATCACGTAAATCTAACAGGATTAATTATGAAAAAGGCAGTTGTTACTTTAGGTGCTTTATTAGTGCCTTTGGCAATGTCGAGCGCGGTACTTGCTTCATCGGTAGAACAAACAAAAGGCTCATTTGTCGATAAGTTTCGCCAACTTGATGAAGCTTTGCCAACACCTAACGTGTATCGAAGCGCGGCTGGTGAACCAGGCGAAAAATACTGGCAGCAGCAAGTAAATTATGAAATAGATGCTAAGCTTGATGAGAAAAGCCGTCGCCTTAGTGCAAGTCAAATTATTGAATATAAAAATAACTCACCACATACCCTAAAGTATCTATGGCTACAACTAGACCAAAATATATTTAAGAGTGATTCAATCGCAGAGCGCACTGCCACATTCAATGCTGGTAAATTACAAGGTCGCCCTGATGCTAAGCCAACCAAGCTTAGTTTAGGACAATTGCGCCGCCAACAATTTATGAGTGATAACGAACTTGGCTTTACTATTGCTAATGTTAAAGACGACAGTGGTGATGAGCTTAAAGTTACAATTGTAGATACCTTAATGCGTATCGACTTAAATGACCCTCTGAAACCTGGTCAAGACGTTGAGTTCAGTATGGACTTTGCCTTTAATATTGTTGAAGAAGATGCTGTTGGTGCTCGCTCTGGTTATGAGCATTTTGAAGAAGATGGCAACGATATCTTTTTGCTTGCACAGTGGTTTCCTCGTTTAGCAGCGTATACTGATTATGAAGCATGGACAAATAAAGCCTTTTTAGGCAGTGGTGAGTTTACACTCGAATTTGGTGATTACGATGTTGAATTAACAGTGCCTGCCGATCATATCGTATCGGCGACCGGCAAGCTTGATAATCCTCGCTCTGTTCTAACTAGCACTCAGCGCAGTCGTTTAAAAGACGCTGAAAATGCTAAGCGCCCAGTTTTCATTGTGACTGAAGAAGAAGCGCTCGAGAACGAAAAAGAAGGTACGGATAAAACCAAAACATGGCACTTTAAAGCAGAAAATGTGCGTGATTTTGCGTGGGCATCATCACGTAAGTTTATGTGGGATGCTAAAGGTTATAACCAAGGTGGTGACGATCAACCATTAGTGATGGCAATGTCGTTCTTCCCTAAAGAAGGCGGCGACTTATGGAAGAAATACTCCACTGAATCTGTGGTTCATACCATGGAAGTGTACTCTCGTTTTTCATTTGACTACCCATATCCGGTAGCGCAATCAGTTAACGGCCCTGTCGGTGGTATGGAATATCCAATGATCACCTTTAATGGCCCACGTACTGAGCTACAAGATGACGGAACTCGCACTTACTCACAAGCTGAAAAGCGCTTTTTGATAGGCGTAGTTATCCATGAAGTAGGGCATATCTATTTCCCTATGATTGTTAACTCTGATGAACGTCAGTGGACTTGGATGGATGAAGGCTTAAATAGCTTTTTAGATGGTGTTGCAGGACGCGAATGGGATCACACAATCCCGTGGGGCGTTGAGCCACGTGACATTGTCGCTTATATGAAATCAGAAAACCAAGTACCAGTAATGACTCAGTCAGACAGCGTATTACGCCTTGGCCCAAATGCTTACACTAAGCCTGCTGCCGCGTTAAATATTCTACGTGAGGTAATTTTAGGTCGTGATTTATTTGATTTTGCATTTAAAGAGTATGCCCAGCGTTGGAAGTATAAACGCCCTACTCCAGCAGACTTTTTCCGTACTATGGAAGAAGCATCAGGTGTTGATTTAGACTGGTTTTGGCGTGGTTGGTTCTACACGACAGATCATGTAGATATCTCGTTAGATAAAGTTTATCAATTACAGCTAGATACTAAAAACCCTGATATCGACTTTAACCGTTTACGTGACATTGAAGCTGATAAACCAATGCCACTATTTGTTGAGCGTAACAAAGCTGAAGGTAAAAAGTTATGGGTTGAAGAAAACCCTGACGTTACTGACTTTTACGATGCGAATGACCGCTTTACCGTAACGAACAAAGAGCGTAACTCATATAATAAGTTCTTAAAAGGCTTAGAGCCGTGGGAACGCAAGGTCTTTGATCGCGCTATAGAAGAAGATAAAAACTACTATGTACTAGAGTTTTCAAATCTAGGTGGCTTGGTAATGCCTATCTTGCTTGAACTTACTTACGAAGATGGCAGCAAAGAAGAGCAATATATTCCTGCTGAAATTTGGCGTCGTAATCACAAGCACGTACAAAAGCTCATTATTACCGATAAAAACAAGACCCTTGTGTCTGTATCTGTGGATCCTCGCTGGGAAACGGCTGATGTAGATGTTGAAAATAACAACTACCCTCGTCGTATTATTCCTTCACGTATTGAAGTTTACAAGCGTGAAAAGAGTAAAGCGAAAGTAAGTCGCGATATCATGCAAGATATTAAAACTGAACTTAAAACAGACGATGATAAAGACACTAAGGAGCAAAATTAATGCGCTTTGTGCTCATTTTTTTAGCTCTAATAATTGCTGCGCCTACTATGGCGCATCAATTAAAAGCATCGGTAACAACGGTTTTATTTAATAAACGCACAAATAATATTGAGTTAATGCATCGGTTTTATTTGCACGACACAGAACATGCGGTTGAGCATTTATTTCCTGGTGGCGCAGATATTATTAGTAATAAACAAGACCAACAAAGGTTTGCAGATTACATTGAATCTCATGTAGCACTGCAAACTTTAACTGGCGAACCGCTTACGTTAAGTGAAGTTGGTGCGCAGGTTGACGGTAAGTTTTTTTGGGTTTATCAAGAAGCGCCTATTCCTAAAGATATTAAAGGGATCAGAATGAGCCACGGTGCTTTGCGTGATCTTTGGCCTGCACAAGTCAATATGGTTAATGTTGAAGGTAAAGGCAAAGTGAAAACGTTGCATTTCACTCAAAATGATACCTGGCTAGAAGCTCGTTTCGAACCAAAACAAGGGCAGGACGCTCAGTAAATATTTCTGTTCCCAACCAACGCGCACTGTAATTTGTGCGCGTTTTTTTACAAAAAAAACATTCGCTGATCCTTTGCATATTTAGGCACGTAAACTATCTTAAAGTAAAGCGGGTGTAGTTATGAAAAAACAATCATATACAAGGGATGGTATGAATAGTCATCATGACAGTATTAAAGGTGTTATCTTTGATTTAGACGGCACTTTAGTTTCGTCTGAACTAGACTTTACCTTGATTAAAGCTCAGTTGAGTTGTCCTGACGAGCATGATTTACTGAGTCATATTGCAGCATTACCTTCGCCGTACATGCGCGAAGAAGCAATGAATATAGTGCATCAGCATGAACTTATTGATGCCCAGCACGCAAGTTTACTACCAGGCGTGGCTAAAACGGTTGCTTACCTGAAAGAGCTTGATATACCAATGGCAATAGTGACTCGCAATTATGACCGTGCTGCTGCGCTTAAATTAAAAAATAATCCACTACCAATCCAAACAGTACTAACCCGAAGTGATGCACCACCAAAGCCAGATCCAAGTGCGTTAAATGCAATTGCAACCTTGTGGCAATTAGACCAGAGCAATTTAGTTTATGTTGGTGATTATCTTTATGATATTCAAGCGGCCCAAAATGCCAACATGCGCTCTTGTTTATATGCGCCGGATAAAGTTCCTGAATATGCTGAACAAGCTGACTATATTTTGCATCATTTTAGTGAACTAGCATTATTAGTTGATGAGCTTGTCGACCAGCACGCTGTGATACATAATTAAGTTTAATTTATATATTATGTTAAATTGTCTGAAATTTTACTTTTCTCTAAGCCTAATCTTATTTACAGTCGCTTTATAATTGTATGCTAGCTACTAGCTCAACGGTGTCGGAATTGGTAAAATATTGCATATACCGATTTTACAATAGAGGCACAAGATGGGCAGAGCATTTGAAGTCCGCAAAAGTTCTATGGCAAAAACTGCCAATGCGAAAACTAAAGTTAATTCAAAATACGGTAAAGAAATTTACGTTGTTGCTAAAAATGGTGAACCCGACCCTGAGGTCAACCAAGCATTAAAGCGTATTATTGAGCGCGCTAAACGTGATCAAGTTCCAGCCCACGTAATTGACAACGCGATTAAAAAAGCAGCCGGTGGCGCAGGGGAAGACTATTCACCTGCTCGTTATGAAGGCTATGGCCCTGGTAACTGCATGGTTATTGTTGACTGTTTAACAGATAACCCAAATCGTACTATCAAAGATGTACGCCTACCATTTACTAAAACAGACTCTAAAATTGGTACGCCTGGTTGTGTAGCTCATATGTTTGATCATCTCGCTGTGCTAGGTTTTAGTGGTGATGATGACGAAGTGGTACTTGAAGCACTAATGATGGCCGACGTAGATGTTACTGATGTAGAAGTGGAAGACGGTAAAGTATCTGTTTTTGCACCGCACACAGAGTATTATAAAGCTAAAACAGCGCTTGAAGAGGCTTTTGAAGGTATTAACTTTGAAGTTGATGAGATCACCTTCGTACCGCAAGTCCATGTTGATATAACTGATGAAGATGATATCGCTAACTTCGATAAGTTTATTAATATGCTTGAAGACTGTGATGACGTGCAAAATGTTTATCACAATGCAACGGTGGTTAGTTAAGTAAAGTTAGCGAGGCTAAAGCTCTAGCGAGCGTAAAGTTAGCTAGGATAAAGCTTGCGTAAGATTAGGCCGTTATTTTGAAAGCGCTTATTTGTTGCTTGCTGAATGTTCGCCATTCATTGTAGTTATGAATAGGCAATAAAAAAGCCAGCCCTAAGGCTGGCTATGACACAAACAATCTTTAATATGGCTAACTCGCTAACTCGCTAACTCGCTAACTCGCTTTTATATTTAAGGCGAAAAGCATGAAGTAGTGGCTCTGTGTAGCCGCTTGGTTGTGTAACCCCTTCTAAAACGAGTGCCAATGCAGCTTGATAAGCGATACTATTTGCTAAGCTTTGCGGCGAATCGGCCATGTTTTTGTAAGCTGGATCGTGAGCATTTTGACCATCAACCACCTTGGCCATTTTTGCCATAGTGCTTTCAACTTGTGCTTGTGTACATACACCATGATTTAACCAGTTAGCCATGTGTTGGCTTGATATACGCAGTGTGGCGCGATCTTCCATTAAGCCAATGTGGTTAATATCAGGTACTTTTGAACACCCAACACCTTGATCTATCCAACGAACAACATAACCTAAAATCCCTTGTGCATTATTATCAAGCTCTGCTTGAATATCTTCTTTAGTCAGCGTACTAGGATCCGCCATTAAAGGTGGAGTAAGTAAATCAGATAAACTTGCTTCAATACGTGCTGCTATGGCTTTTTGACAAGTAAACACATCAATATCATGATAGTGTATCGCGTGTAAGGTTGCGGCTGTAGGGGAGGGCACCCAGGCTGTATTTGCACCTGATTGCGGATGCGCGATTTTTTGCTCCATCATTAATGCCATTTTGTCTGGCATCGGCCACATACCTTTACCTATTTGTGCACGGCCACTTAACCCTGTTTGAAGACCGATATCGACATTTCTATCTTCATAGGCACTGATCCAAGGTTGTTGTTTTATTGCAGCTTTAGGCAGTACAACGCCAGCTTGCATCGAGGTATGTATTTCATCACCTGTACGGTCTAAAAAGCCTGTATTAATAAATACTACGCGCTCTTTAGCTGCTTCAATACATGCTTTTAAATTTACTGAGGTACGGCGTTCTTCGTCCATAATCCCCATTTTAATGGTGTTTTGGGGAAGCTTTAATACTTCTTCAACACGTGAAAATAATGTATTTGTAAAAGCGACTTCTTCAGGGCCATGCATTTTGGGTTTAACGATATTGATACTCGCCGCAGATGAGTTTTTAATTGCACTTTTCCCATTTAAATCATGTAATGCTGCAGTTGCAGTGATCATCGCATCCATTATGCCTTCATAAACGTCTTGGCCATTGCTATCCTGCATTGCTGGGTTTGTCATCAAATGGCCTACATTACGCACAAACATCATGCTACGGCCTTTTAAAGTTAGCTGCTCACCACTGACAGTTGTAAAGCACCTATCAGGGTTAAGTGCACGTTCAATGCGCTTGCCGTCTTTCTCAAAAGACTCTACTAAATTGCCTTTCATTAGCCCCAACCAGTTTTGATAAACCAGCACTTTATCTTCACCGTCCACGGCAGCAACTGAATCTTCGCAATCCATAATAGTGGTTAATGCGGCTTCAAGTACAACATCTTTTAATCCTGCTTTATCAGCCTTACCAATAGGGTGTTGGTGGTCTATTTGCAGTTCGATATGCAAGCCATTATTTTTGAGTAAAATAGCTGTAGGGTTTTGTGCTTCTCCAGTAAAACCAATAAGTTGGTCTGGCTGTTTGAGGCAAGTTTGTGAGCTGTCTCTTAGCGTTACTAGTAATTGACCATTAACTACTGAATAGTTTGTGCTTTCGATGTGCGAGCCACTTTCAAGCGGCAGCGACTTATCTAAAAATTGCCTTGCGTAGGCCATTACCTTAAAACCACGAACAGGGTTGTAGACTGCGCCTTTCTCTGCACCATCGTCTTGAGATAATACATCGGTGCCATACAAAGCATCATAAAGAGAGCCCCAGCGTGCGTTTGCTGCATTGAGGGCGAAGCGTGCATTGCTCACAGGCACAACAAGCTGTGGGCCAGCAGATTGGGCAATTTCAGGCTCTACGTTTTGGGTTTCAATTGTAAAATCATCTGGCGGCGACACTAAGTAACCAATATCTATGAGAAATTCCTGATATTGCTGAGCATTCCACTGTTTTTGGGCTTTATGATAATCATCAATTTTTTGCTGCAATACATCACGTTTGGCCAACAGCGCTTGGTTAGTTGGTGTTAAATCTTCAATGATTTTTGCAAAGCCTTGCCAGAACTGCTCTTCACTAATACCTGTGTTAGGTAGAAGCTGTTGATTAATAAAGTTGGCTAACTGTGTATCGACAGTTAAGCCAAATAAGCTGTGAGAAGAAGTTGTCATAGTTGCTATCCTTTAAACGGTCACGGTGCATAAAATTCTTATGTTCTAACCATAACGTAAAAAAACAAAGATGGATGCCTTTTAGTCATTCATAAAAAATATACCCAGAATAATAACTATAAATTTACTAAATCTAAAAAATCCGCCTAATGTTGAATTAAGCGCTACGGAGCATAAGCCCCTAGTCTCTCACACAACAAAATAAATATTTGCTTTAACCGTTCAAAGGATTTTTTATTATGAGTACTTATCAACATCACACAGACACATTAGCAACACTTTGCCAAACTCAAGGTAAAACGTGGCAAGCAATTAACCCTGAATACGCAAGCCGCATGCGTTTGCAAAACCGCTTTCGTACAGGGTTAGATATTGCACAGTTTACTGCCGACATAATGCGTGAAGACATGGCTGCTTATGACGCAGATACGAGTCAGTACACTCAATCTCTAGGGTGCTGGCATGGATTCACTGCGCAACAAATGATGATGGCTATTAAGCGTCATCAAAAAACCACAAAGCGCAGTTATGTGTATTTAAGTGGCTGGATGGTTGCGGCACTTCGCTCAGAATTTGGCCCTTTGCCTGACCAAAGTATGCACGAAAAAACCTCTGTTCCAGCGCTTATTGAAGAGATTTATACCTTCTTAAAACAAGCCGATGCACGTGAGTTAGATCATTTATTTAAAGACCTTGATGCAGCAAAAGCAAGTGGTGGCGATGTACAAGCGGTACTTGATAAAATCAATAACTTTGAAAGCCATGTAGTGCCAATTATTGCTGATATTGATGCAGGTTTTGGTAATGAAGAAGCAACTTATCTACTTGCTAAAAAGATGATTGAAGCGGGTGCGTGTGCGATTCAAATCGAAAATCAGGTATCTGATGCTAAGCAGTGTGGTCACCAAGCGGGTAAGGTGACTGTGCCGCATGAAGATTTTTTAGCAAAAATAAATGCCGTACGTTACGCGTTTTTAGAACTGGGTATTGATAATGGCGTTATTGTAGCGCGCACTGACTCATTAGGTGCCAGTCTGACACAAAAAGTGCCCGTGTCACAAACTCCTGGTGACTTGGCAAGTCAGTACAATGCATTTTTAGAAACGACGCCTATTAATGGGGTAGAAGATTTAAATGAAGGCGATACAGCAATGAAGCTTAATGGCCAATTATGTAAACCAACTCGTTTAGAAAATGGTCTTTACCAATTCCGCGAAGGCACTGAGAAAGACCGAGTGGTACTCGACTGTGTGACAAGCCTACAATCTGGGGCTGATTTACTATGGATTGAAACTGAAAAGCCACATGTTAAACAAATTGCAGAGCTGGTAAACCGTGTTAAAGAGCAAGTACCTAATGCGAAATTGGTGTATAACAATTCACCGTCATTTAACTGGACATTGAAATTCCGTGAGCAAGTATATCAAGAATGGCAAGAAGCAGGACGTGACCTATCAGCGTACCCGAGCCTTGACGATAATAAAGCACTAATGGCGCCAGAAATGGATAACACTGAGCTTGCTAAAGCAGCCGATGTTTTAGTACAGAACTTCCAGCGTGACGGCGCAAGAGAAGCGGGTATTTTCCATCACTTAATTACATTACCAACGTACCATACAGCTGCATTAAGCACGGATATTTTATCTGAGGGTTACTTTGGTGATTTAGGCATGCTGGCTTATGTACGAGACGTTCAACGTCAAGAAATTCGCCGTGAACAGGCCTCGGTTAAGCATCAAGATCTTGCAGGGTCAAATATTGGTGATACGCACAAAGAATATTTCTCTGGTGAGAACGCGCTTAAAGCCGGTGGTGAAGCAAACACCATGAATCAGTTTTAATAAATACATCATTCCAACTCAACAATGTTGCAAAGGGCCTTAAGGCCCTTTTTTAATGCGTTCGGATCAGTATTTAACTAGCCGCTACTTTTTAGCATTATTATAGATCAGAGTTTTATCAACTAAAGGCAGAAAGTCTATTTACACGTAAAATAGGGCTGTTATTTGATGTTATAGGTACGAAAAGTGATATTTAGTAGCGCTTTTAAGCATTGGACGAAAATATAAACCGATTTTTTACTAACTCAAAGTTGTTACAAACCATTTTTTTACTAACTTAAACGCCATAAACACTGACTCAAACCGATTTTTTACTAACTCAACTGGCTGAAATTGCTATAAACCGAAATTTTACTAACTCAGCTTACCTACTAAGTCCGATATAAATATTGCCCAATGTGAATAAGCACTCACTTTTGTAAAGGGGGTTTACAGTATATTGGCTACGAGCTACGAGCTACGAGCTACGAGCTACGAGTATCAGCAGAGTGCCTGTAGCCCGAAACTCGTAGCTTAAGCATTATTTACTATGCTTATCAAACCACCACTGAATATAAGCAACTTTAGTCATTAAGTTTGAAGGGCGTTTGGTAATGCCATGTGATGCACCAGGGATACGCACCATTGCAGTATCGACACCTTGTAGTTTCAAAGCTTGATAGTATTGCTCAGTTTCAGATATCGGCGTACGATAATCGGCTTCACCTGTTAATAGCATGGTCGGGGTTTTTACGTTACCCACATAGCTTATCGGAGAACGTTTCATATAATGCTCAATGTGATCCCATGGTTTGCCAGGAAACCAGTAATCAGCAAAAAACGGGTAGTAATCGGCAGTTAGTACAAAACTGATCCAATTGATAACTGGTTTTGCCACAACAGCAGCAGCAAAGCGGTCAGTATGACCTACAACCCAAGCTGTTAATGTGCCACCGCCAGAGCCACCGGTGACAAATAACTTAGACTCGTCAATAAAGCCTTTTGCTATTAATGCATCCACTCCAGTCATTAAATCATCAAAGTCATTGCTTGGGTAATTGTGATGAATTGTTTGTGCAAACTCCTTACCGTATGAGTCACTCCCGCGAGGGTTCATATAAAGCACTACATTGCCTTTGGCAGCAAACAATTGAACTTCTGGGCTAAAATGAGGACCGTAATTGGCCACCGGTCCACCATGGATTTCAAGCACTAATGGATATTTTTTGGACTTATCAAAACCCGGTGGGTATGCAACCCAACCTTGTACAGCCAAACCATCATGGCTTGATTTAACCCAAATTTCTTCAACCTTAGCTAGGCTTTTGTTCGCTAATGCATCTTCATTTAATTGAGTTAATGACTGAGTTTTACCGCGCTTTAAAAATGCAACATCGGCAGGGCGCTGAGTATTTGCTAAGGTAAATGCCACTTCACCATCTTCGCTAACATCAAAATCACCACCTGAATATGGCCGACCAAAGGCAACACTTCCTATGTTTTGCGTTAAAATTTTACGTTTACCGTTTCGTGGTTGATAGGCAAGCGTGGTTTGCCCCTCACTATCAAAAGCAAAGTAAAGCCCTTTAGAATCATCAGCCCACTTTATTTGTGAAACGCTGCGATCTAAATCGGCTGTTAGAGTTTGTGTTTTTCCCGTTTTTAAGTCACGAATATATAATTGCGCATTTTCATAATTGGTTTTTTTATCATCATACCCGGTATACGCCAAATAACGACCGTTGGGTGAAATCATAGGCTGGCCATCAGGGCCTAGTCTATCGGTTACTTGAGTGATCTCAGTAGATTGTAAATCCAGCTTGTATATTTCAGAGTTGGTTGGCTTAAATAAGTAATCTGCATGGCGATTGGCAGAAAAGTATAAACTGTCACCGTTTTTACTAAAACTTACAGGGCCTCCATGGTCAAAGTCGCCAGAGCTCAGTTGATTTGCATTTCCGCCAGTGGCGCTAATTTCAAATAGATGACGAAAACCTTTTTTAGTATAGCCACCACCGTCAGCTCGGTAGTAAACGTCATCAATGTACTTGGCGGGCTCTGCCCAATCAGCACCCTTCGGCTTACCAGGTAAAGAGACGGGGTTTGCGCTGGCAGCGGGGACAAACTGACTAAATACAAGTTTTTTACCATTCGGTGACCAAGTTAAATGACCAGGGCTTTGGGTTAAATTACTTATCTTGGCAACAGCGCCTGTATTCAACCATTTTACATAAATTTGGCTGCTACCGTCGCGAGTAGATATAAACGCTAAGCGCGTTTCATCGGGTGAAAGCACTGGCGAGTAATCCATGTGCACACCAGAGGTAAGCGGTTGCAGTTGTTTTGAACTGCTATTTACCGACCAAATATTACTTACTTTACGGTCGCTTTTAATATCCATGCGGTTACGAACAAAATAAACCACATCACCATCAGCGGTCATTTCAATTTGGTTGGCATATTCAAGATCAAAAACATCTTCTAACTTTAAAGCATTATCAGCTTGAGCCGCGACGCCACAGAAGCTCACCGTAGCCAGCAGCGCAAGGGGAGAGAGTAATTTCATTTTTATTCCTTGTATTAAACAGCATTAATACTGTTATAAAGTAACAAAGATTAAAAATACACCAGATTGCGATGAACGGAGGTTTATCTTTTTAATAAGCTCAGGTTATACAACCATTTATCAAGAATTTAGCATGTATTTATCGGTAAAAATAAAAAATCCTTGAAGCTTCATGCTGAAAACCTCACTAGTTCAGTAGACAATAACCACCTTAAAGCGATATGCCCTAAAGGTGGGGCAGCACAAAAATGTGGAGTAACTTCAATCATAAGAACAGAGAATGAGTAACCTAGTCAACAATGACATCGTGCCAAAAACGGATATTCCATTTAGCCTGAAACCGCTTATGTTCGAAACCTTTGTTTGTACTATAGCGCTAATGGCATCGATAATGCCTTGCTTTATGGACTAATTGCAGTGATGTTAATGTTAGCTATAGGTTGATGATCACCAAAGTAGTTTTCTTTCCTAGAAAACCTATAGCGCTTGTTTGCAGAGCGTAAAGCTATTTTAGATTAGATATTTGGTATCTAGAGTTAACAGCCTATATTGTCATAGACTTATTGGCTAACTATTCATATGATGAATTACTTGCAGGAAAATTTAATATTTAATTGTTGAGGTAGAAAAAGTGCTGGATGGCTGAGTTTAAAAAGGCGTTTTAAATTCGCATTCAGTGAGGACTTGCTCGTTGCTACATTGATAAAATACGGTGACGCAAGTGTCTTGCGGCACTTGTTCTGAAAGTGTTTGGGTTATTTTAAATTGCAGTTGTTGTTTATTAAAAGCAATAAGCTGGGCGGCTTCAAAACCAAAAAACTGCATTACGCTTGGGTATAAGGCTTTAAAAATACTTTCTTTGGCAGAAAAAATCACGGTTAATGGGTGTGATACCTGTTTGGCTAATTGTTGAAACTGAAAAAGTTCATCAGGGTGCAAAATTTGTTGTTGGAGTTCTTGCTCTTGCTTGGCACTCATTAACAGCTCTATATCGATACCGATCCCCGCAATATCTCTATTGTCAGATGCCATTGCCATTGCTGTATTTTGGCTATGGGTAATGCTGCCCACTATTTTATTAGGCCAGATGGGAGCACGATCTGCTGCGCTTATTAATTCGAAATTATAAATGTTGAACGCCGCGAGTACACGTTTAGCGCACACTCTGCCTGCTAAATATTCGGCTTTACGTTTAGCAACGGCTTTTTCTAACTGTTTTGGGAAGGGGATCTGATAGCGATTATAGTCATCATCTGAAAAGTTTTCAGTCTCAAATTTACAGCAATATGATTTATGAGTAAGTAAAGGTGTTAGCTGTATGCATTGGTGAATAGTCATAAAATAGTTAGTGATGTTCAGCTCATTAAAGTATTGATAGTACTATAATTGTGCAATGAGGAATATAATTTTTAATTAGCAGAATCTCGCTAAATTTAATCACGTACTTTACACAATGATTGCTATAACTGCTTCAAGCCCGGCCTAAGTAGATGCTTTTTATGCAAAAGCAATTAACTTGGCGCTACAGACTAAGAGGGGATTGGTCCATATACCGGTTATTTCCGCGATTTAGACGGCAATAAACTCAATGTGTTTTGCTTTACTCATTAGGAATATCTCAACTTGCTGTGAGTGTGAAAAATGAATACTTTAGTAATCTTGCCGATAGTGTATGCTAGAGCAAAGTATAATCAAAAATATCACGACTTAGGTTACTTTACCTGAGTAGGCTTGTGTTAATTAGGCGAGCTAAAGTAGTAAGAGTGCAGTAAATGACAAATGTAGAAAGTGAAATAGCTCAAGGGCTTACAAAGTCGAAAATACTGATTGTTGATGATCAGCAGTTAAATATTTCACTCTTAGAGAAAATACTTTCCTCTTATTACAACACCACAGCCGTTAGCAGTGGTGAACAAGCAATTAAGCATTGTGAAACCGATACTCCAGATTTAATTCTACTCGATATTGCAATGGAGGGAATAAATGGCATTGAAACGTGTAAACGGCTTAAATCCAATTCTGATTTAAAAGACGTGCCGGTTATTTTTATTACTTCGTACGTTGAGCATGAAGATATTTGTTGGCAAGTAGGTGGTGTTGATTTTATTAGTAAGCCTATTAATGCTAAAACTGTTTTTAATCGTGTTAAAGTTCACCTTACACTTAAATTACAACGCGATAAATTGCTTGAAATGGTTTTTTTAGACAGCTTAACGCAGGTCTATAATCGCCGGTATTTTGATTCCCACCTTATACAAACACAGTTAAGTGCAATACGTGAAGGGAGTGACTACGCCCTTATTTTTATCGATATTGATCATTTTAAACAATTTAATGATACTTATGGGCATGTAGTTGGCGATAAAGCCCTACAAAACGTAGCTAATTGTATTAAAGATACTCTTAAAAGGCCGTGTGACTTTGTTTCACGCTATGGCGGTGAAGAGTTTGCGGTGATTTTACCATTCACTGATTTATCAGGTGCGGTACTGGTTGCACAAAAGATTGTACAAAATGTTGTGGCGCTAAATATTACACATGAGCATTCTGCATTCGATATATTAACGGTAAGTGCCGGGGTTGCCACTTTACGTGGCCTTAGTGGGCAAGACGAAATAATAAAAAGCGCTGATGAAAAGCTCTATATTTCTAAGCAAACAGGGCGTAATAAACTCACTTTTTAGCCGTGTTAATTCTGGTTTTGCACCAGATAATCATTTTTTGCCGTCACATAAAGCTTCGCACTTTTGGCACGTGATTTTAGCTTTTCACATTCTGTCACTTACATTATTCTAAACCCACCCATATTAGTGAAATGGCAAAGCGCAGCGCACTTGTTGGTTAAATAAGCTGGCTTAGCTTGCGGCTAAGTAGTGGGCTAATATAAAACCGTAACTAAAAATTCACCGCTTAGATATTAACTCTGTGGCTTTGTCTGATGATGGAACAACAGCCTTAACGGGTTCAAGTGATAAATTTGCCTACGTTTGGACAACTAACGACGGTAAAATTACACAGCGTTTTAAATCCACTACACGCATTAATCACGTTGCGATGAATAGCACTGCGAGCATTGGTTTTTCCATCGATTCTGTGGATGATCGGCAATTTATAGATTTAAAAACAGGCGAAGAGCAAGCTGAATTAGACATCATGGCCAATTTTATAGAGTTTAATGACTCGCTATTTATTAATGATGATAAATGGTTTTTAACAGGGTTGCCAAAAAGCACTTTGTATTTATGGCGTGTTGCCGATGGCCAGCAGCTAGCAGAGTATAAGGCGGCAAAGTTACGTTTGCGCAGCTCCGTCTTGGCGGTAGCCTATGATAAAAATAGCAAAAGTATTATGACTGAAACCAGTGATGGCGTGCTTGAAGTTTGGCCTTATGAACCGCCCAAGTAGTGTAAGTAGGCCGTGTTGACTTAACAAACTCGGCCTTCATTATTAGGGCTAAATGTTTCTAGTAATCAAATTTATGTTTGGTAAATAAACTTTGCACTTGTTGCCATACCTTGCCCGGTTTCCCGTCACCTACAAGTTTACCATTTACTTTTATCACAGCGCCGACCTCTTTGGTTGCGCTTGTGATCCACACTTCATCGGCGCTAAGCAGTTCAGATTTACTTATAACACGTTGTTGTACTTTAAAATCACTATGACTATGCAGAATATTTAAAATCAACCAGCGCGTTATACCTGGTAAAATTTGGTTATCAAGTGGTGGGGTACTTATCACACCGTCTTTAACTATAAATACATTACTTGAGCTTGCTTCGGTTATTTCATCTAATCGGTTGTACAGAATAGTCTCTTTATTGCCAGCGGCAGCACCTTGTTGATAATGAATAACATTGCCAAGTAGCGCGGTTGATTTTATGTGGCAACGCTGCCAACGTTTATCTTGTTCTAACGAAACGGTATAAGTTGTGGCGTGCTCAATATCGCTGACGGGCTGTGCAGGAATTTCAAATACATACGCAAACACGGTTGGTGTTATATCAGTAGGGTAGGCATGAGCGCGTTTAGTATCGGCGCCTCGGCTGACGTGCAAGTAAATACCTAAATTATCACCGTGATTTTTTTCACACAACTGTTGGCAAATCTCACGCCATTTATCAGTGCTGTAACCGAGCTTAATTTCAATTTCATTAAGGCCGTTATTCATCCGCTCTATATGCGCATTAAAGCCAAGCATTTTACCTTGGTAAGCAGGAATGACTTCATAAATACCATCACCAAATAAAAAACCGCGATCCATTGGTGAAATCTTCGCGTCTGCTGCTGCTAGGTAATCACCATTTAGGTAAACCGTGCTCATGGATAATCCTCATTCTCTATAAAGCCGCCAAGTTGGCGCAGTCGTGTTATTAATTGTTGGCCGTGCATAGCGTTTAAGCCATCTTCGGTTAGTTCGTTTTTGTGGGTAACGCCATCAACGCTGCCACGATCACTTAGGTACTGTAAAATTGCTAAGGTATTTGTATTGGCAAGCAAGTCTTGGTGATGCCAGCGGCTTAAAAAAGCGATAATGCCATATGCAGCCCAGTTAGACACATCAGCAAGTAGTAGCTCATCACAGCACGTTAAGCTTGGCATAATGCTCAACTCTGTCATGTATTGAGCAACATTACCCATACCAATTTCGTTACCACCATCGCCTATAGCAATAGTTGGGCAAGTCGCTTGTGAGATAAAAAAGTCAAAGCAGCCACAATCAGCCGATATATCAATTCCGCGCATATTATAATATTTATTACCATGGCATAAACCAGGTCGTTCAATAGATAACACACAATCGGGGTTTAACTCTGCTAATGCTTGCTTACTAAATGCCATCGCCTCTGAAAGGTTATCTAATGGTAATTCAAAGCAATTAAAATCATTTCTAAGTGCGCTGTAAAGGGGGTTTCCACATACTAAAATAGGCTGTTTACCTAGTGCTTTAAGTGCGTTGTATAAAGCAATTGCGCCAACGGGGCCATCGGTTTCGAAGGTTTGCTTTACCGCAAAGCCAGTACCAATTAATACTGTATTTTTTGCTTTGTACAGCGCATTTGCCGCGCGTAAATAAGTACCTGTTTGCTGATGAGCGTATAAACTTTGCATTCCTCGCAGATTTTGCTCAATCATCATCGCTTCGATAGCGTGACTAAGTTGCTGGTCATTTAGCTTGTTTGGCATAGTGCTTTTATCTCTCGAATAAGGGCTATACCGTCAGCGTTATCGCCATGTACGCATAAGCTATCAGCGTTTAATGTTAGTTTATTACCACTTTGAGTTGTCACACTGCCATCATTTAGTAACTGTTTTACCTGTGCTATGAGGGCTGTTTTGCCATGCACACTGCCTGGTATTTTACGCGATACAAGATGACCTTGATCTGTGTATTGCCTATCAGCAAAGGCTTCTAAAATCAGAGTTACTCCGTATTTTTTAGCCAGCTCTTGATGCTTATCGGCATTCGCAGTCGCGAGAATCATTAATTTCAAATTTGTAGAGTAGTTGGCAATTGCCGTTATAACAGACTCTAAAATTTGCTCATCGGCCATCATGTCGTTATAAAGTGCGCCATGTGGTTTTACATAACTCAGCGTTAAACCGTGTATTTTAGCCATGCCCTCAATGGCTGCAATTTGATAATGCATACAGTTACTGAGCTCATCGGCAGAAAGTGCCATTGAACGACGCCCAAAACCTTGCTTATCAGGGTAGCTAGGGTGTGCACCTATAGTCACTTTATGTTGCGCAGCTAAAGTTAAAGTTTTCGCCATGACATCTGCGTCACCTGCGTGAAAACCGCACGCGATATTTGCCATATCAATGTGGGGCATAACTTGGTCATCGAGGCCCATTTGCCAAGCACCAAAACTCTCACCTAAATCACAATTAAGCTTCATCTATTTTCCAACAGTTAAAACGCAGAAATGTGCGCATTTTGAATATCGGTTATCAACATATGGCCAGGGCTGTGAGTAATACAAAAATCTGGCGCTGCATTTGCAATAGCCACTTGCGGGGTTACACCACAAGCCCAGAATACCGGTACTTCGCCATCTTTAATACTTACAGATTCACCAAAGTTCGGGCGATTGATATTACTAATGCCGATCGCAGCAGGGTCGCCAAAATGAACAGGCGCTCCGTGCACATCAGGAAAACGACTACAAATTTGGATAGCGCGAATGGCATCTGCAGGTTTCATAGGTCGCATACTAACTACCATATTAGAATGAAAAATCCCTGCGCTTTCACAAGGAATATTGGTCATATACATAGGGACATTTTTATGTTCAGTAATATTGCGAATTTCAATTCCGGCCGCTTGTAGTGATTCTTCAAATGAGAAAGAGCAACCAATTAAAAAGGTGACGAGATCATCACGCCAATGCTCTTTAATATTAGTGACTTCTTCAATTAGCTGGCCTTTTTTAAAAATGCGATAACGTGGTAAGTCTGTACGTATATCAAGGTCGTGGGCAACATTAGGTATATCAATTGCGCCGGGCGTACGGCTACTGGCTACAATAGGGCATGCTTTTTTATTCGCTTGGCAAAATTGTAAAAAATCAAATGCATAACGCTCGGGTAAAATCACTAAATTAGCTTGTACAAAGCCTGGTACAAAACCCGATGTATGCCCTGTATAATCTTCATTGCGAATCATATTTCGAATAGCATAAGGTGTTGTGAGCGAAGCGTTATGTTGCATAAAATCCTCTTTAGTTATTATTAATGCCATTTACGGTAACGGGTAACGTGCCTGTTGCCGCAGCTTTGCCAAGTAATACTTTAGCAAGAGCTGTAAAAGCAGGTCCTGCTACTTTAACATTATTATCTATATCTATGTTATACGCATAAGTAGCTAAAATTGCATCACCATATTGGCCAAATTTTGCAATATCATAAGGGGCACGTAGGCTGACAAATACGGTTTTTTTATTAGCACGTTGTGCCTGTTGTAATAAGCGCTCAAGCGCTGCGCCTTGTTCAGATTTAGCGATGGCAAATTGTGGGTCATCGGCTAAATCATCCATCCCGCCAATCTCAACGGCGCTTTGATTCGGCGATGCGTTGCCCGCGATAATAACATCAGCATTGTTTAGTGCTTTTAGAGCCGCACTAGGCTCAAAGCCTTGCAAACTTGTGCAGCTATATTGGTAGTCATTATCAGCGTATTGTTTTATTGCTTGTTCAAGCGCCATACATTTACGGGTATCTGGCATAATAATGTGAACTTTAGCGTTGTTAGCTAATTTTAACGGTAAGGTGCTTTGTACATTTTTAGCTAAAGTGATAGCTGCAAGGGCTAGCTCAGCCTCAACTTTTCGGTGACTTGAATCGCCAAGTATAAGTTGTGCTTTTTGTATAGCAAGCGTTTCATCCAGCGCTGTAGTGAGCTTAAACTTACTTTTAAGCTTTAATATACGTTGTGCAGATTGCGCGATTTCTTTGCCATTGAGTTGACCGTTTTTAACCTCTTTCACTAAGCGTGCAATAAGTTGATCAAGTACCAGAAGATCTTTAGGACTACGAATTTCGATTGGCATGAGCGCAATATCAACGCCTGCGGCAAAAGTATTTACCACGGCTTCAATTGGCTCAAAAAAGTGGCTGATACCGGCCATATCAAGGGCATCGGTGATCACTACGCCTTGATAATTCAATTCACCACGTAGCAGGTCGGTAATAATTTTACGTGACATTGTGGCGGGTTTAATCATGGTTTTACCATCTTTACTAACAAAGGTGCTGTCATCAAGCGCGGGGTATTGGATATGCGCGGTCATGATCATGCCTGGATTTTGCTCTTTTATAATCTCTTTAAAAGGGGGCAAATCTTGCTGCCAAATGGTTTCTTTGTCATGCATGACTTTAGGCAAGCCGGTATGGCTGTCTACGTTTGTATCACCATGCCCTGGGAAATGTTTTAGTGAGGTGATCACGCCATTGCCTTCAAAACCTGCAACTTGAGCGCCACCAAGCTTGCTTACCAAGCTTGGGTCTTCACCGTATGAGCGCACATTAATTACTGGGTTGTCAGGGTTCATATTGACATCAACAGTAGGCGCGTAATTGACGTTGACACCCACTGCTTTAAGCTCATCGGCGATGACTTGTGCTGATTGCGTCGCAAACTGAGTGCCATGCTCTGCATAGGTTGCACCTATTGACATATTACCAGTAAAAGAGGTTGCAATATCACGAGGAATACGAGCAACCCGACCGCCCTCTTGGTCAATAGAGATAAATAACGGCGCACCTAAACTGGCTTTAGCCGCAGCTTGTTGCATCTGATTATTAAGCTTTACAATTTGGTTTATATTCTGAATATTTTCAGCAAATAAGATAACCCCACCAATATCATGTTTAGTGATTATTTTGGCTAAGTCTGCAGGTAGCTCGGTCATTGGTGTTCGGCATTTTTTTTCGCTGTCTTGCTCGCAGTAATAACGAAAATCAAGCATTAGCTTTTGGCCAATTTGCTGTTCAAGGGTTAAGTTCGTTGCTGCGAAGGTCGATTTCATTGGTAAAAAACACCCTAATCCAAAAATAATTGATGATATGGCAAACTTATTTAACACAGTAGGCTCCAAAGCTGAATGCTTATTTGTTGTTTGAATATTTTATTCTTTATGTTAATGCTGTTTTTGATTGAAATACAGCATTTTTTTGTAACACTAACTGTTTTTATAACTAACTGCAAAGGATTCAATTAAGTCTTATATTTCTTGTTTAAGGCTTAATATAAAGCTTGGGCCAGATTTTTGTGTGAAAGTAAGAGGTTTATAACTGTATTTTAGTATTTCAGGTTTGAAATAATATATTCCAAGTTCATGTTACCAAGAACTGCTCAATCATTGGCAACATGAATTGATTTCTCAGCGCAGTGTTAATATATGGGCAAAATCTAAAGTTAGAATTAAATAAGACAACAGCAAGAACCTTTTCCTATTTTGGTTAAATATTGTTATTATTCGGACGAAATATAGCCATGGAATTAAAGGCGCTTTACTTCAAAGTTGAGTACCATTTTGCACCGTTTAAAAAAAACCTTAAATATCAAATTAGATTTAAAAAAATTAGTCCTTTTCTTGGCTTTATCAGCCAGTATTGTCACATTTTTAAATAGCTTCTATTCTAGCTATCAAGTGCAAAAGCAACAACTGCAAGCTGAAACTCTCAAAAGCCAGAGCGCTTACGCGGCCAAGTTAGCCTCTGCAACTGATCTCTTTTTACAGTCAACGCAACAACAACTGGCCTATTCGGCAAAAATTATCGCTAAGAATTTTGATAATAAGGCTATTTTTAACCAAGAAGCAGAGCGATTGAAACGTCAAACCGATAGCTTTAACTCCACAGTGGTTGTATTAGCTAATGGAGTGGTTAAAGGAATTTCACCAAAAAGCTTACAATTAGCAGGCAAAAAACTGCAAAGTGATGGTGCTTTACAAGCGTTGTCGTTTAAAGAGCCGATGATCAGTGAGCCTTATATTTCTGCTGCAAACAATTTAATTATTTTTATTTCACATCCGTTGTTTGCTACTGATGGGCGATACTTAGGCTACGTGGGCGGTTCTATTTATTTAAAACATGCCAATATCTTACATGATTTGCTGCAAGTGCATTTTCATAAAGATGGCTCGTATTTATATGTTGTAGACAAAAGCCGGCGGTTACTGTATCACCCTGATACATCCCGAATTGGTGAGCAAGTTTATAATAATGCTGTAATTGAAGCGGTATTAAAATATAAAAGTGGTACAAAGCAACTAATAAACAGCCATAACGTGGTTATGCTTGCAGGCTACGCATCACTTAAAGCGGCTCCTTGGGGAATTATTACACAGCGATCATTAGAGGCTACGCTTGAGCCCTTAGATGGCCTGATGATCAATGTACTGTACCGAACGCTTCCCATTGGCTTGGCTACATTACTCTTTATTTGGCTGCTCGCTAGACTGATTGCACACCCGTTACGAGATTTAGCGCAAACAGCAAATGCACTAGATAACCCAAATGCTCCGCAACGATTAAAGATCATAAAATCATGGTATTTTGAAAGTTCCGAGTTACGTAAAGCTATGCTCAAAGGAGTGGGGGTATTTCAAAATCAAATAGGTGTACTGCGCCAAGAAGCACAAACAGATCCACTTACAGGTTTACACAATAGACGCAGTTTAGATGGTTTTTTAGAGCAGCTAACTACCACAGAAACCTCTTTTGCTGTATTGGCTATCGATATCGATTTCTTTAAACGTGTAAACGACGAATACGGGCATGATATTGGCGATCTTGTTTTACAGTCGTTAGCGAAGATTATTTTAGATGTTACCCGTTCAACCGACTTTGTTACACGAACAGGGGGTGAAGAGTTTAATGTGATATCACCTAATGCGACAGCTAGCAGCGCCTATGTGTTAGCTGAACGCTTACGCATACAGGTATCTGAAACTTACATTGACCCGGTCGGCTATATTAATGTATCGGTCGGTATTGCGGGTTGGCCGCTAAAACAGTTGTCGATTGACGATATCTTTAAGCTTGCCGATCAAGCGCTGTACAAAGCAAAGCGCACTGGGCGTAATAGGTCTATTCTAGATTCTCAATATCAGGATGCTGAAATAAAGAAACCGGACTAAGTTACCTTGATGTTTTAGATGGAAACAATGTAGGCAGTACTACATTGTTTCTGTGTTTAACACGCTTCTTTACTGATCAGAATATGCGGTAGTACATCGCTTAAACCAACCTGCAATTTAGCATTAATTTTATAGACCTCACTCAGCCTCGCTTGGGTTAATACTTCTTTAGGAGAGCCACTGGCAACAACCGATCCTTTGTCCATCATATAGAGACGATCAGCAAAACTTGCCGCTAATGATAAGTCATGTACCACAGCGACCACACCAGCACCTTGCTTGGCAATGTCTTGTGCTTGAGTCATTACTTCATATTGGTGGTAAAGGTCTAGGCTTGATGTCGGTTCATCAATTAATAAATAGCAGGTACGTTTTTTTGCCAAACTTGGTTGTAACTGACAAAGTACGCGGGCAAGCTGCGCACGTTGCTTTTCCCCACCAGATAACTGGGTAAAGCACTGCTGTGCAAGATGGGTGACACCTAGTGCCTGCATCGCACTTTTCGAAAATCGTTTAAGTGCTCCAGTACTGAACTGCTCTTGATGTACAACATGCGCCATATCAACTACTTCGTTAACAGTAAACGGAAAGTCCAGTTCATAATTTTGCGTGAGTACCGCTCTTAGTTGTGCCAGTTCAGTAATGCTATAATCGTTTAAATTTTGTTGATTAATACTCACAGCACCATCAGTTAAAGCAATATCACCACAAAGTGCCTTGAGTAAAGACGATTTACCTGCGCCATTCGGACCAATGATCACAACGACTTCATGGGGCTTTACCATAAAATCAACGTTATCTAAGAGAGCTTTACTGCCAATCTTAGCGGTTAAGTTAGTACCTAAAAGCATTTTACCCTCGTCGTTGATAAGTTTTTAATAACATGATTAAAAAGAATGGGCCGCCAATCGCACTGGTAATAAGTCCGATAGGTAGTTCAGCAGGTAGCATCACTGTACGGGCGAATAAATCGGCCAGGCTCAACAATAGCGCACCGCCAAGCATACTTGTGGGCATTAAATATCGGTGATCAGGGCCCAGTACTAAACGAACAATATGCGGCACGATAAACCCGACAAAACCAATGATCCCAGTGATCGCAACAGCAGCACCGGTACATAAAGCCGTGTATATAAATACCTGTTTTTTAAGCTTAGTAACATTAATACCTAAGTGTTTTGCCTGTGCTTCACCTAATAAATATAAATTAAGTGGCTTGCCTAAGCGAAGTAACGCCACGCAGCTAAAAATAATTAGCGTAATTGTTGGCAGCATCATTGCAAAATGATTACCCGCCAGTGAACCCATGCTCCAAAAGGTTAAATCCCGAAGCTGTTGATCGTTACTTATTAAAGTTAATACCCCAATGAGTGAACCAACAATTGCATTGACTGCAATTCCCGCTAGTAGCAAGCTGATTATGGTAAATTGCCCACTATGGGCGCTGAGCCGGTATATAAATACACACACGCCTATACAGCCTAAAAATGCGCCAACAGGCACAGCGTAAATACCTAAACTATCGCTAAAATTAGCAAATAAACTGGTGCCTAACACTATCGTTGCAACAGCGCCTAATGCAGCTCCGCTTGATACTCCTATTAAACCAGGGTCGGCTAATGGGTTTCTAAATATAGCCTGCATCGCGGCGCCGCATGCAGCAAGCCCTGCACCGACAATCATAGCCAGCACTAATCTTGGCAAGCGTATTTGCCAAATAATGGCATGTTTGAGCTCATCGTCGGCGGTTTGATTTATAATCGAAATAACTTCACTGATGCTGATGGCAACACCGCCTTTACTAAGGGCGATAAAAAAAACAATTACGCATACTATAAATAATGCGGGGATCGCCATTCGACGGTGCTGATTTTGTGAAATTAATGTACTACCTAGTGCCAACATGATCAGTGCTCACTTCGTTGGGCGGTCACATTGCTGGCACTCGGTGCAAAGCGATATTGATAACCTTGCGGTAATTGAGCGTCAGGGTGAAATGTATGGGCAAGCTCAACCACTGCTTGCGGAGTACGCGGTCCCATACCAAGTAAATAACTGCCATCAAAGCTGTGAACTTGGCCATTTTTAACAGCATTTGAGAATTTAAAGTGAGCTAGTTTTTCTAACTTAACAAGCGGATCATCGCCATGGCGGCCCATTGTAATAATGACATCAGGGTTTATGGCAAGTGCGGCTTCGGTTGATAGTGGCTTCCAATTATTGATTGTACTTGCTGCAACATTAACGCCTCCAGCCGCATTGATCAGCTCATCAGCTGAGGTGCCAGCGCCGGCTACGATAGGTTGACTATTACGCACACTAAGCACAAATAATACTCGAGGTTTAATCGTCGTTTGCTGTAAAATATAGCTCAGAGCATCGCGGTCTACTTTCAGAGATTGGGCTAAAGCATCGCCTTTTTGAGCGACATTTAATAAGGTAGCAATTTTTTTTATTTTGCTTTCTATTCCGCCTAAATTATCATTTTCATCAAGGATGACTAAGTTGATACCGGTTTGTTTTAATTGCTCGACTACTTTTTTTGGCCCTGTATCCGCTTCACCAATCACTAAATCAGGGTTTAACGATAAAATACCTTCTGCGCTGATCCTTCTAACATAGCCTATTTGTGGCTTTTCTTTTGCCTGTGCAGGGAAAACACTCGTGCTATCGACTCCAATGATACGTTGTTGCTCATCAAGTGCGTATATCACTTCTGTAATTGAGCCGCCTGATACCACAACCCTTTGAGGAGCAGTTGATTGCTGAGCAAAAATGCATTGGCTGGTTACAGTTAGGGTTATAAAAATTAAATACGAGAGTAGGGGTTTCATAACGATTCCATTGTTGATATTATTTAATGTAAATGGTAACAGTTTGCATTTATATTTAAAAGTTATGAAGTTTATTATTTTTCTGATTGTTTCTTTAGGGTGCCACTTAGGTTGGCTGTATTCTCAGCCAACAGAATTAGATCGAGTGAAATTTAGCGGTGCACAACCTGCTGATAAAATTGCGATTAAAATCATTGCATCAGAGCCTGTTAAGCCACAAAAAAAACAAACACAGAAGCCGACTGTTGTTACTAAACAAGCATCAGCTACGCAATTTCACTCAAAGATTAAGCGCTTAGCAAAACAGCCAACCGTAAAAAAAAGCACAAGCACTGCACAGCCGAACAAAACAAAACCAGTTATTAAAAAAACCAGCGTTGCACCTGACACTGCCATTGCAAAGGTAAAACCCGTTGTGGAACCTGCTGAAAAACAGTCAAAACCAAGTCAAGCCGCACCTGCTTCAAGCGCGCCTGTCATTGCTAAGCAGCACTCGTTAAAAAACCACGTTATCGACTTAAATACATTACCTATTTTTAAAGCCCCTAGGCCAACTTTAAATTACCCATTAAAAGCGAAGCGCCGTGGCTATCAGGGAGTAGCGATTTTGCAAATAGAGTTAGCCGAAGATGGCACCATCGCCCAACTTTCAGTTTTAAAAAGCAGTGGCTTTACTGAGCTTGATAAAGCGGCATTAAATAACGTATCGCAATGGCAATTTCACCCCGTGATGCGTGATCAACATAAAGTGAAAGCGCGCTTTAGTGTACCAATAGAATTTTCCTTGCGTTCATAACGCACTTAATTAAGAGAAGTAATTATGCACGATGTATTTTCTGCAGTCGGTATTATGGCTTGGCCATTATTTATGGTTTCAATTATTGCGTTAGCTATTGTGTTAGAGCGCAGTTTAGCGTTTGGACAAAGTTGGCTGAAAATGCAAAAACTAAAACAACCAAACGATGAGTTTAGTCAGCAGCTAAAACAAAAGTCTCAGCCAGAGCAGCGCCAGCAATGGTGCCAATTATATTTACAAGATTGTATAAGCGGTTGGCGCAAACGATTAAACATTTTATCCCTATTGGGCACACTAACCCCGCTGATGGGGTTATTAGGCACGGTGTGGGGTTTAGTGCTGATGTTTAAAAAAATAGCACAAACACATCAAGCGGTAACGCCGGCATTACTTGCTGATGGCTTATGGGAAGCGATGTATTCAACCATGGCAGGTCTTATTATTGCCATTCCTTGCTTGTTATTAAGTGGGGTTTTTAACGCGCTTTTAGAGCGTTTTCAAACCGATTTGACCCGCATTATTAATCACCTAAATTATCAACTTTGTTTTGATGAACCTCCCCATGCTTGAGCTGCCAGATAAATCCAACAACAGTTCCTTAATGCCTGATTTAACCGCATTAATTGACGTGCTCTTTATATTACTCGTATTTTTATTACTCACAGCAGCGGTAAAATTAGACATGCTTGATGTCACTTTGCCTGAGGTTGGTAGTGAGAATAAAGCACCGCTTGAGCAACAAAAAGCAATTGTATTAAGTGTTAATTATACCGACAAACACCTTATATATGCCTTGGCTAAAAAACCTTACGACTCCTTGGATGATGTCATTTCAGCTTTACGGCATAAAAAGCAACCAGGTGTATACCTTGCGATTGATCAGCAAGTACCAAGTGGTGAGTTAGTTAAGCTTTTAGCAGCACTGTCGAAAGAAGATCATAAAATTGCAAATATACTTATTGAAAAAGAATAAAAACAATTCTCATTTAATGTTTGGTTTGTTATAATGATGCCGTTTTAAATAGGTTCGAATTTGCTGATTAAGGGGCTAAGCCAATTCGTAAATTAATAATAATATATATTAACTTTATGGAGCGACAACATGCGCCTTTCAAAACTGGCTCTATGCATTGCCAGTGTTTCACTACCTGTGATGGCACAAACAAACTCATCAGAACAACCCAAGTTAACGACAAACCTTGATGCTGTAACGGTCACTGCGACCCGAACAGAAAAAACGGCACTTAATTCTTCTCAAGCGGTGAACGTTATCAGCGCAGAGAATATTGAAGATGTGCTGGCAACAACGGTCTTCGATAGTTTGATTGCTGTGCCCAATGTAACAGCCACGGGTGGACCTAGGGCTGGTGGACAAAAGTTTAGTGTGCGTGGCTTTAATGACGCTGAAGACGTGCTAGTTAGTGTTGACGGCGCCATACAAACGTTTGAAAAGTACCGGATGGGCAGCTTTTTTGGTGACGCTGATTTATATCGTACTGTTAGCATTAAACGTGGTCCAAGTACCGTATTACATGGTGGTGGTGCACTTGGTGGCGTGGTTGAAATGGAATTCAAAGATGCCAGTGACTTTTTAGCGCCAGATCAAACTGCAGGTGCTAAAATTAAGCTAGGCCACCATGGCAATAACAACGAAAACAATGGCAGCGTTTATGCCTATGCACGTCCTACTGATTCACTTGATATTTTAGCCGCTTATATAAAACGACAAAGTGATGATTTTGAATTATCCAATGGTGAAGCACTCGATAACTCCGCAATCGAAGCTGAGTCTTTATTGCTTAAAGGTGAGTATTACTTAACGGATGACTCATTAATAGGGCTTTCATATAGCCAAAGTGAAGATGCCCAAAGAACGGAATTTAATACCACAGATCCGGGGGCTTGGGGCACAGTTTACCGCAGAGTAAAGCAATCCGTTACTAATCTTAGTTATGAGTTAAACCCGGTAAATAACAAATACCTTGATTTAGCGGTACGCTTTGGTAATAGCCAAAGTCATGTGACAGAAACCGACGGCCAAGGCATGTTAGAGGATTATATCGGCGTTGAATCTCATTATGAGTACAACATAAATACGCTCGATATCATGAACACAAGCATACTGGGTAAGCATGCACTTACTTACGGTGTGCAGTATTCAGACAAAGAACGTGTAGGGGATAAGCAAAGTTACCCATGCTTAGAATACAACATGCAAACATACGCCTGTTTAGAGTATGGTAACGAGTTAATTTATAGCCAAATGACCTCGCAACCAGGTGGTAAACAAAAACGTATTGGGGTCTATATTCAAGATGAATTTACATGGCAGGCACTGACACTAACAGGAGGTGTTAGGTATGAGGAATATCGCAGCACACCAACAGCACTATTTGATAGTCATTACTCTGAATTAGATACCAAAGTAGAACACTCAAAAGTTGTGCCTGCTGTAACAGTGAACTATCAATTTACAGAGCAGTTTGCTGTATTTGCTAGCTACCAAGAGGGCTTTAGGGCGCCATTAATCGATGAGCTCTATGATTTATATGGTGGTCGTAACCCTAATTTAGCACTCGAAACCGAGAATAGCCAAAACCAAGAAATTGGCATGAGCTATCAAACGGATAATGTGTTCTCTGATCGCGATTCATTAACTGGGCGCGTTGTTTATTTTGACACTCAGGTTGATGACGAAATACAGTCAAATACCAGTTCAGTAACCAATCCAGCCCCAGCTCCTCGCTACAACAACAGTGGTAGTAATGACCGTGATGGCTTTGAACTTGAAGTGAACTACGCTTACTCAATAGGCTATGTAAATCTTGCTTACAGCGAAATATCAGGTGAAGACCAAGACGGTGAGCCACTATGGTATTTACCCGCAGATAAACTGGCGCTCACGGCTGGTTTATTTTTCTTTGACGAAGCGCTACGAACAGGTATTAGCGTTCAGGATATTGCTGAGCGAACTGTTCTAGCCTATGACGGGGCAACTCAATCATATAAAGAAACACAACAAGATAGTTATACCCTAGTGGGTTTGAATGCTAATTGGGATATTAATGATTTTTGGAGTGTACGTGTCGCGGTGGATAACTTGCTCGATAAAGAATATCAAGTAATGGCCGGCACTGGCGGAGCAATTGGTGATTATGGCGTAGGGCGTAATATAAAAACCCAAGTAAGCTTTAAATTTTAATACTAAGCCACCTCAGGATGGAAGTTGCTTGAGGTGGTTTGGATCTAAAGCTCTGCTTGCTATGTTTAGTCGAGCTTTGGATAAATGAAGAACTGCCGAAAAATCCTATCACTAGAGTAGATTCAGTTATGCCTTAATTATGCCATTAGCGGCGAGCACCTTAGCATTTGTAATTCCTAAGGTGAGGTAATAAATTATTTGCATAAATGTAAAAGTGTGCAATATTATGGTTTTAATATAACAATCCATAAAGTTGCACTATGCTTTTAAAATTTTGTTTTAAATCAATTTCATTACTCACAGCTATTTACTTTATCAGCCCAGCTGTAAATGCTGAAGAAGTTGGGACTAAAACCAAGCGTAACGAGTTTGTAGATATTGCGACGATAATGCCAACAGCGATATTTGATATTCGTTACTACAGCGCTAATAACTTTGTCGGCCAACCTGTTGATGGTTATCAAGCCCCAAAGTGCTTATTACATAAAACAGCAGCAAAAGGCTTACAGCAAGCTCATAAACAAGCCCAGAAGGCAGGGTATAATTTAAAAATCTTTGATTGTTATCGCCCGCAACGCGCAGTGGATCACTTTGTTCGTTGGGTTAATGACGAATCAGATGTAAAAACTAAAGCAGAATATTACCCAAATTTAGGCAAAGATAAGTTATTGGGAGGTTATATAGCGGCCAAATCTGGCCATAGTCGTGGCTCAACAATTGATCTTACTTTAACTGATGCTAATGGCAAAGAGCTTAATATGGGCTCTTTGTTTGATATGTTTGATACTATATCAAATACCGACGATGAACGTATTACTGCCAGTGAAAAAGCCAATCGTTATTTACTTAAAAACATTATGATGGCCGCAGGGTTTGCCCCATATTCGATGGAGTGGTGGCATTTTACCTATAAGCCACAAGCGTACCCAAACACCTATTTTGATTTTGTAGTGCAATGACATCGCTGAAAGTTATTGTATAAAGAGTAATAAAGTTATTGACATAACACAGTAACTCTATATAGTGGGCCTCAGCTAGAAAGAAAGCATGTAATTTATAAATCTCCATTTCGTTGTTGTATAAGTAATACTTGTAGTTACCGTCCTGAAGTTTTTAAGTACCATCTCATTTTTTGCTACACCCGCCCACATGGGCACTATTTTTTATTTTTATATCAGGATATTACTATGTCTAACATCGTATCAGGTACAGTTAAGTGGTTCAACGAGTCTAAAGGTTTTGGTTTCATCGAGCAAGAAAATGGTCCAGACGTTTTCGCACATTTCTCAGCAATCAAAAGCGAAGGTTTCAAAACTTTAGCTGAAGGCCAACGTGTAGAGTTCACTCTTTCACAAGGTCAAAAAGGTCCACAAGCGGATAACATCAATCCGTTATAATTTTTACTTTAATTAGTAAAAACAAAAAGCGCTTATATTAAGCGCTTTTTTTGTGTCTGCAATTTAGTAAAGAGTAAGCAAGTATTTAAACTTGCTCACTCTTATATCGCTAGTTTACTACTGTTGTCAGCCCTCTTCGTTTTAATAACGCACTCGTATTAGGCTCTTGACCTCTGAATGCTTTGTACGACTCCATAAGATCACGTGAATTACCCACTTCTAAAATCTCTTTACGGTATTTGTCACCAATTTCACGTTTTAAACCACCTTCATCTTGTACGAAAGCGTAGGCATCTGCGGCTAGAATCTCACTCCACATGTAAGCATAATAACCTGCAGAATAGCCGCCACCCATAGAGTGTGAAAAGTAAGCTGATTTATAGCGTGGCGGTACGTATGGTACATTCACATTATGTTTGGTTAGGGCATCTTGCTCAAAATCTACCACATCTTGTAGTGGTGCATCAGCTGGCAGTGAGTGCCATTGCATATCGAGCAGGGCAGCTGAAACATATTCTAACGTATCGAAGCCTTGGTTGAAGCTACGCGATTGTATTACGTTTTTAAGTAAGTTTGCAGGTATGGGTTCACCCGTTTTGTAGTGTTTTGCATAGTTGGCAATAACTTCCGAGTGCATTGCCCAGTCTTCTTCAAAGGTAGACGGAAACTCTACAAAGTCGCGCGATACAGAAGTACCAGATAAACTAGGGTAGGTAACATTCGACAACATGCCATGTAATCCATGACCTAACTCATGAAAAATCGTTGTTGCTTCGTCATAGCTAATCAGTGTTGGTTCGCCTTCGGCAGCTTTTTGAATATTCATAACATTAACAACAACCGGTTTTTGCTCTAACAAGCCTGATTGTTTTACGAATGAACTCATCCATGCTCCGCCACGTTTGCCTTCTCGAGCAAAATAATCAGCATAAAAAATGGCAAGGCTTTTACCGTCATGATCAAATAGCTCATATGCTTTTACATCAGGGTGATAAACAGGTAAATCAGTGCGCGGTTTAAACGTGACGCCATAAAAACGGTTCATGGTATAGAATACACCGTCTTCCAGTACGCGGTTAAACTCGAAATATTCTTTTACTACTGATTCATCTAAGTTGTATTTTTCTTTACGTACTTGCTCTGCGTAGTAAAACCAATCCCATGGCTGTAACGTAAAATCATTTCCAGATGCTTTTATTTGTTCTTCAATTGCGCTTGCTTCAGCATGTACGTTCTGCAGTAGTTGTGGAACCATGGTTGCGAACATATCGAAAACAGCTGAAGGTTGCTTTGCCATTTGCGCATCTAAGCCATACTCAGCATAACTGTTATAACCTAATAAGGCTGCTTTTTGTGCTCTTAACTTTGCCAGCTTAGGGACTATCTCGCTGTTGTTATACTCTCCTGATAAAGCTCGCTCGCTAGAAGCTCGCCAAATTTTTTCACGTAATGTCCTATTTTGTAATGATGCAAGAATGGGTTGGCGTGTGGTATTGGTTATTTTAATTAAGTATTTACCTTGATGCCCAGCTTCAGTTGCTGCATTGGCATATTGTTGAATTTGGTTTTCAGTCAAACCGGCTAAATCACTTTTACTATCAACGATGACTACATTGCTTTTTGAAAGTGCTAATAAGTTTTGCCCAAACTGAGTTGTTAAGCTCGATAAAGCGCTATTAATGTCGCGAATTTGTTGTTGCTGTTGTTCATCAAGCTTAGCGCCCGCGCGAATAAAACGTTTATAGTAAACGTCGAGCAACCGAGCTTGTTCAGGCGTCAAGTCAAGGTTTGCTGATTGTTGATGAAGCGTTTCAACTTTTGCAAACAATGCTTTATTTAGAAATATGTCATCACGGTGAGCGGCAAGTTTAGGAGCCAGCTCTTGTTGAAGGGCTCGTCTCGCAGGGTTTGAGTCTGTGCCAGACAGATTAAAAAAGATACTGCTAACTCGCCCTAGTAACTGTCCACTTTTTTCTAATGCAACAATAGTGTTATTAAAATTAGCCGGAGTTGTATCGTCAATAATACGTGTTACTTCTGCTATTTGTTGTGACATTCCTTGGCTGAATGCCGGTGAAAAATGCTCATCTTTTATTACTGAAAAGTCAGGTGCATAATATTGCAAAGGACTTTGTTCCATCAGAGGGTTGGCATTTTCTGCTGTTGTTACTTGCTCTGCAGCAGGCGTACTTTTGACATTTTCGGGCTCTGAGCAGGCTGTTAAAAATAATGCCGAGCTAATGGCTGTTGCTAAAATTGTTTTCATTTTTTTCTCTTGTTAGTGAATGTTAAAAGTTGCACTTAATGCACAGTGATCGCTCAACATGACATTGGGCTGTTGTGCGTATTTGTGAAACATGACAGGGGGTGTAGAAAGCGTATTAGTCATTGCTGATGATGAAATAATATGGTCGATAGGAGCAGGGTATTTAGGGTGGCAACTTACCTTCCCATCGGTGAGTACTGTAAGAGTATTGTTTGTAGATGCCGTTACAGCGTCAAATAAAGCGTTGCGAAGTTTATTGTTTTCATCAGCTAAGTGATGATTAAAGTCGCCAAGCATCAGCCATTTATCATTACTCCCAAGCTGACTAACAACATGTTGCTTAAGAATATCGGCTTGTTTTGCGAATACCTGGCAGCTTGTACTATCGTTTTGGCTATAATCCTGGGTAAAGCAGCCGCTTTTAAGGTGTAAATTTAATAGATTAACCGTTTGATTATTATATTTAAGCGAGAGCTGTAGGCCCTCTCTAACCCCTAACTTAACCGCTGAAAGTGATGTTAAGTGTTGTGAGTTGGTTACCTGAATTGATTTTTTTACTGCAAATGCGACTTTCTGTTGTGTTGATAAGTTGCCATTACCACGGCAGGTGTAACTAGGTGAGTCAGCACGCGATGACATAATTATTTGCCATTGCTGAGGCTTAAATATGCGTTCAACAGCAGCAGCTGAAGCTACCTCTTGTAATGCAAATACATCTGCATCGATAGTCTTTACGTACTGACTTAATTGCTTATAGTCACTTTCAGTACGCACTTTACAACCCTGATCACCGTCGCTTGCGAGGTGCTCTAAATTCCAGGTTGCGACAGTTAACTTACTTGATGAATAGGGGATGCCAGCGCTGCAACCGAATAAACCTAAGCTTGAAGCAAAGAATAAAATGTTGATTTTTTTCATTAGTAAACGGTCAAAAATGGAATTTAAGTAACGTTATACTATATCACTTTTGTTTTGCAAGTAGCTTGCGATAGGCGTCTATCAAATAAAGGATGCCGTTTTTATAGAGTTATTTGACGAGGTGTCTTATTATTAAGTATCTTTAACTCTGAGATGGGAGTGGCGCTATATTTATTCGACATAGTTTCGCGTGCTTATTATTAATGTGCAGCCACATTGCATATGCTAAGCCAGAACTCACAATCTATACCGAGCAATTCCCTCCTTATAACTTCTCTAATAAAGGGCAATTACAGGGAATAAACCTCGATATAACTCAGGCGCTTTGCCAGCGAGTGCAGGTAGAATGCAAATTTGAGTTATTGCCTTGGACGCGTGCGTACCATTTAGCGCAAAATAACCCTACTGCAGGGGTTGTGTCTACAGCCCGTACAGAGCAACGTGAAGACCTATTTCAATGGGTTGGACCACTTGTATCATCACGTACATTTTTTTACCGTTTAGCGACGAATAAACATATAAACCCGACAGACTTAAATCAAGTTAGTGCATATTCGCTTGGCTTAGTAAGAGGTAATATTTATGAGCAGCTTGTATATGAAGTGGGTTTTGAGACAGATAAAAACCTGTTACAGTTTTCTCATCATTACGAATATATAAATCTGTTTTTCAAAAATAAAATAGATTTAATTTTAGGATCTGAATTAGTTTTAGACTATCAACTACAGCAGTTTGGCCACGGTGGTAAAGAAGTTGTAAAACTAGTTGAGCTACCAGTTGAAAAGCTGGGTGGAAATTACTTGGCTTTTAATAAAGCAGTTCCTAAGGAGATCGTTGAGCAATTTAATGTGCAATTAAAAGCACTGAGAAAAGAAGGGGAAGTTGAGTCGTTTAAAAATCTTTATATACACGATTAAGACGAGAATATTATTTACTGCTCAATAACGCATGATATTGCGCTGTTAACTTTACTTCTTCAAAGGCACCTTTTAATTCACTTACCATGGCTGGGTCCATATTGATATTAGCCGCTAAATATCCTGCCACCGCCAGTTCATCAATTGCATAAACAAAGCTGATTTTATCTGCATTAATAGCGAGTTGCTCACTCATTACACTCAGGTAATTTTCATCATCAATGATTAAATCTACTTTTTTTGCCAATAACAAGTGATATGATTTTTGAATGTCGCTAGTCAGTACAACTGAGAAGCCATATTTAGTTAGCACGTTATACGCTAGGTCATTGCGTTGTACTGCAACATTATATTGCTTAGCCTGCTCTAAGGTATTTATAACAATATCGTGGCGCTGAGTGAGCTTAACAAAACCTAACTTAAATTTAGCAACGATACCAATCCAATGAAATAGTGGCTCACGATCTTTAGTTCGGGCTAGGCTATATATAAGTGTATTTGGCACAGAAAGAGCCATTTTATAAGCGCGTGCCCATGGGTAAATTTCAATAGGGGCGTTAATATTGGCTTTATTTAAAATGAGTTTAACTATGTCGGTACTGTAGCCTGTAACGTCGTCGTTTATGCGGGTTTGATTCGGCGGGGATAACTCAGTAACAACCTTAACAGGAAGCTGAGCTAAGCAAAATGGCATAAATAAAAATAGCAATAAGTAAACAAAAGACCGCATGAAGTCTCCTAAAAGTTCATGTAGGTTTTGAGTATAGTAATAAAGCGAGAATTATGGAAAGTAGAATGCTTAAAACGATAAAAGGGCCTTGCGGCCCTTGGTGAAGTATCGTTCAAGTCAGATAGCTCTTTAACCCCTTAAAGGGCTATCCTATTGTTTTGCAACTAAGGCTCATCTCAAAGTTTCTAAGCTAGCGAGAGGAAAAAACCTGCAATTGCGGCGCTCATCAGGTTAGCCATAGATCCTGCTAACACTGCTCTGAGCCCTAAGCGTGCGATATCCTTTCGCCGACTAGGCGCCATACCGCCCAATCCACCTAGTAAAATGGCTATCGATGATAAGTTAGCAAACCCACATAACGCGAATGTGACAATCGCTTGTGTGTGCGCACTTAACGTATCGCGATAATTTATAAAGTCTAAGTAAGCAACAAACTCATTCACTACCAACTTTTGACCAATAAAACTGCCGGCTATAATTGCTTCACTCCACGGTACACCAAGTAACCAGGCAACCGGGGCAAATATATAACCTAAAATCTCTTGTAGTGTCAGTGTCGGGTAATCAAACCAGCCACCAATACCACCTAATAAACCGTTTAAAAGCGCGATTAAAGCAACGAATGCTAATAACATCGCACCTACATTGAGCGCTAAATGCATGCCGTTGGCGGCGCCCGATGCTGCTGCATCTATCACATTTACTGGCTTATCTTCATTATCTTCAAGATCAGCCAATGTGTCTTTTGGGGTTTCGGTCTCTGGCACAATCATCTTCGCCATTAAGAAACCACCCGGTGCAGCCATAAAGCTGGCAGCAATTAAATACTTAAGTTCTACACCAATGATAACGTAACCGGCCATTACAGAGCCTGCCACAGTGGCTAGGCCACCAACCATCACTGCAAACAACTCAGACTTGGTCATGGTTGCTATAAATGGTTTTACAATCAACGGTGCTTCAGTTTGACCAACAAAGATATTGGCGGTCGCTGAAAGCGATTCTGTACGCGATGTTTTTAACAGTTTTTGTAAACCACCGCCGAGGATTTTAATAATCCAATCCATAATGCCAATGTGGTAAAGCACTGCAACAAGCGCAGAGAAAAACACAATAACGGGCAAAACTTGTACCGCAAAAATAAATCCTAAGGTATCTTGGCTTGCAAGCGGGCCGAATAAAAACGATATTCCGTCATTTGCAAAACCAATTACCGACGATACCGCCTTTGACATGCTTACCAATGCGTTTTTACCTGCTTCGAAAAACAGCACAAACCCACCAATAATAAATTGCATAGCAAACGCAATACCAACCGTTCTTAAACTAATTGCTTTGCGGTTGGTTGAAGCCACAAAAGCAATGCCTAGCAGCACACACATGCCGACTAAGCTCATAAATGTTGTCATGTTTAGTTATTTCCCGTTGTTATTTTTGCAGTAAATATTTTATTTTACTTTTAATTATATCAATCGCAACACGATTCATGCCGCCACGTGTGACCACTAAATCAGCATTGTGCTTTGAGGGCTCAATAAACTGATAAAACATTGGTCTCACTGTCGCTTGATACTGTTCAACAACGGACTGTAATGTTCTGCCTCGTTGCTCCATATCACGTTGCATACGGCGCATCAGGCAAATATCAAGCGGTGTATCAATAAACACTTTGATATCAAATTCTTTATTTAGCGCTTTGTCGCTGAGCAGCAAAATACCTTCTACAATAATTATTTGAGCTGGCATAACAGGGCGTGTTTTATCACTGCGTGTATGCTGCGCATAATCATATGTTGGAACTTCGACTGCTTCTCCATTGCGTAATTTTGTTAGATGCTCACACATCAATTCATGTTCAAACGCATCAGGGTGGTCGTAGTTTGTTTGCGTACGATGGGCAAACGGTAGATGCGATTGGTCTTTGTAATACGCATCTTCTTCGATCACGGCGATAGCGCCTGGTTCAAGCTCATTAACCAATTCATTATAAATAGTTTGGCTAAAAAGAGATTTGCCCGACGCAGATGCGCCAGCAATGGCTATTATTGTTCGTGTCACTAAAGTTCTCATCCACACAGAAGGTATATATTGTTGGTAGATCACAATAGCAAAAAAGACACGAATAATCTCTCTTGCTTCGCTTTAAGATGTGAAATTTATAATGTTTAGGTTTTATGAAACAGGACTTATGTCCTGTACGGTAAAAAGCAACAACAGATAAAGTAGCTCTATTGGATAAACGAGGTGAGTATGGCAAGAGCAATTATATTGATGGCAGACAGCTTAGGCATAGGCGCAGCCCCCGACGCTGATAAGTTTGGTGATATCGGTGCGAATACATTTGCCCATCTGCTAAAAGCTTACTCAGAAGAAACTGGCGAAAAACTTTCTCTGCCTAACTTATCTTTATTAGGATTAGTTGATGCGTGTGAAGCGGCAGGTAATGAACCTTGCCTAGTTAGCGACCGCCAAACACCGATTGCGGCTTGGGGCTACGCTAAAGAGCTTTCAAGTGGCAAAGATACGCCATCAGGTCATTGGGAAATGGCTGGTGTGCCTGTGTTATTCGACTGGGGTTATTTTCCAAATACACAGCCTTGTTTTCCACAAGAATTTATTGACGAGTTAATTGCTCGTACGGGTATTCCTGGCATTTTAGGTAACTGCCATGCATCAGGAACCACCATTTTAGAACAGCTAGGTGAAGAGCACGTAAAAACAGGTATGCCAATCTGTTACACCTCAGCTGATAGCGTGTTTCAAATAGCCGCGCATGAACAAACTTTCGGTCTAGAAAAACTTTATCAGGTCTGCGAAATCACACGGGCGCTGCTTGATGAAATGAACATAGGACGAGTGATTGCGCGGCCATTTTTGGGTTCGACTAGTCAAGACTTTGCCAGAACGGGCAATCGTCGTGATTATTCAGTGTTACCGCCAGAGCCAACCTTGCTAGATAAGCTAGCAGAAGATGGCGGCGAAGTAATAAGCATTGGTAAAATTGCAGATATTTATGCACACCAAGGTATTACGCAAAAGCACAAAGCCCCAGGCTTACAAAACTTACTAGAAAAAACATCACAGGTGATGGCGTCAGCGCCAGATCATAGTTTGATATTTACAAACCTTGTTGATTTTGATGAAAAGTTTGGCCATCGTCGCAACCCTGTAGGGTATGCAAAAGCACTTAAAGAGTTTGATGATTATTTACCAACAATACTTAAGCAGCTTAAGCCAGACGACGTACTAATTATTACAGCGGATCACGGTTGTGATCCCACATTCCCGGGCAGTGAGCACACTCGTGAATATGTACCTGTACTTGCTTATCGAGCTGGGCTTGAAAATACCCCGCTTGGTGAACGTGCTAGCTTTGCAGACATAGGTCAAACACTTGCCCAGTGGTTTAACTTACCTGCACTTGACTATGGTGAAGGCTTTATAACAGAGCTAAAAGCACCAATTGTAAAAGGAAACGAATAATGAGTACTCCGCATATCGAAGCGAACAACGGTGATTTTGCCCAAACGGTATTAATGCCAGGTGATCCACTACGTGCGCAATATATTGCAGAAAACTTTCTTGATGACGCAGTTAAAGTAACTGGCGTTCGTAATATGTATGGCTTTACTGGAACCTACAAAGGTAAGCCTGTAAGTATTATGGGTTCTGGGATGGGTATTCCATCAATGTCAATTTATGCCCGTGAATTGATTGTTAGTTATGGCGTTAAAAACCTTATTCGTATTGGTACCTGTGGCGGTATTGGCAGCGATATTAAAATTCGTGACGTCATTTTTGCTCAAGGTGCCAGCACAGATTCAAACGTAAACCGTGCTCGCGTACGTGGCTATGACTTCTCTGCTATTGCAGACTTTGATCTACTTTTAAACGGCGTTAATGCGGCTAAAGAGCTTGGCATTAAAGCAAAGGTAGGTAATGTTTTTACCACTGACACTTTCTATCAAGCCGACAACACCTTTTATCAAGAGCTTGATAAATTAGGTATGTTAGCCGTTGATATGGAAACTGCAGGTTTATATGGTGTTGCAGCCGAATACGGCGCAAAAGCAATGGCGTTGTTTACAGTAAGTGACCACGTGATCACTGGCGAAGCAACACCGAGCGATGAACGTCAAAGCACCTTCAATGAAATGGTTAAAATTGCACTCGAATCTGTGTAATAAAACAATTTAAAAAGTTCCTTGGTAACGTATTCGCTTTGTTTGGAGACACGCCCAAATACAGTGAGACTAACCTCCCAAAGCCGCCTAGTAACCCTAGGCGGCTTTTTTTATGAAAAAAGCCGTCAGTTATCAGCCATCAGTTTTAAACAATTTACAGATTCTAGCTCATTAATTTACTGACAGTAATTAATGAGCTTTTATTGTGATCTGACCGCTGACCGCTGACCGCTGACCGCTGACCGCTGACCGCTGACCGCTGACCGCAAACTCGCAGCAAACATTGACACCTCTCATTACCTTTGCCACTGTTATATAAAGCAATAACTAAAGGGGAATGGCTGTGTCGAACTGGGTTGAAGCGAAGGTTAAAGATAGTGTTTGGTGGACTGATGCCTTATTTAGTTTAATTGTAAATGCTGATGTGGAGCCGTTTAAAGCGGGGCAGTTTACTAAGTTGTCGGTGATGATGGATGACAAGCGTATTGCCCGTGCTTACTCGTATGTAAACGCACCAAGCTCTCCCGATTTAGAGTTTTATCTAATTAACGTGGCAGATGGCTTATTATCACAACAATTAGCCAAGCTTAAACCTGGCGATAGTGTAATGATAGAGCGACGTGCCAGTGGCTTTTTCACTCTTGATGAAATACCCAAAAGCAAGCAATTATGGATGCTAAGTACCGGCACTGCAATTGGCCCCTATTTATCCATGCTTGAACAAGGCGATGTTTGGCAGCAGTTTGAAAAGGTCGTATTAGTACATGGCGTACGGTTAAATGCGGACCTCAGTTACCAAGCAAAAATTACGCGATTACAACAACAGTACCCACAATTACAGTATGTAAGTGTTGTGAGCCGTGAGCAGCCTATACAAGGGTTGCACGGACGAATAACAGAGCATATTGCCAATGAAACCTTATTTAACCATTGCCAGTTAGTTCCAACACATGACACAGCGCAGTTTATGGTTTGTGGTAACCCTGAAATGGTCAAAGACACCAGCGCTATTTTAATTGATAAAGGCTACAGCCGTAACCGGCGTAGAGATCCTGGACAAATAACTGTAGAACAATATTGGTAAATACGTTAATCGGGGGATAAAACTATCCCCTAAGCGTATTTTTTGCTATTTTAGCGGTTCTTAAATTACTCGGAAACAGTATGAAATCGTTACTTTTTGCAGTTAGTTTACTTTTATCTTGGCAGCTAGTTTCGGCCGAGGCTGGGCAGAACAAAGAAGCTGAAAAGAAACAGCAAAGTAAGCAAACTCAAGCGGCATCGCCTGCGTCACAAGACAGTGTGGCGGTGATCACCTTAACGCCTGAAAAAACTGAGCAATCAGAGCCCACTGATATCGAGCCTACACAGCCTATTGTTGTTGATCCTAATAAAGACAATTTGATTGAAGTTGTAGATACCAGCAAGGTATTAGGTAACGAAGCAGCAAAACCAGCAGAGCTACCAAAAACACAGCAAGAGAAAGCGCAAGCTATAGCACAAGCTGATCAAGCGGTAGCGCAAGCCAAAGAAGCGCTCACGTTAAAACAGCAAGCTAAAGCAAAACAGTCGCGCGAGTCACTGGCAGTCATTGAGCAATTAATTAAAGCGTATAATGCCCGTAATATTGAAGCATTCGTTAAGATGTACGATGAAAATGTTGAGTTTTATGCTTTTCCTAATGAGTTGTTGTTCAAAGGCAAAGAAAAGCTTATCGCTCGGTACGGCATCATGTTTAAAAAGCTAAAATGTATTAAATCGTCCCCTATTAAGCGCATTGTCTATGGCAATATCGTGATTGATCATGAGCTATCAGAAACCTGTTCAACAGATAAAAGGGTCGTAGATAAACGAGCTGAATTTGTGTCGAGTTATGAAATTGAAAATGGCAAAATAACCAAAGTACTGTTTTTTAGATAAGATTATGAGGAGTAGCAATGCAGCTAAGTGACGATAAAAAACTTCATTTACTTTATCGTGTAGAGCCTGGCTGCCTTGGTCCTAATGGTGTGCAGATAATAGAAGCCTTTTGTGAATATGCAAATCAACAGCTTAGCGCACCGAGCTTTACCTACTACCACTTCACCCCACGGTTTGATAAGTCAAAGGCAGAGCGCCAATACAGCGTTAATTCAAAAATACTGTCAGAGCAACATGCGTATGCTTACCTAGCACACTTCAACACCAACAAAGATGAATTTGAAGAGCTACTCGACGAGCAGCTCACCCAAGCTATAGACAGCTTTTTAGAACGTTAACTTTCAGCTGCTAAGATAATATTAAAGCTCGTGTTGTCGTGTAAGCTGGCAAATGCACTTTCGTGTAACAGTTCATTGCGTAGGTTTGGTGAGTATTCGAGCGCCATTTTAATATCAGCAAGCGCATCAGCATGTTCATGTGTTAATGCATATGCACAAGCACGCTGCCAATAAGCATAGCCATAGTCACTATCGATATCTAAAGCTTGGTTACACAGCTCAATTGCTTGTTCTGTTTCATTTAGCTCTAGTAGTGCGTCGGCTTTATAAGCAATTGCCTCTACATCTTCTGGTTTGCGGTTTAAGATTTCATCAAAGATTTCAATTTTATTTGATACATCACTTTCTAAATTTGCCCGCATCCATAATGAATGAACTTCATTAGTGACAGAGATCTTCTCTTGGTTTTTTAGGATCTCCTCAGATCGTTCCCTTAGTTTTTCTTCAAAAGTGTTTAAACGCGCTTCATATTCGTTGGTGATCACGCTGACGCGGGTGTTAACAATATCTTCAACCTTATTTTTTACATCACGCAATGAGTTCCAACCCACTAATACTAAAATCGATGCTGTGGCTGTGATGATAAAAAATACGTTATTTATTGTGTCTGTAGTGTAGGTTAATGCTCTATCTGCAGTGTCTAATTGGGCATGGGTCACTTGCTTTGTGACATCTTCACGCAGTTTCTGCTGATCTTGACGAACGGCTTTTAGCTCATCGAGTATATAACGCTCCATAAGCGGTTTAAACATGGGCTCCTGCACTTGCGCTAACGCTTGCTCTTGTTGTTGCTCAGTCGGGGCTGGACGCGACTCTTGAGCACTCACATGGATTGAGCCTAACAGAACAAAAAAGAGTGTAACCAGTAAAAAATTTTGACGCATAGTGCTGCCTAGTAATTAGATTTTATTCAACATTAAATACAGTGCTGTATTCAATTAGTAGTGGAACTTTAACATGACTACAGGCGAGTAACTAGGCAAATAAAAGGCAAAAAAAACCAGCTCGGGGGAGAGCTGGTAAAACTGCTTAAACAACAAAAATGTCGTCAGGGGTATCAACAGGAGTAAGTGTGTACAATACCTAAGTTTACCTGAACAACTACTTAATATTTAAGGTGTTATAAAAAGTGTTTGTTAAAAAAAGAGCCAGATAGTTTTGACTAACCTAACTCGGCTTACAAACATCTACCTTTTGTTCCATGACTAGGGCGTGTTGACCTTTCGTGATTAAATCGCCCCTAGATTGAACAAATTTCAATCCACAACGGTCAACACGCCCTAACCACGTAAAATGTAAAAAAGTTGCGAATTATACCGATGAGGTAACGTTTTGGGTAGTGAATCAGAGGCTTTTAGCGATATAAATAGAAATAAAATTACAAGAGAAGAAAAACAATCTAATCGGACCAGTTAAAGCTAAAAAAAACCAAGTAACTAGCGTATGTTGACACAAAGGTCTATGTTTTGAGGTGGCAAATGCAAAGTAATACTGCGGTTTATTTAGATTTCGACAATGCATATTTATGTATAAAAAAACAATACAGCAAAGACCTCGCCGATCGCTTTATAAAGCAGCTCAGTCACTTTTTGTGTCGATTTCAAGGTACTAGGGAATACAGCTCAAAAAAAGCATATATTAATGATAATGCATTTTCAGACTATATAGAGCCCCTTATTTGCGCTGGATTTTCAATTACATCGTGCCGGCCAATAACATTGCAGGGTAAAACCGTGGCTGATACTGAAATAACGGTTGATATGACAACGGCAATATTTACAAATCCTAACCTCAACGAAATAATGATCATGAGCGATGATGCCGATTTTATACCTGCGCTCAGACTCGCTAAATCGAAAGGTAAAAAAGTAACCATTGTTAATTTTAGCCACGCAACAAAAAGGTACTTAGAATACGCAGATGAAATTATAAGCATTGAGCAGGTTTTAGAAGGTAACAAGCTTATTACTATGCCACCTAAAGCCCTCAAATCAAAAATACACAAAAATGTACCAGCACAAACAAATCATGAACTTGAAATCATTATTCAAGCTTATATGGCAAAAGGACTTCCATTACTGATCACCGATTTTTTGATGTGCAAAATAATTCCCGAGCATTTACTAGAAGACATAAGTCCAAAAGAACTAATAGCATCACTCAACATAGCACCTTATGTTTTATACAAAGGAATTATCTACGACCCTTCTGTGTATCAAATCATTTCTAAGGTTGTAACAATGAAAGCCTATAGCCCAAGGTTGATAAAACATACGCAACCAGATTGTATAGACTATCTAAATAAGCTTGAGAGCACTCACTCTACCCACTATAAACACCTCAAAGCTTGGCTACTAACTAAAGTTGATCCAGAGCGAGCTGTAAAAATAACTAAGTTGTTAAGTAAAGCAAACGCACCAATCTTTTTAAGAAGTTTAAGGTGGTTAGAGGACCCATTTGCAAAGCTACTTTGGCAAAGGCTACTGCCTTCAGGATACACGGTTAACAGTGGCTTTATTTACTGCCCCGAGAGATTTTATGTTAATGAAAATAAATGCTTACCTCGAGTAGATTTATTACCCGGCGCACTTTCGAAGTTAACAGCGCTACCAAGCTACCCCAAACGGGTTTACATACATATGTTTAATTTTTTAGCTGAGGGGGTTCAACGCTTTATAGTGTGTATTAATGCACTAAGTAATTTTGTAAAACAACGATTAAAAATGAAAGGGGCAAATTTCACCATGGCGCAAGTAAAGCATGTGGTTAATTTACTACAAAATTTAGGACACTACTTTTCAAATAATGATACACCAGATGTTTTTACAAAGATTATAGCGTCACACTGTAAAAACCAATACAGAGCTAAAAAATTGGTTTTAACAGCTCAAGAAAAAGATCAAGTAAAGCAGTGGCTACGAGTATAAAGTACAACAAAGGGAATGTTATTGTTTTAAACTAAAATTTTGATATTAAGCCCGTTTATAACGCTGAGTAGTACAAAACAGATGCAAGCGCAGGGCCGGAAATTAGCCTTAGCGTCTGGTCACCTCCCTAAAATCAAATGCCTTGATCGTATCTATAGATCGTCATCTATGACAGCAATCAGCCTTATCAGCGCAATGTCTCATAATCTCTTTGTGAATATTCGATAAAATCAGCGTTTATTAAAGCTTATTACTGAATAAAAAATGCAACGGGTACAGCCATTGTTAAGGGGTTACCTTTAACTTCCGTTGGCGGTATTGGCAAAGGCTCTGCGCGTTTTACTAAATCAATCACTTCTTTATCTAATGCTGCGATACCGCTTGCTTTAAAAAGTGAAACATCCATTACATTACCTTTTCTATCCATCGTGAAGGTTACCCACGGAACACCTTGCTGACGCTTTAATTTAGCCATTCTCGGGTAACGCTTTCTTTTCTCCAAATGAGCTTGCAGAATGCTTTGCCATAACTGCCTTGCTGTGCTTTCTTGTTCGCTCAACTTGCCTTTGGTTGGCCCAGAAGCAATTTCAGCTTGTCTAACAGGTAATGCAGCAGGCGCGCTGGTTTTTTCTATAAGTTGTTCACTATTTCCCTCTATGGGTGTGTCTTGAGAGACGGGCTCAGGCAGGGGTTTAGCTTCTGACTTTTTCTTAATTGGTTTTTCTTCAGGTTTACTCTTTATCGGTTTAGGCTTTTTATCAACAATGGTAAAGTCAGATTTACTTTCTACGATGGGTTTTACTTTCGGCTCAGCTAATTGGGTTTCGGGCTCTGCTGTTTGTCGTTTCGCAGGGGCTGATTCTTGTTGTTTTGGTCCCTCAGGAAGGGCCGTCGGTTCTGCTTTAGGTGCAGCAATAATGTTGATCTCAAAAACCTGGGGTGATGCTTGAGTAGGTATGCTGTTATTTTTTTGCGCTGGTAATAAAAAATAACTCGCAATGACACCGTGCAAAAATATTGCAATAATAATAGCCACTACAGCTTGCCACGATACCAAAGCGCGAGGTTGAATATCACTTCCTGCCAACATGCTCACGGTGTTACATCCGTTTCATGCGCTAAACCGACTAAAGCTACTTGGTTGTAACCTGCTTTCGTTAAATTATTCATTAGTGCTATAAACTGCCCATACTCAACTTTACTATCGGCACGGATCAAAATCTTTTGCTCAGTTTCAATGCCATGGATTTTTAGTTCTTGTGCTAGGTTTTGTAAGCTAATTTTATTGCTGTCACCAAGCACTAATGTTAAATCTTTTTGTAAAGTTAGATAAGTCGGATCGTCAGTTTTAGGTGTTGCAGGGGCTGCAACAGCAGGCAGTTTTACCGGTACACTCACAGTGGCAAGTGGCGCGGCTACCATAAAAATAATTAATAATACCAACATAACATCAATAAATGGAGTCACGTTAATTTCATGCTGTTCTTGTAGCTCATCATTTTGGTTGTTTTTAGAACTAAACCCCATGATTAAGACTCTTTTGCAGCTTTAGCAACTGCCTTTTTATTGTTAAGTAGATCAGCTAATGGTTTTGCTTGCGGGTGCGCTCTATCTAAATCGCGGCTTACTAGAATCATTATCGCGACAAGAATATCTGCTAATTGAGCTTTATAACTGGTGATAGAGCGAGAAAAATGGTTATACATAACAACAGCAGGAATCGCTGCTACTAAACCCAGCGCTGTCGCTAACAAAGCTTCAGCGATGCCAGGGGCTACCACTGCAAGGTTTGTTGTTTGCGTTTCTGCGATACCAATAAAGCTGTTCATGATGCCCCAAACCGTACCAAACAACCCGATAAATGGCGCGACTGAGCCAATGGTAGCAAGTAGCCCTGTACCTTGATTCATGTGTGTACTGAGTGAAGCTTGAACCCGTTCTAGCCGTGCAACAACCCGTTCTTTGAGTGCTTCATCCGTGGCTGGTCCTTTGGCGGTTAGTTTTAGCTCATGCTCGGTAGCTCTTAATAGTTGTAATGCATCACTTTTTTGCTGAACTAAGTTTTGATTAGCCTGAGCAAAACTTTCACTATGGACTAAATGTGCAAGTAACTTTTTTGCATCTCGTTTGGCTATTTTTAATTGCATCGATTTTAAAATGCACACAGCCCAGCAAACTAAAGAGGCCAAAAGTAGGCCTATCATGACACTTTTTACAACCACATCTGCGGCTCTATACATGCCCATAACAGATAAATCATGAGTATCAAGAGTCGCTTCGTTCATTTGAGGTGTTGTTACTTTATCATTTTGCGGTGTTGCTATCGTAAGCTCATTGGCAATGGCGTTTGCTTTACTATCTTGAGTGTTTTGTTTATCGATTGTATCAGCTGCAGAAGTGGGTTGCTCAGCGTGTACGGTTAAAAATAATGGCAAAACTCCGCCAAAAAATACGCACACAAGTAATGAGGCTTTTCTTAACATCTTATTTCCTAATTTTAAAATCATCATTAACGGTTGTAGTACCAGTTAATTATTGGCTCTATAACTAATGACGAACGACAATCAAAATCCAGTAAAGAATATTTAATTTTTTATAATTTAATTGATAAGAATATCGCAATTATATTGAATGATAATTAAAATCATTTATACTCGCCGAAAAGATGCTACAGGAATATTTAAATTTTGACTAGCCAAACAGCTAACTCAGTAGGTTTTAATACGCTATACCAGGAACATCATGAATGGCTTGTTCGCTGGATTGCTCGACGCACCTATAACAGAGATAACGCACAAGATATTGCTCAAGATACTTTTATACGTTTACTAAGTAAGCCCGCGGTGTATCACGAAATACGCAGCCCGCGAGCTTGGCTTACAAAAGTTGCAGGAAACCTAGTAACTGATGATATACGACGTAAAATATTAGAAGAAAACTATGTAGCGTATTTAGAAAGCATGCCTGAAACAGCTTATTTTTCCCCTGAAGAACAGTTTCAATTATTGAAGTTGTTAGAACAAATCGATAGCTTGCTTAGTAGTTTAAGATCAATTGAGAAAAAAGCATTTCTAATGGTTAGGTTGGATGGGTTGAGCTATAAGGAAGTTGCCAGTCAACTCGGTGTCAGCTTGTCGTCCATTGAAAAGTATATCGCCAAAGCGATGTTTGAGTGTTATACCCTCACTTATTCTGATTTAGAATAAGGATGGATATTAATCCCATGTACCAAGAGAAAAAAATACCTATTCCAGATCATATAGTAAAGCAAGCCATTGCGTGGCGCATTTGTTTAGAGTCAGGTAATGTTCAACCTAAAGAGCTAGACGACTATCAGCATTGGCGAAAAGCAGATCCTATGCATGAGTTAGCATGGCAGCGACTAGAAATGATGGAGTCGACTTTCACACAAGTTGGTGAACAAAACACGGGCATTGTGCACGCCACGTTAAATAGAACGGATCATGACATTCAAAGTATGAGCCGCCGCCAAGCATTAAAAAGGATTGCGGGTACCACCTTTGCATTAGCGAGTGTTAGTTGGTTGGCAGATAAGCAAGGCGCATGGCAGTACCTCAACGCTGACTTTGCAACAACACATCAACGAGAGTTATTTACCTTAGCTGATAATAGCCAACTTTGGTTAAACAATAACAGTACAGTTGAATTAGACTTTAATGATAATCATCAACAAATTCATCTAACTCAAGGAGAGATGCAGTATACAAGCTCAGGTGAATCTGGCCGATTACAGGTTAAATTAGCACACGGAACGTTAATAAGTGACAGCAAGCAATTTTTTGTGCGCCATGAAGCTGATCATGCTCTCGTTAAAGTAATGCAAGGCAGTATTCGGGTTAATAATCGCAATAATTTAGAGAATAATCGGATAATGCATGCAGGGGGGCTTTATAAAGTTACCGCCAAGTCTATCCAACCGTTAGATAATCATATATTTGATTACAGTAGCTGGACTGAAGGGCTACTTTTAGTGCGCAACATGCCTATTAAACATTTTATAGCTGAGCTATCACGATATCACCGTGGTTTTATAAAAAGTGCACAAAGCTTAGATGATTATTTAGTTTCTGGTGTTTTTCAACTGAATGACACCAACCTTATTTTAACTACCGTGGCGCGTTCTGCTCGTGCAAATGTGAATTATATGACCCGCTGGTGGGCACAAATCAGTCCATAATTAAAAAATATAAAATAATTATCATTTAAACTTACGGGGTTTCTATTTTTATACGGCATTACAGTATGCATTAAAGAAATAGGAAATTATTCATGCCCCGTGCAGCTCTAAATTTAGCCACCATTGTTACTTGTTTGCTAATCGCTACACCTAGTTTAAGTTTAGCCGAACAAGCTGCAACAGCTTCTCAATTACGAATGATCAAACTTGACCTACCTGCGGGTAAATTAGGGGATGTACTCACGTTATTTTCTCGTCAAGCCGGCGTTACCTTGTCATTCGAAGAACGCTCAGTTCGTGATTACTCAGTTGCAGCAATGATAGGGGAATTTACAGCAGCAACAGCCTTACAACTGTTATTAGAGAATACAGATTTACAAGCCTTGCCCATAAATAATAGCGCTTGGCTTGTACAACAAAAAAACCAGCAAGGTTTAATCACACTCAGTGCCATTAATGTGCAAAGCAGCCGTGTTGATTTAAAAGATCAAACATATACCGAAGCAGCCTCTGTAAATTTAATAACTCAGCAAGACATCCAACGCTTTCGAGGAACCAGTGTTGGTGATATTTTTCAGGGCACGCCGGGTGTATTGATCAGTGAAAACCGTAATTCAGGCGGACTTGATATTAATATTCGCGGTATGCAAGGCCAAGGCAGAGTACCTGTAGTGATTGATGGAAGCCGTCAAGAAACTACCGTTTATAGAGGATATTCGGGCGTTTCGAGTCGTAGCTACATCGATCCAGATTTAATCGGCTCTATAAAAATCAGTAAAGGTCCCGTCATGAGTGCCGACGGCACAGGGGCTACAGGTGGCTTAGTGAGCGTAAGTACATTAACCGCTGAAGATATCATTAAAGAAGGTGAATTAACGGGTTTTCGTGTTAGAGCTAGCGCCATAGGTAATAGTTCTAGCTCTCCTAAGCCAGGTACTTATGCAGGATACTATTTACCTCGTAACGCGTATCGCTCAGAGTGTCGGTTTTCAAGCTATTGCACCGATCAATTTATAATGCCAGCAAGCTTTGCACCGCAAGAGGGCATGGATAGGCCCGGTTTATTTGAGTTTGGTGGAAGCTATGCTGGTAGTTTTGCTGCGGCAAAGCATTTTACTTGGGGAGACCTTATTACGGCTTATGCCAAAAGAGAGCAAGGTAACTATTATGCAGGGAGTAACGGTCCAACTCCACAGATACTCTATGGTGAACCAGATAAGCTTGCTTGGTACACAGAAACAGCTGTCTCGATGCAAGGCGCGTCTCGGTTTCGCGCCAATGAGCGCATACCCAACACGAACTTTTCTAGCGAGTCATGGTTACTAAAAAGCAACATACTGTTACCTGACGATCAAAGTCTTGAAATGAGCTACATTCATTACAACAGTGCATACGGTGAAATGATGCCATCACAAATTCGCTCATTTGGACAAGCAAGGCAATGGCTTGATAGCGAAGTTACAAATCAAACGTATACCTTACGTTATCGCTGGCAGCCAATTAAATACGACTGGGCAGACTTTAAAGCGAACTTTTGGCATACCGATGCGCTTACCCACTTAAATACCCCTGGGGTTGGTTCTGTTGATATTGCCGATAATGTTGCTCGTAGTGATGATTATCAGCGATTTGGTACTGATATTAGTAATACCATGATGTTTTATTCTCTGGGTGAATTAGCGCTTAATTATGGTTTGGCCGCCCAGTATGAAGACATGGACACTGATACCCCTGAAACAGAGGGGTTTTATGTTGGCTCGCGAAGCGGGTGGCGCAAAGAGTTTAGTGCTTTTAGCGCAATTGATTGGCAATTCGCTAAAAAATGGACATTACAAGCGGGGCTGCGCTTTACTCATTTTTCATCTAAAGATAATAACCCGCTTTCTTTAACTACCAATGATCCTGCTTGTATACCTAATGGCTCTGATGGTTGTTTAGAAGTGCAATATGAAAATAGCCACTCCGGGACAGCGCCACTGGTAGCGCTTAAATGGCACGCATTTAAAGGGTTACAATTTTATATTCGTCATAGTGAAGCACTTCGCATGCCTAGCTTATTCGAAAGCACATCAGGGTGGTCAGTTAGCCCTGTTTTAGATATTCCTTTAGAGCCAGAGCATGCTACTAATCAAGAGCTGGGCTTAAATTACTTAAATGACTCGTTACTCAAAGATAACTACAAAATAGGCTTTAAACTCGCCTATTTTCAAAATCATGTAGATGATTATTTAACCCGTACTCAGCCCAATGCATGGGAGCAAAAACAAGGCGGTCTTGATTTTTTTAGAATGCGCAATATTGACAGCCTAGATCTAAATGGCTGGGAGTTAAACTTTAGTTATGACACTAAATATTGGCTAGCTGAATTAAGCGGTACTCACTATACCCATATAGAAGTGTGTAACGTTGGCAGTTATGTGCGTTACTACTGTAATGATTGGGGCCTTCCTGAGAGTTATATAAACAACATGATCCCTCCTAATTGGCATGCCAGTGCTCATGTAGGAGTTCGTTTATTTGAGCAGCGATTAGAAGCAGGGCTCAGAGCAACATTTATGGGGGAGCGGAATTCAATTCCTCGCTATAACGCCCCAACAGGGTTTAACGAACCCGTGCTTTGGCACAGCTATAACCTCTTAGATATTTATGCAAGCTACAAATTTAACGATAGCACAACACTCGACTTTACCATCGACAATGTCACCGATCGTTATTACCTCGATGCTTTGAGCTTAGGCTTAGTGCCTGCTCCAGGAAGAACAGCACGGCTGAGTTTAACCTTACAATTTTAACTGATAACCCTTATCAGACAGGAGAAAACAATGAAAAACATTTTTGGCGCAATTGCCATTGTTGGGCTTTCGCTTACTTTATCCGCTTGTGGCGGCGGCAGTGATAGTAATGCGCAAGAGCAACAAGAAACCCAACAGAAACCAACAGCGGTTATTGATTTACAGACACCTATTGATTCCACATTTTCGTTAGAAGATGGTGCTGTGCAAGTAAAACTTAATGCCGATGCCAGCACACACGAGCAAAGCACTAGCTTAACGTATAAATGGGAACTTATTGAAAGGCCAACTACAAGTAACGCGGATATCAGTAGCGACGATACCACAGCAACAGAGTTTACTGCCGACTTACCTGGCGAGTATGTTATCAGCTTGATTGTTAACGATGGAACTAACAATAGTGAAGCTGCGCGTTTAACATTAACGGCAACCAGCCCTTACCCTGTTGCGATTACTGAGCCAATCTATAGTGTTAGCTTAGGCACTGATAGTATAGGGTTAGATGGTAGTTTAAGTGTTACACCATCAGGAGGCACCGCAGCATTAGAATACCAGTGGTCGCTTATAGAAAAACCAATAGATAGCGCGGGTTATTTGAATAATGCAGATCAAAGTCAGAGTACGCTGTTTGTTGATGTAGCAGGGGAATATAAACTGCAATTGGTTGTCATTCATGACGGTATTGCCAGTGAGCCTGCTGATGTAGTGGTGAGTGTTTCCTCTGGTAATGCGCCGCCAGTCGCTAAAGCCGATGATATTACGATTATTTTAGGTGAAGAAGCCGTATTAGACGCTTCAACCAGCACAGATCCAGAGGGCGAGCAATTACAATATCGTTGGCAGTGGCTAAATTATAAGCCGACAACTCCAGATAATGTGCCATTACCAGAACTTAAAGGGGCTACAACTGCCACGGTAAGTTTTACTCCACAAGCTGTCGCAAGCTATAAATTGATGTTATTTGTATTTGATGGCACACGAAAAAGTGAAGAAAAAGAAGTCACTATTACAGTAGAGAAAAACCCAGAAGCGACAAAAAATGAAGCCCCTATCGGTGAGCTATCAGCAACGGGCTACTTTCCATCTTATAGTATTGGCGAACAAGAAGTTGGCTTACGCGCAGAATTTAACTTTACAGGTTATGATCCAGAAGGCGAAGCACTCCAAATTATAGAAGCCACGCTTGTAGATAAACCACAAGGCAGTGCTGCTGAGCTTGTTGATATTGGCTCATGGAAGCCAATGGGTAAAAAAATTCAAACCTTAGATGTTGCTGGCACTTATCTTGTACGTATGGTTGTGTCTGATGGTGAAAATCAAATTTCACTTGATGCCACGATGCAAGCAAAAGTAGGTAACGTTAATGGTCAGCCTTCAACAAGTGGTGTTAGTGCGCAATCAAAATCAGTATTGGTTGGTGATGCGTTAGTATTTGACGCCTCAAGTAGTGATCCTAATGATGATCCAATGACTTTTCATTGGGAACTCATTGATAGACCTGACGGAAGTAGCGCGACAATTGAAGCTGTGATTGAACCTGAAAGTCAAGAATATCGCCGTGCGAAAGTTATAACTGATATACCTGGCTCATATACTGCTCGTTTAATTGTAGAAGATGACCGTGGTTTATTCGCCAAGAGTTACTCGCAAGATAGCGGGCTAGCTAAATTATCGAACACCGCACCAGAAATTCGCTCTGTTGTATGGGCGCGTAATTGGGGACGCTTAAACCCAGGTGAAAATTACTATCAAATTCTACCGTGTATGTCGTTATTACATCGCCCCGTAACAGTTGATGCGGATGGTGATGAAGTATTCACCCATGAAGAACTTATCAGCACCCCACAAGATGGTGAGTTTACAAGCTACCCAAGTGATGGCGCGTGTGAAAATACCCGAGGCCAAGTATTTACTAAACCCGGTACATACACTTTCAGATATTCAGCAACCGATTTAATTGACGATGCACCACAGTATGACTTTGTAGTAAAAGTGGATCCGATTGCCGAGGCTAAAGGCGTTCGTCTACGCAGCTTAAATGATGAAGACGAAAGTTTATGGCAGCCATTACCATATGAAAATATTCCGCCATTTGCGAATGACTTTTATGCAAGCTCTAAGCCTTTCCTTGAAGAAGGCTTTGTTAGATGGTCAATAACAGCAGTTGATGCAGATTACACCATTGAAAACTTACAGGTACGTCATATCAATGGCGATTTAGAAAGTTTAACACCGCGTTTTGAAAACTTAAAAGATAAGCAAGTGATAGCAAAAGGCGCAGCCGTTGAATTTAAAACAATACTGCCGGCTGTACCTTGTATTCGTAATGAAGAAGCGTCTGAAGGCTTTCATTTTTCTTTCAATATTAAAGAAATACCTGAAATCACCTTTGTTTATGAAACATGGCGCACAGCAAGTAAATCGAGTTTATTTGATGAATGGACTGAATGCGAAGCTCAAGAGTGATCAAGTTTTAATTTAAGAGATAAAACCCAGAGTGAGCACTCTGGGTTTTTTATTAAAAATTCGAGTTATAACCTTGTAACCTTTAAGCCAATAGGTACACTAGAAAAAATTTACAAAAAATAAGCCAAGCTATGTCACCCGCCAAAATTCGCAATGATGTCATTAAATTGAGCGCATTAAGTGAGAAAAAGCCTGATTACTATTTTATCCAAGGCTATTTAATGGGGCTTGGTGCATTACCGCAAATATTGCCGCCAAGTGAATGGCAACCTGATTTATTTGGCGATATAAATTTTCAAGGTGAAGCCCAGTTCGCCTACCTTAACAGCTTAATGGCACTTTATAATCAAAGCATGACAAAAGTGATGCAAGAACAGCTAAAAATGCCCGCTAAGTGCAGTCTATCTAAGCAAGACTATCGTGAATCGCTAAAGCCAACAATGCCTCTACCAAACTACTGTAAAGGGGTTTTACAGTCGCTGAAACAGATAGATAAGCGCACGCTTGATAATGAACAAAAGTGTACATTGGATAACTTAAGCCGCGTCTTAACAGCATTTACCAGCGAAAAGGCAGCCCAAAAAGAGTTTGGTGAATTTGCCCAATATAATGCACAAGAGTACAAACGTAATTATAGCTATTTTATGTCAGACGCTATTTTTGCCTTACGGTTTAGCAATGACCTTAGCTTTACAGATGAAGACGAAGCCCAATTTAACGACAGCTTTTTAAACACAGATGAAGAGCCAGACGAATTTGATGAACTATTAGACTGCATACTTGCCGATAATGAACTAAAAGCCTTAGAGCCAATTAAGTTACTATTAGAGCTTATTGAAGGCGGCTTAATAACTCAGCAGTTTATTAAAGAAAATACCGGCCATTTTTGGCTGATGCACGAAACCCGCCCTTATATGTTACTACGTGCACATCGCGCATATATAAACGCCCAACACGGTTATTTTCAACAAGCGCAAACTGAGCTTGAAGAATTATTAGTGCTTAATCCGAATGATAATCAAGCTAACCGTTTCTTATTAATGAACTGTTTCATTATTAATAAACAGTGGCAGAAGTTAAATGCATTTTTAAAGGAATTTGATAGTAATGAGCTTCACGTAATTGCCAGCCTCGCACTGAGTGAATTTGCAAAAAATGGCGACTCTAAACTTGCTCATAGCTACAAAAAAGCCTTACAAAATCAAAATAAGCACTTTACAAAAATACTCACAGGGCAAGAAAAGTTCAAAGATCAGGCACCTTATTACAGCCCAGGCAGTAAAGAAGAAGTGAGTGTCTACCTTGACTCATTAGGTAAACAAGCTTGGATCTCCGTGCCAAGTAGTTTGTTTTGGTTACGAAAAAAAGAGAAATGAGAAGATAAAAAGCCACGGGATTCGAGCTGCTGGCTTAATATTCCACGTAGGAACGAGCTTTAGCAGTGATTGTTTTAAAACCAGTTTTACCACCGAGCTCACCGAAGCTGCGCTACACCGAGAAGAAAAGCAATGGGTTCGTGCTACCTGAAAATCCTAGCTCCTAGTCATTTCCCTAGAGCGAGCCTACTACCTTTTTGTTATACCTCTTCAGCGCAGCGCCTCATAACCTCTTTGTGAATAAATCACTAAAAGATCTATTTGCACAAAGAGAAGTGAATGAGGGTAAATGAGTAGTAAAAGCGACGGGTTTCGAGCTGCTGGCTTAACATTCCACGTAGGAAACGGCTTTAGCCGTGATTGTTTTAAAACCTATTTTACCACCGAGAACACAGAGGCTGCGCTACAACGAGAAGAAAAGCGACGAGCTGCGGAATAATCTTAGTATTTCCTTGTAGGTCGTCATTTATGGCGACAATGTCTAATGTTGAAAATTGACGCGCTAAAGCACGACCTACATTAGAGCACTTGTGTTTTTCCTCTTCAGCGCAGCGTCTCTTAACCTCTTTGTGAATAAATCACTAAAAGATCTATTTGCACAAAGAGAAGTGAATGAGAGTAAATGAGAAGACAAAAAGCTACGGGTTTCGAGCTGCTGGTGGCTTAATATTCCACGTAGGAACAAGCTTTAGCTGTGATTGTTTTAAACCAGTTTTACCACCGAGGGCACCGAGGCTGCGCTACACCGAGAAGAAAAGTTATGGCTTCGTGTTGTGGGCAACGAGCTGCGGAATAATCCTAGCTCCTAGTCACTTCCCTAGATCCTAGTACCCTTTTCTTTATACATCTTCAGCGCAGCGTCTCATAACCTCTTTGTGAATAAATCACTTAAAAACCAATTCGCACAAATAAAACTGATAGGTTATGATTATCCCTGCATTTTATTAATGGTTCCGTATTGTGGGAAATAATATTTTTCAAAAAATAATTAAATACTTGCAACAAAATAGCGATGTTGAGGTTGTTTGGTTATATGGCTCCCACGCCAAAGGTACGGCGCAACCCCATAGCGATATAGATCTTGCCATTGCTTTTAAAAACTTTGATTTAAGTTCATTGGATAAGCGGCTCAGGCCAAAAGAGCTCGAGCTTGAAATCAGCAATGCACTTAACTTGAACGAACAGCTTATTTCAATTGTTGATATAAATTTGATCCCAAGTTACCTTGCATTCAATGTAGTAGAATACGGACATGCCATTTTAGGCAAAAATAGTTTGAGAGCAATGAAAGAGCAGCAGCGTATTTATAGCCAATTTGAGTTTGAGACGATAGCGAGTAAGCATGACTGATACAGGAATATCACTTTATATTAGTGAAGTAACACGGCATATCGACGAATATATGCAAGAACTCAATGAATTAAGCCAAATAGAACAACTTAATAATAGAGACTATCGTGCAGCGGAGCGTTTGTTACAGTTGATGACAGAAGTCAGTATTGGTTTAGCAAAACATTGGCTTAAAAAACATAAAAGTAGTACCAGCAGTAACGCATATCAAACATTTAGTGAGTTAACGCAACTCGGTGCATTAACAGATACAGAGTTACTTTCATGGCGTAAAATAATTGGTTTGCGCAATGCTCTTGTGCATGATTATTTGAATATAGATCAAGACATAGTAAAAACGATTATCAAAAAACAACATTATGTAACTATGCATGAGTTTAGCTTACGGGCCATTGTCGAATTAGCCAATTAAAAATGAGAAGACAAAAGTCACGGGTTTTGAGCTACGGGCGATGGACTACGTGATAATCCTAGAACCTAGCGCCTTTTCAACCGTAGGAACAAGCTTTAGCTGTGATTGTTTTAAATCAGTTTTACCACCGAGGGCACAGAAGCGCTGCGCTACACAGAGAAGCAAAGTTACGGGATTCGAGCTGCTGGTGGCTTAATATTCCACGTAGGAACAAGCTTTAGCTGTGATTTTTAATGGCTCTATTCGAGGTTTTATCGCGTTGGCGATGGCAACCAAGGGGCGAATACCGCCGTCCGCCCCTTGGAACCCCACGGCGCCCCGAGGATCACACTATATCCTCAAGTTATAAATTGATGTGAACGTAAGCGCCGTGTATTCGCCGTCCATGGCGAAGTCACAGCTTAACTTGCATCCATGCAAGAGATTACTCATCAATTTAGAGCTTTCGGGTGTGATCACGGGGAATTGGAGCAGGCCTTAACATTATTTTTTAATACTAACCTGCTAAACGGGTTAAGGGCTTGTCTCTTTATGTTATTCTTAAGCCCTCATATGAAGGATTAATTAAATGATTTACCTCGACACAGCTGCCTCATATCCAATTTTACCTGAAGTAAAAAAGTCACTATTGGATGCATTTGAAAACTGCTTTGCAAATTCAGCTTCTAGTCACCTTTTAGGTGAATCTGCATTGGCCAAGGTTAATGAAGTACGAGAGTCCTTAGCTGATGAAATAGGCGCTTTTCCAAGTGAAATAGTGTTCACCAGTGGTGCAACTGAATCTAATAATATTGCATTTAAAAGTTTACTTTTAAATGACGAAAGCCTGTCGAGCAAAAAGCATATTGTGATCTCTTCAATTGAGCATAAATGTATTTTTGCTATCTGTGATTACTTTCAAAAGTTAGGGTATGAGGTTTCTCTTGTTGAACCTGATGTTAATGGTGTTATTACAGCAGAAAATGTTAAAGCAGTAATAAGAGAAGATACAGCCCTTGTGTCTATTATGCATGTAAACAACGAACTTGGCACAATTAATCCCATTACTGAAATTGGTGAACTTTGCTTTTCAAAAGGCATTATCTTTCATTCTGATGCAGCTCAAAGTTTCTGTAAAACTGACATTGACGTTGACGATATGAATATTGATGTAATGTCATTTTCTGCACATAAGGTTGGCGGGCCTAAAGGGATTGGCGCTGTTTATATTCGCGACCTTAGAAAACGTAATCTTCTACCTGTTATACATGGAGCAGGTCAAGAGGATGGGCTCAGAGGAGGAACTGTTGCAGCTCCCTTGATAATCGCTTTTGGTAAAGCAATCGAAGTATTTCAACACGCGTATAGCAACTTTGAAAATGGTGATCCTAAATCTTGCTTTTTGAAAAAGCTAAAAGAAAATGAAATCGACTATTCTATAAATGGTCAAGGTAATACCCTACCTCACATCCTTTCGCTATCTTTACCAAAAACTAATGTAAGTGTTTTAGTACGTGAAAATGAAGATACCTTGTGCCTTGCTCAAGGTTCAGCGTGTTCTTCGAAAGAGATTGAAGCTTCGCATGTTCTAACTGCATTAGGGTTAACTCGTGAACAAGCTGAACATACATTTAGAATTAGTTTTACCCACACAATTACAAATGCAGATATAGATTTTTTGGTATCAGCCATAAAAAAAGCGGCTTACTAAAGCCGCTCAGTTTTTATTTATAGCAAGTTACGCATGCTCCACCGCCTTCGGCTTCATCGTAAATATCATCAAGTTCGTTAAACTCGCAATATCCTTCAAAGTCTCCTAGCAGGGCGTTACGTCGTTTTTTCTTGTTAAAGCGAGCTACTTTTTTCTCATGATTTTCTATAATACGTTTTTGAACTGCTGGGTCTTCTAATGTTTCTAATGGCTGTCCTTGTCCCATCCAATAAAAACGTTCACCCACGGTTGTATTATTATCATCACCTTTTTCGAATGCTTTTGCTTCTTCAAATAAGTCTGGGTGCTTTTCCATAAGCTTAACCCATTCGATCTTTCTTTGGTAAAAGCAAAAAGTACATCCAGAGCGAGAGCGCCATTTATAGTATTCAGGTAGCTCTAGGCCGTTGCGCTGGAGTATATTCTCTATATCACTACGAACTATACCGTGCTCTCTAAAAGGAAACACAGACTCAATTGGCTTTTCAATTGTCATGTATCCAACACGTTCTGGTTCATCAGCCCGGATACCAACATAGTTTTTTATTTTATAACCATCTTTAATAAAGCTATCTAGCCACTGTTCAAAGGGTTTTAACTTCATTTGAACAGTGCACCAGCGATCTCGTTGAGAAGGTAGATAGTTGCCATGTTCTTTTAGAAGATGAGCAAAATCTTTTTCACCTCGCCCTTCAATATTATTTAAAGAGCGCGCATTAAGCCGGTGAATATATCCAAGCTTTTCTTCAAGTTGGTCAATAAACTCATTAGTTTCTGGTAGCTCATAGCCTGTATCAGTAAAAAAATACTCTACATCTAATTCAGGGTAGGTTTCTTTAACAAATAACGCTAAAGCGCTACTATCTTTACCACCAGAAAGTCCTAGTACATGCTTAACTTTATCAGTCATCAGTAACCTCTGATTCACTCTGTTCCATCAAATTAGTTAACAAACTAGTTAGTGCTGCGAGTTGTTTTTCTTTCGGCATATTAGCAATAGATGTTTGAATATTATCAACAGCGGTTTTTACATCTTTATCTCGCTCTAGCTCGTGTTTAATAAATCCACCAAACTCCTGATGATTCCCTTCATTATCAGTTGTAATAAACGCAAGTGGTTTAGAGTTACCTTGAGTTTGAATATTACCGAAGGATTCAATTCGTCTAAATTGTACACATAAGTTTTGTAGTTCATCTAGGCCACTACGTAAGTGTTTATCTGTCCAATTACGCTCAGGTGTTCCAGCAGCTAAATTTATAATAAACTCAAATTTAGTTTTACCATCTATATGCTGTGAAATACGCTTAGCAAGCTCTTTAATATTAGGGCGCTTAGCAACTTTTTCAACAAAATCACACCGCTCTTTCAAGGCTTGGTTAAAGTCTTCACCTAACATTTGGATAATAATTTGCTTAAATCCAGTTAGTAAAATATCGTGCTGAGCACTTAAATCTTCAATAGCCGTTTTTAAGTAGTTTCCGAGTTTATCCTCAAGTGTAGGATCATCTTTCTTAAAGCCAAATACTGCAGGTAAGTCATCTAAAATTAATTTGTAAGGGTCATTCGCAGCTATAACTTTATTTCTAAAGTCACGAGCTTGTTTTGTTAAACCGTTACCTTCACCACCTGTAAAACTTTCACCACTGGTTTTTTTAACCCATGTAGGAAGCTTGTGAACAATTCCTACTATGTGTTTAGCAATGTTTAAAATAGCGGCATCGTTTTTAACTTCACCAAGTGTTGCTTGCGCTAAGTTTTCCAGTAAGTGGCTTTGTATTTCAGATATTTCAAAATAACGAACACCAGCTTCATTCGGGTGCTTATAGATTTTATTGACTAATTCTTCATCTAATTCAGGTATAAAAATAAACTGGTTTGTTGAGTCCCAGTCGTAAAAAGCAACTTGCCCTTCAAGAGATTTAAGTAAAGCTAAACCATAAATACGGCATAAGCCGGCTGTTAAGCCAAAAGGCGGAAGCATCCAAAAATCATAAAGTTCGGCTAACGTCACCTGCTTGTTTTTCGAATTGTTTTTTATAAAGTTAAAGCCACTTTTAAACAACTCATACATTTCAGGATTAGCGGCTTGTGATTTTTTACTCCACTCGCTAGGGAATAAAAAGCCTTCAGATGTTTCACAGTGCCAACCTTTACTTTTTAAGCAAGAAAGATAAAGGCCTTTTTCAGGCGGAAAGGACTTTTCATCAAAGCCGAGATCTTTTTCATCACCACTCTCAAACATGGCATTCATTAATTTTCGAATTGCACTATTAGCGCTCCCCGAAGGTTTTGAGCGATTCACTAGCTCATTTATGACTACCGGAGATTTAATAAAAAGCTCATTTGCAATTTTCGACGCAATAGATGTCAAAGGTGCTTTAGCTAATTTTTTACCACAATGAAACCAATCTGCATTTTTGTATACGTACTGCAATTCATGATCAACATTCGATTGAGTAAATTTAATACGACTTTCTAGCTCATTTTTTGCTATCAGATCATGAGCTATTTTTTGCTCATCTTTGAGTATTTGCTTTAAAGCGATTAACTCAATTGCCGCATTTTTAAGGTTTGAAAAGTCTTTAAATTTTCCAATGATACTAAAAGGCATTTTCTTTTCATGAGGCTTAATTTCTTTAGCAACATCTTCATTTACGCACAAAATAAAAGTAGCAAATGCATCACCCGTTTTAGGTGGAGTGACAAAAGGTTTAATGAGAGCTACATCATATTTGTTTATTAGCTTTGTGGTTGCCCAACGCATTGTGCCTGTTTTATGATAATGCGCCGTCGCCAAAATATTTTGCGGAATATCACATATTTCAGACCAATCAACACCGTAGCTAATAGCTTCAATACGTTCATTTATTAAGTTGTTTATATCAATATCACTACCTTGAAACACGAATAAAGCATCATGTTTTTGTCGGTAAATAATAACGGTCCAAGTTTCTAAATCATTCAGCGCCTGCGCTATTTCAGCTACTGTATAGCCTCGGCTCACAAAGTATTGTTTTATAAACTCGCGTTTAGCATGTAATTGATGATGAAAACCAAAAATAGTGAGTAGAGCGATTAGTTTAGTAATAGCAGTATGTAGTTCACCGCCTTTTTGTTCAGCTCTATAAATGGCATCACAGCCCTCTAACCATGCTTTACTATCTTGTGATGTAACAATTAAATGATGTAAGTTATGGTGTAGATAATCCCAATACATTTCAGGGCGATATAAATTTAGTGCTTCATTGAGTTCGCTATATTCAGCTTCTAAAAATTCTCTGAATCCAAACTTTTCATGTGATGCTAAAAAACCAAATAAGCTACGTTCGTTCTGAGAAAAACGGCGACGAGAAACCGGGCCAAGCAATAAGCTCACAATTGGGTCGAGTGGTAACGTATTACTTAACGCATCAACATTTTTGTTTTGATTAGTAAATGCTGAACCGACAACATCAACTAATTTAGCATATTTTGATTCAATAGCTTTTACTACTTTAGGTGCTCTAGAAATTGAATCACCAACAAGTACTAAAGATTCATCAATCGAAGGGTTAAAGCTTAAATCCCTATAACGGCCTTGAACTTTACTCCATTCTTGTTGTGTTTTAACGTCTTTATTTTTAGCATAATCAGAGAATGCTTGGTGTAAAAAACCAACCAGCAACACAGGGCGTTTAGCTTGTTGAACAATATCCGCGAGAGACTGAAATAAATGTAAGTCTTTATTTGCACGCGATTGATAGTCTAACGCTTTGCCCATTTCGTCGAGTAGAATTAAAACGCCGTCTTCATTATCATTTTGTTTTTGTAGAAGTGATTTAATCTTGGCTAAACATTCATCATCATCAAGAGCCAGAGTATCTTCAGTATTATACTTAACGTTAAATGCATTCAATAGGCTAATTAAAATACTATTTGCAGGTGCTTCTAGGCCACAAACATGCTTAATTGTTTTCCAGCCATTAGTAATGTTAAACCTATTATCAAACTCAGTTATTACTTTTTGAGATCGACTTAACTTGCTTAATGCGTAATTACGTTGGTCTGAATCAGTAGAAAGTAAGCAAGATAAAAATAAGGCTACAGTTGATTTACCAGAACCATAAGGACCGGTGATCGTGTATGCTCTTTGCGTACTACCTTCAAATTCACGGCTAACAGTATCAAGTACGTTTATCGCTGTACCATGTACAATAAAATCATCAATAAAAGGTTTTAGGTTTGCACTATCAACATCAATGCGAGTGGAGCTTTTATATCGTTGGTTAATTGCAATAATAGATTCAGACATTGTATTTGCCGTAATAGTCATTTAAGTAATTGATAGTATTGTTTTTTGCAGAATCAGAAACATTAACTTGCCTTAGCCCTAGTGAATCAACCCATGAGATATTTTTGTTAGTATGTTCTTGAGCTTCATCGAGTTTTTGCCCTAATCCAGATTCAGACAACCTAAATATACGTCCAGGTGAACACGGTTTAGTCAGTAATGAATCAAAGTCAATCGTACTCACGTTAGAGTCAACAGTTTCTACTTTGAAAAACTCAAGTAATGCATATATAAATACGTCAATAGGTAGCTCAGGTCTTTCTGTTAAATTACTAACATAAAAAGAACGACCATTGTCTTGCACTAAATTAAGCTCAGCAAGCGGAGAGGTGAAGTGATCTTCATCTATTCTTTTTGTTGTTGTCTTAACTTTCTTACTGTACATATTTAAAAAACAATCCATGTCTTTTTTTATAGTTGTAACATTACCAACTTCACTTTTAACTAAGCGTTTTGCATCTTCATAGCAATCATCAATCAGTTTTGATTTCTCAAAGTGCTGAACATTAGAGTAGTTAAAAAAGTATCGATATGCAGTTAAGTGCTCATCATTAAAGTTTAACCAAAAGTGCAACAACCATATAGAACCCGATAATTCTAAGTAAGGGTCTTTAGCATCATCACCAAACAAATACAGCCCTTTATCTTGAGTAACTTTATGTAGGGTTTTATTGTTTTCTCTTTCGCTTTTTATAATACCGCTCGACTCAGCCCAATACTGAATCGCTTTTACCATATTTTTACCAACACCAAGCTCAACAATAGAGTGACGAATACTTTCTTCGTCAGAACTTGAGAAATTACCATTTGAATTCAAATGATTAACCGCTTTGAATAGCCATCCATAGCGCAGAGGGAAAGTGTCGTGACCTGTAAACTTAGCTTTCATAGCTTTTTGAGTGCCTCTGGAGAAATTGTCCAAGCGGCGATATTAACGTGAATTAAGATTAAGAGGAAGGCTTCAAGATAATTAATCAATAAAAAACTGTACTTTTATACAGTTTAATTTAATTTATCTCAATTCCCTTGTGGACGAAAGGTCTTTATTGTAAAGTTTTGAATATAAAGATAAATAATCAAATGATCTAGCCTGGCTTTCTACCTGTAGGCTCTAAGTGAATGGAAGCTATCATATTGATTTACATTAAAGGATTAAATATGCTGGCAAAAATTTTATCAAATTTTTCTGAAGATGAATTATTAAGTTTTCTCCCCAAAAACTCAATAAATTTCGCGTTGCAACTTGATGCGCATGAGAACCAAGTTTCTGAAACCAACACTTATAATAAAAATAAACTTGCAGGTATTGTTGCCAGTGTTAAGCAGGTCGACTTCATTTTTGATGCTCAATTACGTATAAAACTAATAGAACGATTATCAGCACAACAACTCGCAGAGCTGTTTCCTAGCTTTGAACTTGAAGCAAAACACGTTACTCCAAAATACTATGATGCCATCATAAGTTGGGCTGGAGATAATCCAGAAAAGTTCGCAGCTTTATTAGGACTTTCTGCGTTATATGAAAGTCAATTAAGCCAAGATAATGGATTAGAAAGCATAACGTGTATTGAGCCAAATTACGGCCTTTATCCATACCAACAAAACATTAGCAAACAGGTGTTTGCTGAACTTGCGCAGAATAAAAAACGAGTACTAATTCACTTGCCTACAGGGGCAGGTAAGACACGCACCGCAATGAATATAGCTGCCGAACATTTAAGGCAGTCTGAATGTAACTTGGTACTTTGGCTTGCAGACCGAGAAGAACTTTGTTCTCAAGCATATTCTGAGTTTGCGACAGCTTGGCAATCCCTAGGTAATCGCTCTACTTCCCTTTATGGCTTTTATTCAAGCTCCACAGAAAGCTTGAGTGGTATTGATTCAGGTTTTGTTGTTGGTGGCTTACACAAGTTCTTAAGTTTACGAAAAAGTGATTCTAGACAGTTACAACTTTTATATAGCAAGCTTGCTGAAAAAGTAACATTAGTAATTTTTGATGAAGCCCACAAAGCAGTAGCTCCTAAATTTCAAGAAGTTGTTCAAGACTTTATTGATGACAAAGCATTTCACGCCGACTTGATCGGTTTAACTGCCACTCCAGGCAGAAGCTACTCTGAGGATGGACTATCTGAAGAAGATGCGCGTCTAGCTACCTTTTTTTATAACAATAAAGTATCAATGCAAATATCAGGTTATCTCTCGCCAATAGATTACTTGGTTGAAAAAGGGTATTTGGCCAAAGCGAACTTTAAGTCGTTAAATTATGATCACTCAGGTATTGCTGCTTATGAGTTAAGGGATGCGGGCGGTGTTGAAACAATGACGACGTTAGCAAATAACATTGAGCGAAATCGTCAGATCCTCAATACTATTATTGATGAATGTAAACTTGAGTCACAAATTATTGTTTTTGCATGTACCGTAGAACACGGCATTAATTTGGCTACAGCGCTTGCCTACCAAGGTATAAAAGCAGCATCAATTGATAGTAAAAATGATACAGCAGAGAGCCGAAGAGCCAAAATTGCGCAATATAAAAATGGTGAGCTACAAGTTCTTGTTAATTTTAATGTATTAACAGCGGGCTTTGATGCACCTAAAACTAACGTTACCGTAATAGCTAAACCAATGAACTCCTTAGTACAGTACTTGCAAATGGCGGGTCGTGCTATGAGAGGCTATAAAAGCGGTGGTAACAAAGAGTGTAATATTTATACAGTTATGGATAACATACCTGAGTTTCAAAGTATTAGCCTCGCATTTGGTTATTGGAATGATATGTGGGCAGAAAAGGATATAAAATAATGAGTAATAGATTTTTAAGTGCTGAAACTGTTATTGAGTCGTTAAGAGATAATGGTTACAACAATACCGCATATGCTCTAGCTGAACTTATCGATAATAGCTTGCAAGCAACAGCTACCCGTGTAGAAGTTGGTTTTATAGAAGAGCAACTAAAAGCCCGTAAAAATTATACCGTATCAGAAATTTCCCTTTGGGATAATGGCGTGGGTATGGATATTGAGACGCTGCGAGTTGCTATGCAATTTGGTGGTGGAACACATCGTAAAGATACAGGCGGTATGGGTAAATTTGGTATGGGATTACCAAATTCCTCTATCTCACAGTGTAAACGTGTTGATGTATGGAGTTGGCAGGCCGGTGGGGAGCCTCACCATACTTACTTAGATGTTGATGAAATGAAAAGTGGTGCGCTGGAAGAAGTCCCAATACCTACAGAAAAGGCAATCCCTTCTAAGTACGAGAAAGCATTTTTTACTAAAAAACCGGAATCTGGCACTTTAATTATTTGGTCTAAACTTGACCGTTTAAGTTGGAAAACGGGCAAATCTATTTATCGCCACTGCGAGCACCTTGTCGGTAGAATGTATCGTAACTTTATTAGTGATGACAACATAAAAATAGACAGCATTACTTATCGTAAATCAGCGGATGACAGGCTTGATGTTTACGATAAAGAAACTTTTAAAGCTAATGATCCAATGTACCTCAAAAAGAACACTTCACTACCAGAATTACCTGGCAGCTATAAGAAAGAAGCGTTTTTTGAAAAAATGGATGAAGAAGTCATTTCTGTTGAATACATTGATGAAAACGGTGAGCCTAAACGAGATGATGTAACCGTTACTACCTCAATGGTTAAAAAGAATATATCAAATCGTATTTTAAAAGACACTGTTGGTAAATTAGGTGGTACAACCTGGGGTAAACATTGTAGCAAAAATGTCGGTGTTTCAATTGTTCGAGCCAATAGGGAGTTAGTTTTACGAGATTCATTCTTAACTTCTGCTTTGAGAGAGAGTAAAGGACGCTTTATTGGTATTGAAGTATCCTTCCCACCAACACTTGATGCTGTCTTTGGCGTAACGAATAACAAACAAGATGCAATTCGTTTAATTCCTTACGAGATGAAAACAATTTTTACTCAAGCAGGGTTTGATTCTGAGCAAGAATATTTAAGAGATTTAGAAGAAAACTCTGACTCACTACTTCAAGTACTTAAAGTAGTGGCAGTAATTAAAAAACATGTATCAGCTTTAACTAAAGCATTAGATACAATAAATGTTGAAGGAAAAGCCGTAAAAGGTGATGAGCCAAAAACCGTGTCTGAAGGTGCGGCATCTAAAGCAACGCAAGGCTCTGCACATCGTGAAACTCATGGTCATAAGACTAAAGAAGAAACACCAAAACAGCTAAAGAAAGAAGATGTTGTTGACCACCTCAAAAAAGCAGGTGGAATGAGTGATGAAGAAGCAGAAGAAAAGGCCGAGCGACTCATCCTTACAGGGAACCGTTTTTTAATTGAAGACGTAGCACGAGATTCTGAAGCATTTTTTGATGTATCAACTAGTAAAGGCTTAACATTAGTTTTATTCAATACAAACCATGTTTTCTATCAAAAGCTTGTAAGCAAACTAGGTGGTGATGAGCTTGAAATAATGCAAACCACAATAGCTGGCTTTGCCCGTGTGATGAATGAAACTACAGACGAACGACGTTTAGCCTATTTAAATACTATTCGTCGAGAATGGGGCTTAGTCATTAGTGAGTTCCTGCAAGGCCCTGAAGATGACGAGTTGGATGATTTTTAATGTCGAGCTTAATCTCAAATACTGAGCTGACACTTCAGCTTGAGGAGTTATTACCTAGTTGCAATGATTTAACTATCATATCTGCTTTTATGACCCAACCAGCGACTCGCTGGTTGGGTCAATTAACTTCTAATAACAAACCTAAAGTTCAATTGGTAGGTCGTTTTACACCGATTGATTTTGCAAAGGGTGCAAGTGACTTAAATGCACTGCGAGATTGTATTAATAATGGCTACCAAGTCAAAGCACTCGTAAATCTGCACGCAAAAATTTATCAAATAGATCACGATACTATTTTCAATGGTAGCGCTAATTTAACGGGCAAAGGTTTAGCGTTAGTTAATAATGGTAATTTAGAGTCGTGTAGCAGAGTAAATGCCTGTGAACAATCAAAAGCATTTATTAATAAAATAGTTGAATCAGCCACTGATTTATCACTAAGTATGCTTGATAAAATGCAAGCGTTTTTAGAACAACTTGATAATACGCCTGAAGCAGAGTTACCTGCTGTATGGCCTGAAGAGATACTGCCACAAACATCAGAATTGTTCGTATCAGATTTTCCGTTAAGTAAACCTGGCGTTAGTTTGAATGAATACCAACTCAATCCATCATTACCCTTTGCTCAAATTGAGTACACTAAGGATGATTTTACATTAGCATCAACCTTGTTCAAGCAAACAAAAGCATACGGTTGGTTAAAAAAGCAAATTACTGAAAATCAGTCAAAAAGAGACTTAGGTTTTGGGCAAATCTCAAGGTTGTTGCATGACGCCTTAGCTGATGATCCAGCACCTTACCGACAAGAAATAAAAGATCTCCAGGTAAATTTATATTCGTATCTCAAGCTCTATGCAAGTGATGAAGTAGAAGTTTATATGCCAGGTAGACGAAGCGAGATTATAAGAATTAAAAGAGGACAAGATGGACGTTTATAAAGGTGAAGCTAAATCGATTAAATCATATTTAAAAAATGACTTTTACTTTTACATTCCTGAGTATCAAAGAGCTTACTCTTGGAGTGGAGATAATGTTAGTGATTTACTATCTTCAATAACGAAAGGTTTAACAAGTTTTGAGATTGGAACAGATTCACATAGGCAAGAGAATTTCAGCTCATACCTTGGATGTATTATTGATTGGGTCCGCAATTCAAAAAATAGTGATAAAAAAGCTGAATATCAAAATGAAACATACATTGATAAGGTACGCGAATTAATTGACGGGCAACAAAGGACTTCAACATTTGCTATTTTATGTTCTCGTTTGTTTTATCAATTTGAAATACTGATTCAAAAGCTAAACGTAGAAAGTGATAGTGAATCAAAGATTTTAGCGGAAGTTATAATTGATGAATATTGTACCGAATTATTATCGTGTTTCTCTCGCACAGATGGTCGACAGGAGAAATTTAGACCATTTTTAATAAGAGAGGGTGTAGATAAGTGGAGTATTTCAGATTCAAATACTTATGAGTCACCAGTATCAAAATACCTATCAGATTTTATAGATTATACTTCGAGTCGCCCAGATGAGATTTTCTTTGATCTTAGAAATTTTCCATCGTCAACTGATAGAAACTTAGCTGATGCTTTAAAGTCTTGTGATGAAGAGATTAGTAGTACTTTAGATAATTTATCATCTATAAAATTCTTAGGTGATAAGTTCGTCGGTAAGGAGTTATTTAAAGGGGTTTACTCGGGGTTTAATAAATTCGACTTGATTGAATATATGGAACGTTCCCCAGAAAATAAAGGAGTGATTCAAGAAATAATAGCATTAGCTGCATTTACAAAGTACTTATTAGACTTTTGTTTTATAACAATTATTTCTTCACCTTCAGAAGAAAAATCTTTAGATATATTTCAGCAAATAAATTCAACAGGTCAGCAGTTATCTGCCTTTGATTTAGTTAAGCCTAGAATATCTCTATGTTTTAGAAATGAAAATAAACTATTTAATGAAATGCCAGCATTTAAAATCTTTAATAAAGTTGCTGATTGGTTGAAGAAGAATGATGCTATAGGTGGGCAGCGAAAGAGGTGTAATACTAGAACTAATGAGTTTTTCGAAATTGCAATGCATTACTTTTCAGTTCAATCCCCATCACCTTATGATTTAGGTGGGCAGAGGAAAATTATAACTGAGGGCTTTAGTAATTTTATCAACTCTAAAGCAAATAATTTAGTTGGATTGACAACTTCGGAAAAGGCACATGAATTCTGTTTGAGATTAGAGAGCATACAGATATATCTTGATTCATTTAAACTAAATTATAACTTTAGTGATTTTGGTGAGTATAAGAAAAGAGGAGAAAACTTATATTTAAGCAATGATAGTAGAGATGTTTTCACTAATACAGCGGCCTTTAACTTTTTATTTTTACTTAAATCTAAGCATAGTGTTTGTAATGCCCTACTAGTACATTTTTACCATGGGTATAGAGTAAACCCTTCGCTTGAAAATAAAAAAATGTTTGAAAAAGTAATAAATAATTCAGCTGTGTTTTTTTCTATATTTAGGTTGGTAGGAAATATACACCCTGATGCTTTTTGGAAGTCTTTCTATTCTGATATACAAATATTTGAAAGTAATGACTTTGTAAGTTTGCTAGCTAATTTTCAAGATAGTTATAACTCTGCAGCGTATAGAGCATTTCAATTTGACATAAATAAATTAGATAAAGATTTAGTTACTACTAATTTAGTAAAAAATATTCGTTATAATGGCAGAGCTAACTCACTGATTAGGTATACATTATTAATTGCATCAGACTCTACAGTTCCAGCCTCTTATGAAGGTGAAGAGTGTGGCTTACTCCTTGCTAATAACAAAGGTAGCAGGCTTATATCACCAGAGTATTGGCTTTCAAGGGAAACTAGTACGATAGAGCATATCGCTCCGCAAGAATGTATTAATGGAAAGATATCAGTTTGGCCTCCTGAGTTTAATGGCTCATCGGATATTATCAATTCAATTGGTAACCTAACTTTATTGGGACAGGTATTGAACTCATCGGTGCAGACAGATGCATATAAGAAAGCAGAAGTATTTGCAAAATCATTTGATAATCAATTTAGCTTTCCTAACCAAGACAAGGAAACTTATATTTCACATTATTGTCAAACCGTTGTGGATGCAATTGATAAGCAGCATTTATTAAAGCCAGTTTCACTAAGGTTATGCCAATGGCTTTCCAACGATGTAGGCAATAAATACTCATGGGATAGCTCTTTTATCCAAAAGCGGAGTGAAAATATTGCTAGCCTATATATCGATAAATGTATCGAAATGGTAAATCAAAGTTGAGTCGGGAATCTATCTTTTTGAAATTTCATCTATTAATTATATAAAAGGTATAATTTTTTAATGTTAAATTAATTTTTTTTAATGTCATCGAAAGTAGAATCAGGTTGGTGTTTCCATGTTTAATATCAACTTTACCAAGCTCTCTCAAAAGGCGTTTATTAAACGCCTTTTGTTTTTTATAATCTTCAAACGTATCATCAATATAATCAATTTTATTAAGAAGTAGTGGCCGCTTTTCCTCAATAATGTAATCAAAAAAATCTACATCTTGATCTGCCATTTTTATTTTAACGCGCTCCTTGAGCTGCGGTAGAGGGGAATCATAAAACCCTTCATAACCAAGTAGTGTTACCTTACCTGAATGTATATGAATTTTAATAAGCTGAATATCATCAAGCTCACCATACATCTGCAGTGCTGCGCCAATATATACGCGAAGTACTAGCGGTAGTAGGGTTATAAAGTCTTTATGCAGTGTTAGCGCGTGAGGTCGCCCGTTTTCAAAGTCGATTTTACCTGCGGGTAGTAGTTTTTCGGCTTCTATACACAGCGATTCAATTAGTGCGCTATCTGCTATTTGAAAAAGCAGCTCAGTGGCTTGGTGCTGCGCTATTTTGTATGTATCGAAAAATGCCTTTATATCACGCTTTAAATCTTCTGTCTGTTGTGTGTATGGCTTTCGTTTTTCAAACATGGCAAGTGCAAAGTAAAGAAGTAAATCTTCTTTACGCATTGTTTCAGCGGTTGTTAGCTCGTCTTCTTCAAACCATTTTAAAACGAGCTGCAGTGCTTTTTTATTGGAGCCGATAACCTCTTTTATTTTGTCACTTTGCGCAAACTCATTATTTGCTGGGCAGCGGCCAAGCGTTAAGCATGTTAACCAGAACGATTCAAAAAGTTGCTGGTACTGTGTAAATAAAATTCGCGCCTGTTCTTCATTAACAGGTTCTGGCGCTGTTAGATGCTGCCATTTATAAGCACGTTTATGGCGGTTTTGTAAAAAGTGTTGTTCGAGCTGCTTATCTTTAAATATGTAATAAATACCAGGAGCTACAGCAATCGCGTTTTCGTCAACACTCATTTCTATAAACGCTTTAAGCTCAGCTTGCGTATAGTATTTTTGAAAGGTATTACGGCTTGTAATTACACCGTCTTTATAAGGCTGAAATTGACTTACAAGCGATTCGTTACCTAACATTGCAGACACAACCAATAACTTTTGTGAAAGCTCCCACGCGCCAAGTAACGCTTCTATTCGCTCATCTCGATCTTCTATTACATTTATTACAAAACCAATATTAACAATGTCAGAAATGACTTTGTCCGCATCAGGCCGGTAGTTTAGATCCCAGCCTAGGGCATCTATTCCGTGCGCTTCGAGCTCTCGTAAATCATCACCTCTACCGCACCCGTAATCAAAAATAGAGTAATCACCATTTAAAAAGCCGTTTTTAGCTAATGTTTTTAAAGGGGCAGAAAGTTCATGGCGAACAATTGCCGTTAAATGCCTGTCGATTGTTTTGTCATCAGTAGGGCTTTGTACTGCAGAGCTTCGGAATAAACGACCATCAACTAGCTCATAGCCTTTTTTTGTAATTAAACGCTCCCACGAGCCTTTAAAGCCGATCATGCGCGTGTTTTCGTATAGCCCAGCTTGCTCCCCTTCAGCTGTTAGGTCACAAAATAATTGATAATATTTATTAGTTGGCGAAACCATTGTTTCTTTTCGGTGCAATATCGGCGGGTTTTCACTGTTATCGTATTTCGTTATTTTATGCGATAGCTTTGCTAGATCGACGGTTACGCTTTGCTTGAGTGCAGGGTATGAATCTGTATAAAAAGTAGGGTAACTTAAAAGCGAGAGCCTAAAGTCGTTTTTAAATAGCTTTATAAGATCGTAATCGGCTTCATCTACTTTAAGAGCTTGAGCAACAACTTTGATAAATTTGACTAATTCAGCAGGGGCATCGGTAAATGCATCTTTGTGAAAATAAATGGCATCAGGTAGCTTTTTTGCTATTTTTACTTTTTTTACAAGTTGTTTAAATTGCTCTGCGTTCATAACTTAATAATTTGCTAAGTGAAGTGCCTGCACTTTACAGGGGCTGAGTGTATCCAAACTATATAACTCATCTTGTTGATTTACAATGCACGGGCATTCAGCGATATAAAAATCAATACCTTTGGCCGTTTTTATACTCCGCAGATAAACAGGCACTATTGGCATCGAAGAAGGTAGCTTTTCTAAAAGGCTCAAGCTTGGGTAAAGCAATTTATGTTTGGCTAAAGAGTCAAATTTATCGCCATGCTTAGCTTCAATCACAAATAAGTGTTCTTTACCATTTCGCTTAGCAACAAATACAGCATCGATTTCAACTTGGCCATTTATATGCTCAAGAGTGGCGCTTTCGCTAGCGAGAGGCTTAAAGTTAAACGTGAATGTACTTTGCCCTGTTGCTGGCACAACTATTGTTTTATCATCTTCGAGATTAAGCGCTTCAGCCATTAATCCAGATGCTATAGCTAGGTTTACAACTGATGTCTCAGTCACTTTTGGTAATAGTTGAAAGGCAAATAAACTTCTTATTGATACATTCGGTAAAAATAATTCTGGCTGTAATTGACCAAATAGTGATAAGTCATCAAAGAAGAAAGCGCTCACATTATTTGCTTTAACAAGCGAAAAATAAGTTTGATTATCTCTTGGGCGAGAACCTAGCCTTAACACCATCGTATTTTGGTCTTTTAAAATCTTAGGCAGTTTTTTGATTGAGTCTATAGATATTGAAGCTGCGGTATTTGCTTTTATATTATGTGCGTTAACGTATTGCTGGAAGCCTTGTGGAGTAGAAATACTTTGCCCATTAGTTTGCATCTCTAATACGATATCTTGAAATATCACTTATTCACCCTTGCTTTCTATATAATAAAAATACGCGCGACCGCGCTTTTCAAACTTAAGCTCGCCACGCTCGCGGCGATGCATAAGCTCACAGCCAGTTATTCTGAGATGCGCCATAGCCTCTTTACTCGACAGCCATTTACCTTTTTGATCTTGATTAGCCATTTAAGTCACTCAAACTAAGTATAAATTTAATATACATAACTCTTGGTATATCGACAAATTTTGCCTTAGTTGTGTTAAAAAGCGTTTTTGGTTACAGGGAAGTCCCGGCTACTTCACGCTTTTTGAGTCGTGCAATTTTAATCGATGTTTAATTTTCTTGCGGCATGTACTTTTTTTTGAGCTTCTAAGTTGAAGAGTGTTTCTACATCAAAGTCAAAGTGGTGGCTCAATTTAGCCGCTAAGCTAATGCTTAAGTCAGAACCATTAAAAAAACGACTTAGTGTTGATGGATTAACCCCCAATCTATGGGCAGCGGCGCTTGAGTTTATGCCTTTTTTATTAAGTTTACGCTTTACAAGCGAAGCGGCTCCCGTTGGTGCAGAAATTACGCCTATTAAATCTGTATTTACATTCATGTAATGATGCCTTTCTATAGATATTGGAAACTTAATCAACAAGGGTTTTTAACCCATGTCGTTATTCTCTTTACTATTAAATATAAATCATACTAAATAAATGGGTACAGATGAAAGCGCTTTTCGCGCCAGCAAGCTTAACGCCTACGGTGGTAAAAGGCGCTAGGTTCTTGGGACGTGACTAGGGGCTAGGGTTAATCAGTAGCCCGCAGCTTGATACACGCAAAGTCCAGAATGAGGCAATTAAAGCTATTATTCGCTTCATTGCATGAGGCAAATAATAAGCATCGGCTTCTTTGATTGAAAACCTTGCCGTTAGTATAAAAAATGGTACGATAACCCTAATTTAGCTACAGCGATATAGATATGATTAAAAGGATTTTATTAGCTATCAGCTTGATTTTAAGTAGTGGTACATTGGCTGCTGAACAATACTCACAAGCGCATTGTGACCGCATTGAAGCTGAACGAGAAAACATCAGAGAGCGAATGAGGTCGAGTTATACCGCAGCTCTCGGGGAGCGTTTGCGTAAGCGCTCTACTGCATTATTTGAGCAGTTAGGCCGTCATTGTAAAAGCCCAACGAAGACGAGCAGCCGTTCGGGTTCGCGAACTTACATGCGTTCGTCGGCAAATGATTTATTAAATAAAAAGGTGTATGACTTCACGGTTTACAGTAAAACATACGACAGTGATAGTAAGCGTTTGCAATGGAACGAGTTTTACCAGCATCCTGAGCGTTGTAGAACTAAAGACATGCAGAAAACTGACTTTGTTTGGTGTAGTGAAAATCGAGCTGAGCAGCGAGCTAGGTTTGAAGCGCAGTGGCAGCCATCTAATAAAGTCAGTAACCGTATGAATAATTCTGGGGTTGTAAAGTCGCAAATAAAATCAGCAGAAACTCCATCAATTACTCATTCGATGACATTAACCCCGGTGTCAAAAGCGCAAACTCGTTTGACGTCCACAGTTAATGAAGAGGAAGTGTCTAGCCAGAAAGTTTGGCAGTTAGTGGTTGTTGGCTGTTTAGCACTTATTGGTGTGTTTGGGTTTTATCGCTGGTTTAAAGATTAGTAAAAAGTGAGTAGGAACTAGGTTCTAGAAAAAAGCGTCAGCAAGCTTAACGCCTACGGGGTGAAGGTATAAAGGTTCTAGGGAAGTGACTAGGGCCTAGGTTAATCCGTAGCTTGTCGATCAAACCCCGTGACTTTTTTTTCTCTGTGTAGCGAAGCGTCTCGGTTCTCTCGGTGGTAAATTTGGTTTTAAAACAATCACAGCTAAAGCTTGTTCCTACGTGGAATATTAAGCCGTGGCTCAAACCCCGTAGTTTTTGCCTTCTCATTTACCCTCATTCACTTCTCTTCGTGCAAAATGGTTTTAAGTGATTTATTCACAAAGAGGTAAAGAGGCGCTGCGCTGATGAGGAAAAACACAAGGGCGCTAATGTAGGTCGTGCTTTAGCGCGTCAATTTTCAACATTAGACATTGTCGCCATAAATGACGACCTATAAGGAAATGCCAGGATTATTCCGCAGCTCGTAGCCCATAGCTCGCGGCTCGTCGCTATTTCAACTCCCCAGCTTTATTTTTATCTAGTAAATTTAAATTTACTTATGGGGTTTAATTAAACTTTAACTCACCATAAGTAAAATATAACTTTCTTATGGATGATTGATTTATTCTTCAGTCTAAAAGTAAAGTATTGTTGACTTTTGCTTTAGGTGTCCTAAAATCAGTTGTATAAGTAAATTATAGTTGACCAAATATGAGTGATACACTTGGCAAAAAAACACTCGGAAGAGTTGTTAAACGTACTGAAATGCCTGAGCTTTCTAAGCCATTTTCGCCCGTGCAACTGGCTAAAGCCATAACAGCAAAACGAACAGGAATGAAGTTGACATTAATGGATGTATCACAAGCACTTGCTATTTCTAAGCCTACACTAATCAAAATAGAAAAAGGCGATGTAACTGTTCAACTGCATAATGTACTTAAAGTGATGGAATACTTAGGGTTGTCGTTTAGCCTTGTTAGCGATGATATAACTCACAGCAATGAAGAGGTGAGCGATGAACAGTGGTACTAATACCAACCGCTTAGATGTGTTTATTGGTCAATCACAAAAGGTGGCTGAGATTACATTAGCAGTAGGCTCTGAAAGTGAAATTTCATTTACTTATGAGGCTAATTGGGTCAACGAGGGTTTTGCAGTTTCACCACACTTGCCACTCAATGGCGATTTTGACTCTCGTGCAGTGCGCAATTACCTACAAAATTTATTACCTGAAGGAAAAGGGCTTGAAGAGATCATTAGTAGCACGACCATTTCGAAGAATAATACTTTTGGTTTAATAAAGGTAATTGGGGAAGAGACGTCAGGTGCTTTGTCGTTTAAGGCAAGTAATAGTGCTGTAAAGCAAACCTCTTTTCGCGAAATAACTAATGAGGAGTTAAGTCAAAAGCTTAGCCGTTTTAAGCAAGCAGGCGAGGCTATTACACTGTGGGATGGACGAACGAGACTCTCTGTTGCTGGGGTTCAAGATAAGCTTAATCTACTCGAAATAGATGGAAGATTAGGGTTTGGTGAAGGCCAGCTATGCTCTAATAAAATCTTTAAATTTGAAACGGGTGCTGCGCCTTTTATTGCAGTGAATGAACTATTTACTATGTTATTGGCAAAAGGCGCAGGACTTGATGTGCCTGATGTTGAATTGCGTAGCTATGGTGAAATTCGGGCCTTTGTTATCGATCGTTTTGATAGGCGTGTTGTTAAAGAGCAAAACCGAGTTTTACGTCGTCATGTTATTGATGGGTGCCAAGCGACTAATTTGCCGCCTTCTTACAAATACGAGCGTCAGCACGGTGATGAAGGTGATGGTATTTATATTCGAGATGGTGTTTCTTTTCCTAAGCTGTTTAATATTGAACCAGCGAATGAGCAAGCGTATCAGGCGCAACTTATTCGTTGGATGACATTTAATATTTTAGTGCGTAATTATGATGCTCACGGTAAAAATATTAGTTTTTTTGTTGGTAAAAATGGTTTAGAGCTCACACCGTTTTACGATTTGGTAAACATTGAAGCGATTATCGAACAGACGAGCATTGATTGTGCAAAAAGTGGTTCACAGTCAGCTATTTCAAGGAATTATGCAATGTCGCTAGGTGACTATAATTCACAAGGCGCGGGTAATTTTAGTAATGAAATAACGGCTTATATGTTAGCTGATTTTGCTGATGAGTTTGATATTTCTCTTGCGCGTATGCAGCTACTGATGAGTCAAACAATTCAATCCGTATTAGGGGCAATAAATATGGCCAAAACGACTGCTATTGCAAATAACTTGTCTAATAGTGAACTAGAACACATTGGTTTATGTATTAATATTATTAAAAAAGCAGCTGTCGAACTGGATGAGCAGGTTGAGCTGTTACCAAGTATGAAAGCGTTTATTTAGGCTTCTTCATTGTAAGTAAAAGACGCTAGGTTTTAGGGAAGTGACTAGGTGCTAGGGTTAATTCGTAGCCCGTCGCTCGTAGCTCAAACCCCGTGACTTTTTTGTCTTCTCTGTATAGCGAAGCGTCTCGGTGCCCTCGGTGGTAAATTTGGTTTTAAAGCAATCACAGCTAAAGCTTGTTCCTACGTGGAATATTAAGCTGTGATTCGTAGCCCGCAGCCCGTCGCTCGTAGCTCAAACCTGTGTAGCGAAGCGTCTCGGTGCCCTCGGTGGTAAATTTGGTTTAAAACAATCACAGCTAAAGCTTGTTCCTACGTGGGATATTAAGCTGTGATTCGACCCCCGTAGCTCGTCGCCCACCGCACGAAGCCATAACTTTTCTTCTCGGTGTAGCGCAGCGCCTCTGTGTGCTCGGTGGTAAATTTGGTTTTAAAACAATCACAGCTAAAGCTTGTTCCTACGTGGAATATTAAGCTGTGATTCGTAGCCCGCAGCTCGTCGCCCACCGCACGAAGCCATAACCTTTCTTCTCGGTGTAGTGCAGCGCATCTGTGTTCTCGGTGGTGAAATAGGCTTTAAAACAATCACAGCTAAAGGCGTTAAGCCTGTCGCTTGATGCCATAAATTCCATGTATGTTATTGTTTAATATTATAATCACTGTTACTTTGCGGGTGTGCAATTTATTTATATAACAAGAGATTTAATGGCTTTTTTGAGTGAGAACAAATACACACTTTTTGGTGTGGCTGCAATAATACTGTGGAGTTGTATTGTTGCTTTGATCCGAGATGTTTCAGAGTTATTTGGCCCTATAGGTGGGGCTGCGATGATGTATACCATTAGTGCACTATTTTTAACTTTGGTAATGGGGTTGCCGAAACTCAGCGACTTCCCTAAACGTTATTTAATAATTGGTGGTTCACTATTTGTTTTATATGAAATTTGTTTAGCTTTATCTTTAGGTATGTCTACTAGCCGTCATCAAGCAATGGAAATGGCTGTAATTAATTATCTCTGGCCTGCAATTACTATATTACTAAGCGTTATGCTGAGTAAGAAAAAAGTAAATCGGTTGGTTTACCCTAGCGTGGCGATTGCTTTTATGGGAGTTGCTTGGTGTATTGCAGGAGACAGCGGCTTGTCTCTTAGTGTATTAGCTACAAATATGACCGAGAACCCGGCGACTTATTTTATGGCTTTTTCAGCTGCGTTTATTTGGGCTCTTTATTGCCTAACTACCAAGCAGTTGAGTAATGGTAAAAATGCAATTACCTTGTTCTTTATAGCTACAGCCGTCGCTTTATGGGTTAAATATGCCCTAAGTGGTGAGACGGGCTTTGAGTTTTCAGTTGATTCTACTTTTACACTGTTACTTGCTGGTATTGTGATGGGAGCCGGTTATGCATTATGGAATCAAGCTCTTATGGGCGGGAATTTGATTTTATTAGGAACATTGTCGTATTTCATTCCGGTGTTTTCTGCAATTTTTTCATCGTTTTATTTGACTATCACGTTACCAGTATCGTTTTGGCAGGGGGTCGCATTGGTTACGTTTGGTTCGTTAATGTGTTATTTAGTGACAAAAGATAAACCAAAAGCACGTAGTACAAAGTGCTCTGGCGCTGGCTGAAAAACAAGCTAGGCTTGGAAGGGGGGCTAGATTGATGCGAGCCTAGCGATAATGAATGTGCAGTGGTCTGAACATATTGAATTATTTAGATCGTTATTTTACTAACTAAGATGAGGCGTTGATTGGCCAATTTAACATGTGAAGAAATAAAAGCGTTTGTGCCAGCAAAAGACTTTGCGCGCAGTTGTGAGTTTTATACTGATATGGGTTTTGAGCTTGCCTGGCAAAGTGCTGATATGACTTACTTTTATCATGGTGATTGTAGCTTCTTACTACAAAAATTTTATAACAAAGCACATGCTGATAATTTTATGATGCACCTTTTAATTGAAGATGTGACTGCTTGGCATCAACATTTAACCGTGCAGGGGTTGGCAGATAAATACCAAGTAGAACTGAGTGAGCCCTGCGTACAGCCTTGGAATATGACCGATTTTGTAATTTATGACCCATCGGGAGTATTGTGGCGAATTGGGCAAAATAGTGAATCAGCATGATTTAGCACAGCAAGTTAGTAAATGTGTGATCTGTGAGCCACATTTACCTTTAGGAGCCCGCCCGGTTATTCAGTTTAACCCCAATGCTCGCATTTTAATTGCAGGGCAAGCACCCGGGCTGAAGGTTCATCAAAGTGGTAAACCGTTTGATGATGCCAGCGGTAAGCGGCTGCGAGACTGGTTAGGCTTAACTGAGCAAGTGTTTTACGATGAGCGCAAAATAGCTATTTTACCCATGGGCTTTTGCTACCCCGGCAAAGGAAAATCAGGTGATTTACCACCGCGTAAAGAGTGTGCCCCAGCGTGGCGAGAACAGTTATTAAATGCATTGCCAAACATAGAGTTAACGCTCGTGGTAGGCAAATATGCACAGGTCTACCATATACCACAAAGTAAAAATAAACCGTTAACTGAGTTAGTAAAATCGTGGCGTGACTACTGGCCTGCTATACTTCCACTACCTCATCCGAGTCCACGTAATAATATTTGGTTGAGTAAAAACCCTTGGTTTGAAACTGATGTATTACCAGCATTAGCGCAGCGGGTTGCAACTGTATTAGCAGATGAGGAAGAGTAATTGATGATCAACACACAATTTGAGCAAACCGGTTATTTTCATGTGCCGGAGTTTTATAGTGCTGCGGAGCTTTGCCAAATACGTGAAGTCATAGATTGTTTTCATCAGCAGTGGATAGCCGATAATCAGCAGTTTTATAATAGTAAAGCGGTGAATAGCGCTTATTTAACGGCCAATACCTATTTAGATGATGCTCAGCGTTTAGTGCTTTTTAAGTTTATTGCCAGTCATAAATTAATGGCTCAAGTTGATTCTATTTTATCTGGTACAGCGTTTATTAATACGCAGTTATTTTTTAATCCAGTGAACCCAAAGCAGGCTAATTATTGGCACCGTGATATGCAATATCATTTAGATTTAAGCGAACAACAAGCGGCGTTAACAGGCCCAGAGGTGCTGCATTGTCGTGTTGCACTTGAAGATGAGCCTGGAATAGAGCTGGTGCCAGGCACACACCGACGCTGGGATACACAAGTTGAGTTGGATACCCGCTTAGCGTGTGAGCCGCATAAGTCGAGCGATGATTTAGCGTCGGGCCATAAAATAGCAATGAAAGCCGGCGACTTACTTATTTTTTCGGCTAATATGATCCACCGTGGTTTATATGGTAAAGAGCGTTTAGCTCTTGATATTTTATTTTCTGATCCGCAGCCCGAAGTACTTCATTTTGTGCAAAAAACTTGCCTACCAACGCCAACGATGATGGCAAGTTTAGAAGATCCTAGCGCGTTTAAGACAACGCTTGAGCATCAATAAAGCCTTTTTTACGGTTATTGATGCTGTAATAACGCAAGTAGTTGGTCTTTTGACAATTGCCCTGCATCTCCACTGCCAGAGAGTACTTTATCGGCCAGCGCTTGTTTGTGCTCGTGTAATTGCAGAATCTTTTCTTCTATGGTGTTTTGTGCGATCAGACGATATACAGTAACGGGGCGCGTTTGCCCTAATCTATGTGCTCTGTCTGAGGCTTGTTGCTCAACCGCGGGGTTCCACCATGGATCTAGGTGTAATACGTAATCTGCAGCGGTTAAGTTTAGGCCCGTTCCGCCAGCTTTTAAGCTAATTAAAAATAGCGGCGCATCACCTGCTTGAAACTTTTCAACTTGCTGCTTACGCTTGTTGGTGCTCATGCTGCCATCGAGATAACAGTAATCAATGCCGCGTTTTTGCAGGCGTTGTTCTACCAGTTTTAACACATCGACAAACTGACTAAAAATAAGCGCTTGGTGATTATTCTCTAGCAGCTCTTCGATTATTGCCTCTGCGGTATCAAGTTTACTTGAAGGCATTTTACTGTTTTCAAGTAATAGCTGTGGGGCAATACATGCGCGGCGTAGTTTGGTTAGTGATGCCAAAATGGTGATGTATTGGCTGTCTTCTTGATTGGCCTGCTCAAGTGCATTTAAGCGAGTTGCTTGGTATAAGGCTTGCTCTTTATCACTAAGCGCAAAGGTTAGATTTATTTCTGTTTTTTCAGGTAATTCAGTGAGTACCGTTTGCTTATTACGACGCAATATAAATGGGGCGATCAAGGTTTTTAAGGTATCGGCCTGTTGCTGGTTTTTGTCGGCATTACTAAAACGTTTTTTAAATACGGGTAGGGTGTGTAAAAAGCCAGGCATTAAAAAGTTAAACAGGCTCCAGAGTTCCCCTAAGTGATTTTCAATTGGCGTGCCTGAGAGCGCAACTTTAAACTGACCATTTAAAGCAAAGGCGGCTTTGGCTCTTAAGCTCAGTGGATTTTTAATGGCTTGTGCTTCATCGAGCACAATATTTGCAAATTCGTGACTCGCTAATTGCTCACCAATTAGAGGTAATAGCCCATAGCTGACAATAACTAAATCATGGGTTGTTGCACTATTAAGTATTTCATCACACATACCGGCGTTATCAATGGTTTTTATGTTTAATGTAGGAGCAAAGCGTTGTGCTTCAACGACCCAGTTATGACACACCGATTTTGGCGCAATGACTAGGCTGGCACCTAGGCTGCTGCGAATTTGCAATGCAGTGAGCGTTTGCAAGGTTTTACCCAGTCCCATGTCATCAGCCAAACAGGCATTTAAGCCCCAATTTGCTAATTGCATTAACCATTTAACCCCGACTATTTGATAGTCACGTAGTGTATTAACTAAATGAGCAGGGATGGTCGGCTCAATGGTTTGGTTAAATTTGGCTAGACGCTGTTGCCAGCTTTCACCAAAGGTCACATCGCCCAAATCAGCAACCGTTTGATAAAGTGGCAAAGCTCGAGCATTGGCTATCCGAAGTTGCTCAGACTCTTCACTATCTTGTTGCATGCCTTCTAGGCGGTTAAGTAAGTTAGTTAAACGTTGATCTAGGACTAACGATTTGTCTTCATCTAAACTAATAATACTGCCACGGCGCGGGGCTTTTAGTAGAGTTTGTAGTGCATAAATATCACCACTTGGCAGGGAGATATCACCACTGATACTTAGCCAATCATTATCGTCGTTTAAGTTAAGTGACAGGTGTTTACTGCTCGCAAGTTTCATACCTTGGCTGTTTTCGTCCCAGCTTAGTATGAGCGCTTTGTTTTTGTTTGCCTCTTCGAGTGTTTCGATTGCTTGGCTTATATCTTGTGGGATAAAAAATTGTTGCAGCGATGAGTTGAGTTGATGAGTTTTCTCTACAAATACACCATTGAGCTTTTTTAGTAATTTTTTAAAATGGCGGGTTTCAGCTTTTAGATCGCGCTTGATCACAACACTGTTGCTATCAGTGTCGTCGTTATAGACTAAGTTGGTTGCACCTTCACCGGGCTCTAACCATGGGCCATCTACCGTGTAGGGCATGACATAAAAGTTAACGTCAATACCTAGTTGAGTCAGTTTGATCACAGCACTAAATTCAAAGTCGCCTAGGCGTACGTTATTTACTTCTGCAAATTCGCTGCGTTGGCTACTTATGTGGTGCTCGTTTGCTAACGTTTTTAGTGCCGCATTGAGCTGTGGTAGTCGCTCTTGTGTAAGGTTATTGGGTTGTTGATCAAATAAGTGTTGTAATTTTCGTTGTTTTTCATCAACAGCAAATACTTGATACGTATGGCCATGGCTGTGAGTGAGTAAAAAGTCACCGTCAAAATCATCAATACTGGGTTGTAATACTAGCTTGTAGCAATCGTTCTTATTTTTGGCTATTTCAATAACAAACTCACCTTTTATTAAGGTGAGTGGCTCGCCTCGGTGATCTTCTAAATTGGGATAGTCGATTAACGTATGCAATACAGCTGCCGTTGCTTGAACCTCTTTATAGCCAAACCCTGCGTGATTATAAAGAACCTGTACGAGGCTTTTATCGGCTGCTGTTAGCGCCGCATTATATTGGCTTGCATCTAGGTCGTGCACGGCAACCTTACGGCCTTTAGTCCACTCACCTTTGGCATTGAGTTGTTGCACTTTTGCTTGTATTAACGGCAGGTCGAGATGGGTCGTATCAAGTTGCCAAATTACCCGCTGAGATGTTTGTGGCTGCTCTATTTGGCTTACCTCTTCGAGCCAACGTTGCCACTGCGGTACGCGTTTAAAGTGCTGCAAAATACCTGTAGTAGGCAATGGAGTGTCATCATTTAACCAGTTCGCTAAGTGCATACATTGTTCACCAAGCCAATGTTGATGAAGTGCGGTGGCGTCGAGCAATTGCTTAAGCAATGTTGGTTGCGATCTCAATTCATTAATTTGTTCATCTTCTGCGTATTTCACCAGTGCTATTAAAAAGCAAAATAACGCAGCAATGGCGCTTGGGTTAGCAATTAAATTCTCAAGCCGCTTAACCAGTCGGTAGCTTTGAAACTGTGCTATGGGATCACTATCGAGTAAGTAGTCGAGTGCGATACTGGTATAACTGTGCTCGCCCAAATGTTTGTGATACCACTTTTTACATGTTTCGAGCTGCTTTAAGTCGGCAGGTTCGCCGCTCGTAAATAAGCTTAACGTATACAATAAACCGGTGATTTCGCTTGGATAACGACCTTTACCAAATGACTTTCTAAAACGAGTCAGTGCGCTTTTGTATTGCATGATGGCAACATCAGGGCAACTGCCATTTATCGCGGTATTATTTGCTTCTAAAAAGTAGCCTAGCAGCCAGTCGGTTTTATCTTTAAGTAACTGATCAAACTTGTGCTTTTGTAATAAAACGCCCAAGTTTTCATTGTAATAAAGTCGAAAATCCCGCTCGAGCAAAGGCGAGGATTTTACTAACTCAGGCCACCCAGGTTGGACTGTTAAATTAAAAAATTGACCACGAATAAAATACGCCAAGCACTCTTGTTGCCACTGCTTAGGGAGTACTTGCCAAAGTTGTTGTGCGTAGAGTGATTGAGCAATTAAATTTAAAAAATGGTCGTCTAACTCTTGGCTTGCATTGATTGGTCTGTTAGCAAAACCCCTATCTACATTGTCGTAGTGATGCAGCAATACGGTAATAAAATTAAGCGCTCGGTCTTGTTGATGGTAGACGTTGCTAATTTCAATCAAAATTGGGCGAATTAAGTCTTTGAGCTGTTCAAGTAAGTTGATAACTATATAACTAACCGCATCAACGGATACTTTATAGTGTGGGCCGTAAGGGAGCTTGTACAGTAACCCCATCTGTTCTAATAGCTCAGTGTAACTAGTTACATCTGATTTTGAGAATGAGTAGCCAGGTTTTAGGTGGCGATAAACTCGCTGTGCTATTTGCTGTGTTGAATTTTGATAGCCATAAGATGATGCACTCAAAAGCTGTGCCAGTAGCACGCAGAGTTGTTTTTGTTGATCTTTAGTTTGGACTCTTGGCAGGGTATTCAATGACATAAAACGGCTAAAGTTAGTACCACAATGGCTTTAGTATAAAGAGGTGTTTATAACAAGCAATAAAAAAGCGACCCGAAAGTCGCTTTTAAAAAGTGTGATTTTAAATTATTGCACCATTGCAAACAGCTTTTGTAGCTGTGGCATGTATTCTTGTACAAGTTCTAAGTTGTTTGAACTTACTTGAGGCGCATCAGCAGCACTTGCTGTCTTACCTAAGCTACCTAACATAGAGGTTGCACTTTTATCTTGAGAGCCGCTCAGGCTTTGTAAGCCGCCCATAAGTTGATTCACTTTTTCTTTGTTTTCTGGCGATAAATTACCTTTGATGTTTTCAAGGTAAGCCATTGACACTTCAGAGCCCACAGAAATTAGTTGCTCTGGCGTAAAACCATATTGATTGGTCAGAGCAGCAAACTCTTTGTATAAATCATTATCTTTGATCATACCTAGCGCGCTTAGTGCCATCGCACCTGATCCCGCTTCTGAGCCACCTAGCATACTACCTAAATCAAGGCTATTTAATGCGCTTTGATCTTGTGACCAGTCAACAACAGCAGGAAGTGCTTTGATGTAACTTTGTAAATCATTTTCAGTAATATCCTGTGCTAAGCTAGAAAAGCTCATTGCCATTAACCCAATTGCAGCTAGTAATTTTTTCATGTTGAAATTCCTTATTAAATATTTCTGTTAAATTGAAGTGTAAAAATCAATAATTTGCCAATGCATAGGCTGATTTAATAACAAATGTTACAATCTAATTTTGAACAAAACTAGCTGAACCTAATGTTAATTATTTCAAATACCGTAACGATCGATGAATGGGAAGTCGAATTAACCGCTATTCGTTCCCAAGGTGCTGGTGGACAAAACGTTAATAAAGTGGCTAGTGCAATCCATCTTCGTTTTGATATAAAGCGCTCTAAGTTACCAGATTTTTATAAAGAACGCTTGTTAAAACTTAATGATAGTCGCATCACTAAAGACGGTGTCATTGTACTCAAAGCACAAAGCCACCGAACGCAAGAACTTAATAGAGAAGATGCTTTAGGGCGCTTGAAGGAGTTGATTGTTGGTGCAACAAAGGTACAAAAATCGCGGCGTGCAACCAAGCCTAGCCGCAGCTCTCAGCGCAAACGCATGGATAAAAAAACCAAACATGGTCAAACCAAAGCGCTGCGCGGGAATATAAAACTCTAGCCTACAGCATTGGTTTTATAACATCGAAGATGGCATTGATATGATCGTCTCGGTCATTTAATGCTGCAATGTAACGGTACTTTTCGCCGCCGGCATGTTCGAATATTTCGCGGTTTTCACTTTCGAGCTCCTCAAGTGTTTCTAAACAATCGGCGCTGAAGGCTGGGCTGATTATTGCAATATCTTTAATGCCTTCGCTTGGTAGGGCTTCAAGTGTTGCGTCAGTATAGGGCTTTAGCCATTCAGCTTTACCAAAACGACTTTGAAAGGTGCTGATAACTAAATCTTTATTAAGGCCTAGTTTTTCGACTACAAGGCGGGTGGTTTGCATACATAAACAATAATAGGGATCACCACTTTCCAAAAAGCGTTTTGGCATACCATGGTATGAAAAAACAAGTTTTTGTGGGGTTCCGTGTGTTTGTAAGTCTTCACTTATGCTATTGGCTAATGATTCAATGTATGACTCATTTTTGTGGTAACCATTAATAAAATGCAGTTCAGGTACCCAGCGCCATTTACGTAATACTTTTGATACAGCATCGAAAGTTGAGCCTGTAGTGGGGCTTGAGTATTGTGGGTACAACGGCATGATAACAATACGGGTAAGGCCTTTGTCTCTTAACTGTTCTAAACCAGCTTCAATCGATGGGTTACCATAACGCATTGCCATAACAACTTCGGTATCGGTATAACCTTGGCTTTTTATAAAAGCATCGAGTTTGTCTCGTTGCAGGGAAGTGATATGAGTTAATGGTGAGCCATTTTCAGTCCAAATACTTTCATAGAGTTTAGCTGAACGCTTGGGTCTCACACGTAAAATAATACCGTGTAGAATGATCATCCAAATTAGGCGTGGTATTTCAACGATGCGTGGATCAGATAAAAATTCACGTAAATAAGTACGCAAGGCACTTGCCGTTGGCGCATCCGGGCTGCCTAAGTTGGTCAACAGAATGCCTGTTTTTTGATTAAAACGTTCATCATGTGGGTTATCAGTAATAGCTGAAAATCGTGACACGCACTGCTCCTTCAAGCAAAATTGAGTCAATGAGGAATAAATTCCTTTAATTTTATAAGGGTATTATAACGAATGAAAGACTAATTAAGATCACTAAATCACATTGATTTGATCATGATCCTAAAGGGGGTCGGTTTTTTAGCTTCTAATTGCTGTAGTTTCTCAATTGATTTAGTGCTGAACTTATGCCCTTTGGGTAGTAGCATAATGCCAGCATGGCTATGCAGTGCATGACCTAGCAACATATTAGGTTTAAGTTTTTGCGCGTTGATTATTTGCATTGAGCCTACTTGAGCCTGTTGCTTAATGAAATTGGTATGACACTGCTGCAGCGCGGCAACTATTCTAGGGTGATAATAATTACCGCTGTATCTTACTACACACTCAAGCGCGTATTGATGGCGTTGGTTTTTCTCTAAATGACTGTGTTCATAGTGATCCCAGTAATCACGTGAAATCGCCAAAATCATCGCACTTAATGGGATCTCATTGCCCTTAATGCCTTTTGGTATACCGTTGCCGTTGTAGTGTTCATACTGATGGTAAATTGCCTCTGAAACATCGTGTAAGTGGGTCGCTGGCATGAGCATTAACTGGGCGGTACTTGGATGAGTGTAAAATGTTTTTCTTTGTTGCTCATTTAGTTCATGAACTGATTTTTTATATAGTTCAGGATCCATAGCTAATAAGCCAATTTGCGCTAAGTAGCCTGCCATGGAAGCCATTTCGACATTTTTATCTGGTAGATTCAATTCTTTAGCTATTTGGGTACACGTATTGGCAATATTCTGTGCTTTATTGCCATCAAGGTAGGGATTGGCATTAATAAAGTTGTATAGCAGCTCTACAGTGCTTCTATGCTCGTTTACTTCATGTGCATTAGCAATTTCTAACTGTTTAAGTACTTGTTTTATTTGTTTGGTACGTTTTTCAACACGCTGCTCTAAAGAGTTATTGAGCTCTTTTAGTTCTTTGTTCTGCTTGGTTACTTTTAGCTGCAATTGCTGATTTTGCTTTTTTAATTGGTACTTTTCGACACTGTCACTAATTGTGCTTAATAATAGGTTATTTTGCCAAGGCTTTTGTATAAAGCCATGTATTTGGCCTTTGTTAATGGCGTCTAGGGTGGTGTCTATGTCAGCAAAGCCGGTAACTAAAATTCGTTGAGAGTCAGGTGATAGAGTTTTTGCTTGATGAAAAAATTCAGCGCCGTTCATTAGTGGCATACGCATATCACTAATAATGACGGCAAACTCGTGTTGTTCAACTTGTTTTAGTGCCATTATTGGCTCCGAGAAGGTTAGAACACTGTAATGCTGACTTTTGAGTAGTCGTGATAGCGCCCGAAGCACTATTTCGTCATCGTCTACACATAATATTTGAATTGCTGAATTATCCACATAAACCTCCAGACTATTATTTAAACATAGCGCGTGAAAACGTTTTTATAAACGTGAAAAAAAATTAAAGTGTGCTAATTTTATAAAAAGTAATCATTTATAAGAGTTAGATGCAGGACTTAAACAGTATTGCCGTTGTTGTTGTTGAAAGCGACCCTTTATTACAAAGGGCGTTGCGTAAAGCATTACAAAATGTTGATTCATCAATGCAGATTACTCTCATAAGCGAACAACAACTGGATGAGCAACTATTTAAAGAGAAATATTTTGATGTCGCATTTATTAGTGTAAGTGTTGAAAATGAACAATTCACACATGCATTGCTCGTTTTTTTACAACAGCAGAGTCCATTGACTGTTCGTTGCTTATTAAAAGGTGTGACGTCAAAAGAGTTGAATTGGCAGCTGGATGACAATATACATTTTTGTTTAGCTAAACCATATAGTCATGCAGATTTAAGACATGTAATAAATTGTACAGCGCAAGTCAAAGCATTGCCGATTGATACACCAGCAAAAATGCTGCTTGGTAAAATGAAAAACTTGCCAGTTATGCGCCAGCAAATAACAGCAATTATGGAGGCGTTTGCAGCGAACCCTGTTGAAATTCCTATTATTGCCGAGTTAATTTCCAATGACCCTGTTTTAAGCGGCAGAGTGATTCAAACAGCTAATTCTGCTTTTTTAGGTTTTTCTAGTGAGACCGTTAACCTTAAACTGGCATTGGCAAGAATTGGTACTACCGCTTGCCATGCTTTGGTTATTCATACTGAAGCACATAACCATTATCAACACCAATTAGCTGAGCAGCTACTAGCTAAAATTACCTTAGATGCTTTTGCTAAAGCAAATCAAGCCCGTAAATTTGCCATTAAATTAGGTTTAACCGCGAAACAAAAAGATACTGTTTTTATATTGGGCTTATTAAGTGGCATTGGTGCTATGGCATTGACTGTATTTGCAAAGGGGTTTAGTGAATCACACTTCTTAAACCAAGAGTTGGTGTCAGCATATATTCTTAATTTATGGGGATTTACGCCAACAATAACAAAAAATATGTTGCTGCCAGATCATTTAAATCAGGTGACGAGTATTGAAATGGCGGTGCACTTTTTGGCAAAAATGTATGTGGAGGAGCAGAAAATCGATTTTACACCGAGTGAATTAGAGGCTATGGCTGAATTGGGCTTGTCAGATTTGATTCCAGAATTTGTCCCCTAATGAAAGGTTGTATTTTTCAGGCGTTAGAGAGTTTAGTATTAAAACATCGAAATATGGCTTTTTGGAATGCATTACTTGTTAAACACTCACCACAAGGGCGCTGCTATATATCGGTAAATAATTACCCCGATAATGAATTAAATGCTTTAGTAGCTGATATTTGTGTAGAGCTAGATATGGAGCCTGCCGTTGTATTAGGCGTTTTTGGCAAGCACTTGTTTACTTATTTAATGCAGCACTATCAAGTGGTCGTTAGTCAATATCAGCATTTTGAGGCGTTAATTTTAAATATTAATAATGTGATTCATAAAGAAGTGAATAAGCTTCACTACGGTGCTAATTTACCGACGATAAGTTGCATTATGATCTCTTCAGGCCACATTCAACTGCATTACCGTTCACTGAGAAGGCTCTGTATTTTAGCTGAAGGTTTAATTTATGGTGCAGGTGAGCATTTTAATATGCAAATAAAAATAGAGCATCTTAACTGTCAACACCGAGGCGATGAGATGTGTGTGTTAGATATTTTTTATAAATCAGTGCTAAAAAATGACTGATAATAACGAAGACTACCAACAAGCATACTTACGAGAGCGCTCAGCGAGAATGCAAGCGGAGCAACTTGTTGAAGACAAAAGCCGTGTTTTGTACGCGTTGAATCAAGAGTTGGTGAAAAAAGTTGCTGATCTAGAGCATCAACAGCAGCTATTTATTCAAGCAGAAAAAATGGCCACATTAGGGACTCTATCTGCTGGCATCGCCCATGAAATAAACAACCCGCTAGCCTATGCAATGAGTAATATTGAGTGCTTACAAGGCACCCGTTTAGTCTTAGATAAGCTACTTAAATTAAATCATGAGTTTATAGCGGGTGAACTCACTGAAACTGAACTTAAAACAGCACTAATACAAATACAAACACCGCAGTCATTTAGTCAGATACGTGAGGATGTTCAAGAATTAATAGCGGACAGCAGCGAGGGCCTGCGACGAATTAATACAATTGTGCGTAACTTACTTAACTTTGCCCGTCCTAGTAATAACGAAAAGCAGCTCGCGGATATGAGTGACAGTGTTAAAAATGCGCTTAAATTATTAAAAAACCAGTTGAGTAGCTGCAAAGTGAGCACAGATATCCGGCCTTTACCGCTTACCTGGTGTAATTTGGCGAGTATAAATCAAGTGATGGTAAATCTTCTAATTAATGCCAAACAAGCCTGTGACATGGCTTCGCATGATAAAGGGCATATCCATGTATCTGTAGGCTTTGTAGATGAAAAAATCAGTATTACGGTTTCTGATACTGGCTGTGGTATGAGTGAAGAGGTAAAAATGCAGATTTTTAATCCTTTTTTCACTACTAAGCCCGTCGGTACAGGCACTGGTATGGGGATGTCGATGGTTTATACTATGGTTACAGACCATCAAGGCACTATAGAGGTAAAAAGTACTGAGGATGAAGGCACTCAGGTGAATTGTTTATTTCCAGTAATTAGTAATTAAGTCGTTATAAGGTAACTATTTTTAAAATTGTTTGAATTTAAACCATTAAGCCATTAGTGTGGTAAAGCAGTTAGCGCTTACGTTAAATTAATTAGGACTAAATTATGATCAACGAAAAAAGCATTCTGGTGCTTGAAGATTTTTTGCGCCAGCATACTGAGTTAAACCAAGTAAATACTCATCATGTTTTAGGTTTTATGAGTGGTTTATTGGCATGTTCAGAGTTTTATGGTGAATCAGTAATTGCGAATTATATCGCTGATGACAATGAGCAAGCATATAACCTGTTGATGAATGACTCAAAGGAACGTGAAGCGTTGATCACCGTGCTGGACAATGTCACCGAAGCACAGGTTGAGCAAACTCATATACTTAAGCAAATATATCCTCATAGCGCTGATGCGCAAGCACCGAGTGAACCATTACAGCAATGGTGCAGTGGCTATTTGGCCGCTTATCTAGTAAACCAAGAAGTATGGCAACAAGACTTTAACTTTTTACTCAACGTTGATAAACAGCAAAATGTAGCGGATACCGATGGGCAGTTATTTATTGATAACTTTGAAGCGACCTTAAATCTGCTTGCTACTTTTGCAATGTGGCCAGACGCGCTAAAAGAACACCCTGAGCCAGAAACATTAAACAGTGGTTTTAATGTTTTATATGCTGGTTTAGATGAAAGCCTTGTGTCGATTGCATCAATGGCGTTGATGCTTGAGGATGAAAAACTCGCTCTTTGGGAAGAGGAAGGTTAATAATTAAGTTCTATAATAAAATTTTACTTAAGCATGATTTGAATAATCATGCTTTTTTTTGTCTGAATTTCAATCAAAATGATGCCTTAATGAAATATTTAGATAAAAAATGCATATTTCGACCATCGTCGTAGCTAAATGTGTTTCTTTTTATATACAGATGTTGCTAGGATGTTCCCAAGGCGTTATTTAACTTTAAAGTGCAAATTTTTAAATAACGAACCAAACAATAATTTTAAATCAACTTGCCAGTGCTGCAATCCACTAGCAAGGATGAATTACAGGGTCGAACACACATGACAACACTTCGTTTTAGCTCTATCGCAGTAGCCGTTGGCTTCGCGTTTACTGCACCATCAATATTGGCGCAAGAGGCGCAAATACAAGCCGATAAAAATATTGAACAAATATCAGTTTTAGGATCTCGGGTATCAAACCGTACCGTGACAGAATCATCTTCACCCATAGATTTAATTGATGCCGATACATTAAATAAAGGCGGCTTTACTGAGCTTGGCCAAAGTTTGCAAGCGACAGCACCTTCGTTTAACTTTTCTCGCACTCAAGTATCAGATGGCTCGGATCTGTTCCGCCCTGCGACATTACGAGGGTTACAACCCGATCAAACCTTGGTTTTAGTAAATGGAAAACGCCGCCATAATCAATCAATTTTTGGCCTTGTGGGCACCGTGGGAGCAGGGGCTGCAGGTACTGATATGAATGCCATTCCATTATCTGCATTAAATGGTGTTGAAGTATTACGTGATGGTGCCGCTGCGCGTTATGGTTCAGATGCAATTGCGGGTGTGATCAACCTTTCATTAAATGACTCAACTGGCATTACCACAGGCTATGTGCAAATGGGCAGCACGGCAGAAGGGGATGGTGATACGGTATCAATGGGTTTAAATCGCGGTTTTGATTTAGGCGATGAGGGCGGGTTTATTAATTTATCCCTTGAATATCGCGATGCCGATGGTACTAACCGAGCAGAACGAGATATTGGTGGTTCATTAGATGTGCCATTTGGCACCTTATCTGAGGATGTGCGTTGGGGCCAAGGTAACTCAGCTAGTGAATTTACCTCATTATTTTATAATATGTCTTTGCCGATAGGTGACACCGAGTTGTACTCGTTTGGTGGTTATTCTGAGCGAACGGCACTGGGTAATGGCTTTTACCGTAATTTTGATGCTGCGGCAAAAAATGTAACGCAAATATACAGTGATGGTTTTTTACCGCGTATTTATAATGAAGCTGAGGATATTTCATTAGCAGTAGGAGTTAAAGGGGAGATCAATCCTGATTGGGGATACGATGTATCCACAGTTTATGGTGAAAACCAATATGACTTTACTTCACGTAATACGTTAAATGCCTCTTATGCCGCTGAGTATGTATTTAATAATCCTGATGCCAGTGACGCCGACATTGCGGCTAACTCTGGCCCTAATGGTGGATATTCAGGTGGTTTCCGTTTTGATCAAACCACAGTCAATGCCGATATTAATGGCATTATTGATATTGGTCGCAGTGAACCTATTTATTTGTCATTCGGCGCTGAATACCGTGAAGAAAATTACCAAATCGTGCCGGGTGATGAAGCATCTTATGCGTGCGGTTTAGCGAATATGGATACATCATATCCAGCAGTAAATGATGCGAGTCAATTTGCTGAGTGCGGCTTTCAAGCTTACAACGGTTTACGCCCTGAGGCGTCTAATAAACAAAGCCGCGATAGCTTTGCTTTTTATGCTGATGCAGAAACCATGATCACCGATGCGTGGAATATTAGCGCAGCAATTCGCTACGAAGATTTTTCGGATGCGGGAGATGATTTAATTGGTAAATTAGCTTCTCGTTTTGAGTTTACCGATGACTTCTCAATTCGGGGAGCAGTATCTACAGGCTTTAGAGCTCCGTCACTACAACAAAGTGCTTATACGGCTTACACCACAAACTTAGGTGCAGGTGGCGTACTTGAGCAATCATTTATTGCGACTGCTGGCTCTGATTTTCCCGCAGCATTGGGTGTTGAAAGCTTAGAGCTAGAAAGTTCTGAAAATATAAGTTTTGGCTTTGTTTATGATGTTAGTAGTGAGTTATCACTTACTGTTGATTTTTATCATACTGCGATTAAAGACCGTATTACACTTGGCAGCTTCTTATCAGCCAGTGATGTGGCGTTTAGCCCTGAAGCTGTTATAGCACTTGAGCAAACGGGTGCTGATCAAGCGGCGTATTTTTCAAACTCTGTGGATTCAACCACCAAAGGCGTGGACATTATTGCTTCATACCGCACCGATTTATATGACGGTAATTTTTCAGCGACCTTTGCGGGTAACTTAAACAAAACTGAAATTGATAATGTAAATGCCCCTAAAGGTATCCCCGAAAGTATTGCCCTTGATGATATCCAACGTAGTTTTTTAACTGATGGTCAACCAGGGGAGCGTGGTACGTTAACGTTTGATTATGATCGTGATGCAATGAGTGCCATGCTGCGCTTTAACTACTTTGGCAAAACAGATGTGAAGTACTTTGGTAATGATCACATTGGTTTACCTGATGAGTTATCGCCAACGGGAGAGTTTAAAGATACGAGCGTTGTTGAATCGGCTGTATTAGTTGATGTGAACTTTGGTTATGAATTAAGTGAATCCCTTACCTTGAACGTGGGCGTAGATAATTTATTTGATGTAACGCCTGATGAGTTAGGCCAAGATGAAGCACTTGATTTTATAACTAATCAAGCATTTAAATACCCTGTAAGAGCACTACCGTATGGTTTTGATGGTATGACTTATTATGCAAAAGTAAGTTTTAGCTTTTAATCATTAACTTTCACATCGCAAACCTTGAATGAGAATTAATATCAGTATAGTCTATTGGTAATTATTCTTATTTAAGGTTTGCTTATGTTTAAATCTCTCTTCTTATTTGGCTCTTTAGTGTTCTCGTATGCTGCGAGTGCGAGTTGTGATCTGAGCATTTCTGCAAATGATGCAATGCAATTTTCGAGTAAATCACTCGAAGTAGATAAAAGTTGTAAAAGCGTTAAATTAACGCTCACTCATACAGGCCAATTACCAATTAATATTATGGGCCATAACTGGGTATTAAGTGCCAGTGCAGACGTTAAGGATGTTGCCATTGCAGGCATGCAAGCCGGTGTTGATAACAGTTATGTTCCAACAAACGACCCAAGAGTTTTAGCCGTAACAAACGTTGTGGGCGGCGGTGAGTCAACGACGATTGAGTTTTCAATTGAGCAATTAAGTGCTGAGCAATCTTATAAATTCTTTTGTTCTTTTCCTGGCCATTTTGCTGTGATGCAAGGAGACTTCAAACTAATTTAAGCTGAAAAAAATTAGTAAAAGTTAGTTGCAAATAAGCTATTTACCCCTACAATCCGCAGCAAGCACGATGAGCGTGCTTGTTATCTATTTATTATTTTTTATTTATAAAACTGGAAGCGTTATGAAGAAACAACAACGAGGCAAACAGCCTCAAAATAACTCGGTAGATATCGGTCGTGGTGTTATCCGTGATAATGCATTAGCGGCATTAGTTACCTCTAAAATATTTAAACCACAAATTGTTAAAGCTAAAAAAGGCAAAGGGTCATATCAACGTAACAATAAACATGTAGGACGAGAGTCCTATTTAATCGCCGCTTAAAATAGTTGTGATCAAATAGTACTTTCAACAATAACAAAAATTGAAATCGGCTTAGACAATCTTTTTCTAAGCCGGTTTTTTTGGTTATATATCCTACAATAATTCTTCTTTTTGTTCAGCTAACTCACTTTACGTCCCCGTAAAGGTGGCTACACACCTTGAAAATACCCGCTCTTCAGGGTTAACACCTTGTTAACTGCGCGTTCATTTTTAATGTGCGAAATTACCTGTTCTTTATACAAGATGATTTTTAAATAGTATTAAAGTACCTCTATTTTTATTTTTAATAGTCTTTTTGTGTTATTTGTTTGCCGTTATTGACCTTATTATTTTATCGTTTTTGTTGACGTATATGTAAGTTGTGTTAGTTTTGGTGATAGTTGTAAATCAAATGTTATTTATTAACCCCTGGGCGGAGGAGCAAATGAGCTCACGTAATATAATAAAAAATGCCTTCAAACTAAGTGCCTTATCACTTAGTGCGATAGGCTTAAGTGCACATGCAGCTGTAGATTGTAGTGCATTAACAACCTGGCAAGCAGGTCAAACCCATACAGGAGGAAGCCAAGTTCAAGCGCAAGGTAATGCGTATGAAGCAAAGTGGTGGACACAATCAAATCCTGTTGAAAATGCTGGTCAATGGCAAGAATGGAAAAAATTGGGCGTTTGTGACAGCGCTGTCACAGACAATGGAATCCCAACAGTTAGTGCTTTAGCACCGGCAGATGGTTCTCAATTTACTGATAAAGACAGCGTTGTCATATCGGCGCAAGCAACAGACCTTGATGGATCAGTTATCAGTGTTGAATTTTTTGTAGATGGCACTTCGATTGCTGTTGATAATACTGCACCGTTTAGCACAAGCTGGGACGCTGTTGCTGGAACTCATCAAATCAGTGCGGTGGCGACTGATGACAAAGGTGCACAGTCTGTTGAGTTTATTAACACGGTAAGTGTGACTGATGCGGTGATTGTTGATCCTGTTAATCAAGCGCCTGTGGCATCAATTTCATTTAGCACATTACCTGATCAACTTATTGTTGGCTCCCAAGTGGTATTTGCACTGTCAGGGAGTGATAGCGATGGACAAGTAACAGCATTAAACTTTGCTGCAAATGGGGTGGATGTTCATCAAGCGAGCTCTGCATCAAGTAGTTATGCATGGCAAGCAACGGCGTTAGGCCAAGCAACGTTTACGTTGACGGTAACTGATAATGAAGGTGCGACAGCGCAAACGACCAAAGTATTGACTGTTGTTGAAGAAAATGCTGGCCCTATTACTGGCACTGACTGTCGCCCGCAGGGGTTGTATCAAACACCGGGTGTGAATACTCCTTACTGTACAGTGTATGATGCTGATGGTCGTGAGATCATGGGTGTTGATCATCCGCGTCGTGTTATTGGTTACTTCACTAGCTGGAGAAATGGCGCAAATGGTCAACCAAGCTACTTAGTAAATGATATCCCATGGGATAAAATTACCCATATCAACTATGCATTTGCTCATGTTGATGCCAACAACAAAGTGTCAATTGGCGACCCAAATTCTGCAAATAACCCGGCGACCAATATGGAATGGCCTGGTGTGGTTGGCGCAGAAATGGACCCTGAATTTGCCTATAAAGGTCACTTCAATCTATTAAATAAGTATAAAAAACAACATCCGCATGTAAAAACCTTGGTATCTGTGGGCGGTTGGGCTGAAACCGGTGGTTATTTTGATGATACTGGCCGTGTAGAAAGTGGTGGCTTTTATACCATGACAACCAATGCTGATGGCTCAGTAAACCACGCTGGTATTAATGCATTTGCCAAGAGCTCGGTTGAGTTTATAGAAAAGTATGGCTTTGACGGTGTTGATATCGATTATGAGTACCCGTCTTCAATGAATGATTCAGGTCACCCTGATGATTTTCCTATCTCAAATGCACGTCGTGCAGGTTTGAATGCATCGTATCAAGTATTGATGAAAAAGTTGCGTGAAGAATTAGATATTGCTGGTGAAGCTGCTGGTAAACACTATTTACTCACGATTGCTTCTCCGTCATCAGGTTATTTACTCCGTGGCATGGAAACATTCCAAACAGTTAAATACCTCGATTATGTAAATATCATGTCTTATGACTTACACGGTGCGTGGAACTCACATGTTGGCCACAATGCCGCTTTGTTTGATACTGGCTTAGATTCAGAGCTTGCTCAGTGGAATGTATACGGTACTAAAGAGTTTGAAGGTATTGGCTATCTGAACACTGATTGGGCGGTACGTTATTTCCGCGGTGCTATGTCTGCAGGGCGTATTAATATTGGTTTACCGTATTATACCCGTGGCTTTAAAGACGTAAATGGTGGTACGAATGGTTTGTGGGGCCAAGCTGCATTACCTAACCAAGCTGATTGTGCTAAAGGCACTGGTGTGGGTGAAAAGAACAAATGCGGTAATGGTGCTGTAGGTATCGACAATTTATGGCATGACAAAAATGATGTTGGTGAAGAAATGGCTGCAGGTTCTAACCCATTATGGCATGTGAAGAACCTTGAAAATGGCATTGTAGGTTCGTACCTAGGCGTATATGGCTTAACACCAGAGACAGACGTTAATGATCAGCTAACAGGTACTTATACACGTCATTATGACAGCGTTGCCGTTGCTCCTTGGTTATGGAATGCCGATAAAAAAGTATTCTTATCAATTGAAGATGAAGAGTCGATGGCGACTAAGGTTGATTACGTTATTAACAACGGTCTTGGCGGTATTATGTTCTGGGAATTAGCAGGGGATTTTGATTATGACTCAGCTAAAGGCGAATACTTCATGGGTTCGACTTTGACTTCACTTGCGTATGACAAGTTTAATCAAAGTGGCGTAGCGTATGACGTACACGGCGGTAACCCTAACTTTACTGTGCCGGCTGAAGCGGTTGATGTAACGTTTGTAGCGAAAGACTTCCCAGTTGGTGATGATAACTATCCAATTAGTCCAACGTTTGCGTTTACAAATAACTCAAGCCTTGATTTAAGCGGTGCGAAAATCTCGTTTGATGTGCCTGTTTCAACGTCGGCTATTTTTAAATCTAACTGGAATGCACAAGAAAAACTGGGCATGGCAGTGGAAGTAAATGGTTCAAATGCAGCGGGTAATAATATTGGTGGTTACGAGAACGAGTTCCACCGTTTTTCTATCACACTGAACAATGAGTGGGGTGGTCAACCGAAGGACTTTAGTGCAGGTGCAACGGTTAATGCACAAGTGATGTACTACATGCCAATTACTGGTCCAAGCAACTTCACTATTGAAAAAGATGGCAAAGTGTACGCTTTCAAAGCGGAATACCCAATGCTTCCAGATGCTACGCTAGGTAATGGCGGTGGTGACACCGGCGGCGGTACAGGTGGAGATACCTCTGGTACGTGTGAAGGTGTAGCAATCGCTGATATTGCGGTTTATCCAAACTTTCCGCAAACAGATTGGGCGGGCAATCCAAGCCATGCTACAGGCGGTGACTTAATGGTTCATAACAATGGCGTTTATAAGGCCAAGTGGTGGACAAGTTCTGAGCCAGGTACAACGGCTGATTGGACTAAAAGTTGTAGTCTGTAATTTATAGCAATAAGGGGTAAGCATGTACTTGCCCCACATTGCGTCTTTAAAGGACAAAACAATGACATCAATTAAATTAAACACACTTTCATTATCGGCAGTAGCAAGCACTGTGTTGCTAGTTATTATGCCAACCAACGTGCAAGCGCATGGTTATATGGATAGTCCAAAAGCGCGCCAAGCGTTTTGCCAAGCGGATGGCGGCTACTGGTGGCCAGAAGATGGCACGAATATTCCTAATTTAGCGTGCCGTGCAGCATTTTTAGAATCAGGTACTGTGCAGTTTGTACAAGACATTGAGTTTTCGGCTAATGTTCCTGACTACCTCAATCAAACGGCGGTAGAAACTACAGTGCCAAATGGATCGTTATGTGCCGGTGGTGACAATGCGAAACGGGGTATGGATTTACCGTCAGCTCATTGGCAGCGCAGTGATGTAGTGCCCAATGCCAATGGTGATATTCAAATTCGTTACCTTGCAGCAACGCCACATAACCCAAGCTTTTGGCAGTTTTACTTAACCAAACCTAGCTTTAATGCGGCAACAGACGTATTAACTTGGGCTGATCTTGAGTTAGTGCAAGAGCACAGTAATATCGAGGTTATTAAAGACACCGATGGTAAACGTTATTACAAAATGAGTGTCGCTATTCCTCAAGGTAGAAGTGGTGATGCTATTTTATATAGTCGCTGGCAACGCGATGATATAGTGGGAGAAGGCTTTTATAATTGTAGTGATATCAATATCGTCAGTGATGCCGGACCAACCGACCCTAATGTATGGACCAGTGTTGGCTACTTTGTTCGCCAAGGACAAGATGCTATTGCGGGTGATACTGTTTGGGCACGTTTATTTGATGAAACCGGCCAAGAGGTTATAAATCAGCAGCTTAGAATTAGTGCCGATAACCAAGCGAATTGGCAACAAGTACTGGCTGATAAGCTAAACCTTGATTATGCCCATTTAGTGCAAGTTGGGGTACAAAACCAAGCCGGTGATGTGCACTTTAATGCCAGTGATGTGCTCACTAATCAAGTGTACAGCAGTAATGAAAATTACAGTTATACCTTAAGCGTACAGAGTGCGCCTAGTAACACTGCACCTATTGTTCATACACCTGACGATTTAATTGTAGATGAAAACACCAATACAGCGGTGCACCTACATGCGTTTGATGATGAGCAAAGTGAATTAACTTACACCTGGTCAGTGCCTGCACCATTGAGTTTTACCGGTGGCGATGCAAACATCAACTTAACCTCGCCTGAGGTATCAGCAACTACTGACTACACCGTTTCGGTGTCGGTATCTGATGGTCAATTAATTACTCAAATCAGCTTTAAGGTTACCGTTAATGATACTAGCGTGGTAGATCCAGTCGATCCTGTTGATCCGACAGTGCCTGCATGGGACAGCACAACAGTTTACAACGCCAATGACAAAGTAAGTTTTGCTGGCATTGTGTATATCGCTAAATGGTGGAACCAAGATCAGCAACCTGACAGTTCTAATGCGTGGGAGTCTCAATCACAACCAGAAACATCGGTTACTTGGAATAGCGGTAAAGCCTATCAAGGTGATGCAGAAGTAACGTATCAAGGACAGCGCTATCGCGCTAAATGGTGGACTCAGGGTGATACGCCTGGACAAGCCAATGTATGGACTCAGCTTTAACTAAAAACCTAAGTTTTGTAGTTCAAACTTATTAAATAATTACATTAATAATGGATAAGAGAGAAATATGAATATTAAACAATTAAGTGCAGCTATTGGTGTTGCTTTATTTGCAGGTGCTGCAACGGCAGCGCCTTCAACCCCTAGCATTAGCTGGGAGCCACAACAATATTCATTTGTTGAAGTGGACCTTGAAGGGAATGGTTCATATAAGCAACTCGTTACCCGTGTAGAGCAAGTAAACATAAGCATAAAATGGAGTGCGTGGAGTGGTGACGGTGGCGACAGCTACAAAGTTTACTTTGATGACATGCTTGTTAATGAAGGTGCACTGAGTACAGGTTCTAAGACTGGCACTATTTCATTCCCGTATGATAAAGCGGGTCGTCACACTATGTATGTTGAATTATGTGAAGGCGGTACAACGTGTGCACGTAGTGCAGGTAAACCAATTGTAATTGCCGATACGGATGGCGGACATTTAGCGCCACTCCCTATGGATGTTGATCCTAATAACCGCGATATTGGTACTAAAGAAGGCTTAGTAACGGGTGCTTATTTTGTTGAGTGGGGTATTTACGATCGTGATTACGATGTAACGAATATGCCTGCTCAAAACCTGAGCCATATTTTATACGGCTTTATTCCAATTTGTGGTGAGAACGCATCGTTAACAGGTGGCCCTAAACGTGCATTAGAAACTGCGTGTGCAGGCTCTGCTGATTATGAAGTGGTTATTCACGACCCATGGGCTGCTGTGCAAAAGGCACTGCCTGGTGTTGATGCAAAAGACCCAATCCGTGGTACTTACTCGCAGTTAATGGCTCTCAAACAGCGTTATCCAGATCTAAAAATCCTACCTTCAGTAGGTGGTTGGACATTATCAGACCCATTTGGTGGTTTTACCAATAAAGCAAACCGCGATACGTTTGTTGCGTCAATGGAAGAGTTTTTAAGAACGTGGAAGTTTTATGACGGTGTTGATATTGACTGGGAATTCCCAGGTGGTGACGGCCCTAACCCAGATATCGGCGACCCAATTAATGATGGCCCTGCGTATGTTGCGCTAATGCAAGAGCTACGTGCCATGCTAGATAAGCTTGAAGCTGAAACTGGCCGTACGTATGAGTTAACCTCAGCAATTGGTGCTGGTTACGACAAAATTGAAGATGTTGATTATCAAGCTGCTAGTCAGTATATGGATTACATTTTCGCCATGACTTATGATTTTTATGGCGCATGGAGTAACGTAACAGGTCACCAAACCGCACTTTACTGTGGTGAGCACATGAGCGCGGGTCAATGTAATGGTACTGGCCTTGACGAAAATGGCGAGCCGCGTAAAGGGCCAGCTTACACGACTGATAACGCAGTACAGCTATTACTAGCGCAAAATGTACCGTCGAAGAAAATTGTTGTTGGTGCCGCTATGTATGGCCGTGGTTGGGAAGGTGTTTATCCACAAAATGCCACAATTGATGGTAACCCAATGACAGCGCCGGGTAATGGCAAATTAACAGGTTCAACTGCACAAGGTGTGTGGGAAGACGGTGTTATCGATTATAAAGGCGTTAAAGCCCACATGATTGGTGCTGCTGGCACAGGTATCAATGGTTTTGAAGTGGGTTACGACAGCCAAGCTCAAGCTGCTTATGTTTGGAACCGCTCTACTGGTAAATTGATTACTTACGATAGCCCAGAGTCAGTTATTGCTAAAGGTGCTTATGTAAAACAGCATAACCTAGGCGGCTTGTTTGCATGGGAAATTGATGCTGATAACGGTGATATTTTAAATGCGATGCATGACGGTTTAGGTGGCGTGGTTAACCCGCCAAGTAATAAAAAGCCTGTGCTTTCAGTTTCAAGCACAGTATCGGTTAACTCGGGTGAAAGTGTTACCGTTACAGCATCGGCAACGGATGCTGACAACGACCCGTTAAGCTTTAGCTGGACTGCCGACAGCGCGCTTACTCTTTCAGGTCAAAATACAGCTTCAGTTGCTATTACAGCACCGGCAGTGACTGTAGATACGCAATATGTAGCAACGGTTGCAGTATCGGATGGTGAGGCTACAGTTAGCCGTGATGTTGTGGTGAATGTAATTGCACCAACGACAGGTGGTAACACAGCACCAAGCGTCGACGCTATTGCTGATGTTACGGTTGAAGAAGGCGCCACTGCCGCTGTTACAGTTGTAGCGAGCGATGCGCAAGATGATGCACTAACATACACTTGGACTGTGCCTGCTGGTTTAACACTGGTCGGAACGGGGGCTAACGTTAGCCTAGAAGCTGGTAATGTTGATGCAGATACAAGCCTGACGGTATCTGTAGCAGTAAGCGATGATGAGTTTACAACCACTCAAAGTTTTACAGTCACAGTAACAAACACAGATACAACTGTGCCGCCGACTGGTAGCTGGGATGAAAACGCTGTATACGTAAGTGGCGATGTAGTTACTTATAATGGTGTTGAGTACAAAGCGAAATGGTGGACTCAAGGTAACCGTCCTGATTTAGGCGGTGTGTGGGAAGCAGCAACTCAGCCTGTAGATGATACTGGCAGTGTTGTATGGCAATCATCAGCTGTTTATAACAGTGGTGATGAAGTTTCTCATAATGGCAATAAATACCAAGCTAAGTGGTGGACTCAAGGAAATGTGCCTGGCTCAGCTGACGTATGGAAATTACTTTAATGTAAATGCTGCTTAGCCTACTTCTAGGCAGCTATTTAAAGTACCTTTACCCATTCAAAGCAGCTTTTTAGCTGCTTTTTTTGTGTTTCAAGCAGTATGTTCCATACTGTAGTTATTAGATAAAAGTAATGGATAAGCATTATTAAATACGTGTACTTGCTGTTAATACTATTTAGCGCACTGAATGTTGCTTGTGATAAAACTCTCAAAGTAGGGGTAGGTCAACCATGGCCGCCTTTTGTCGTTATTAATAACAGTAACTTTAGCGGTATTGATATAGAAATAACGCGTAAAGTATTAGCTGAAGCTGGGTATTGCGCTGAATTTATAGCACTTCCCTCGTCAATTCGTGGCTTAGCAGAGCTTGAAAAAGGCACCGTTGATGTGTTACCTGCGGCAAGCTTTAGTAAGCAAAGAGCGCAGTATAGCCACTTTTCGTTGGCGTATCGAAAAGAGCGAATGCGATTATTTTGGTATGAAGACAGTGAGCTGGCTGAGTTGGATTTAGCTAACTTGATGGCTGATAAAAAAACCTTTGTGATCAATAGCGGCGGCTTTTATGGTGAGGAGTTTGAGCAGCTAAGTAACCAACCAAATCTCCGTGATTTAATTGTGCCTGTAAAAATGATTAACCAACGCCTATATATGCTGCAAGCCAAGCGGGTTGATTTTATGATAGACGACGAGTTGTCTGGCTTATATATGATAGCTAAAGAGCAAATTAAAGGTATTACATTACACCCTTATGTTGTGCATGATAATCCGATTCATTTTATGTATAGCAATAAAACGGTCAGTACAGCACAAAGTCAGAAAATAGATGATGCAATAGTAAAACTTCAAGGGGAAATAACTCATATCGTCAGTGACTATACTCATTGACTCGGTTGTTTAGCGACTAACCGAGTCGCGTGACTTGCACTTTAATTTTCCCTGCATTTGCACCGTAAAATCGCATTAGATCATTAGCAAAAGGAGTAAACTCACCGGAGTGTACAATTTTAAACTCACCGCCATCGGCAATCTCAAAAGCGTTATCATCACTGCGATTTATGGCGCCAATAAGTGCAAACCACTGAGCATGAGGGAGGCGGCGAAATGGTTCTAACAACGTCATTGGAATTTCTTTAACTCCGAGTTGCACATCGTCTCTATTCCAGCCAAAAGAGGTGCACTTTACGCCATCATCGTACCAGTATTGTTCAGGGTAAGGAGTAAAACGATAAGTCGCACCTTGCTCAAGCATAAGCCCTGTTGAGTTATATTGCTCAGCTGCAAATATAACCACGTCTTGGCTTTTTCCAATTTGTAAGACCGACATGTTCTGATTTAGCAGCGCGATATGAGCACTGAGGCCAGTAAAGTCGAGCGTACTCTTATCAGCATAGATTAATTGATAAGTCAGGCTTTTTAATGATTCAGGTCGATAGCTGGTAAGGTTATGAACTCGTGTGGCAACACTATGATGTATTAGAGGCTTAATATCACTTTGTTCTTCATCAACTAACACACAGCACTGACGATCAACCAGTTTGAAAAAAGGATTAAACCAAAAGTAATTTTGCTGGTGGCTTAATGCAAGTGGATCTGGGGTGACTGTCATATCATCTTGCGCAATAAGCGCTTGGTGATCACTTGGGAATAGTGATTGGTAATCAATCTGTGCACTTGTGACAAAGGAGATAGAGAAAGGCTGCTCCAGTAGCCATTCAATTGCAAAGCGCAGGCATATATCGGCTAAGCCATCACGGTAATACCCACCTCCAATATCCGAGTGAGCGCCAGCAAACCAAAGCTCTAATACATTAGACTGGTGATTCATTAAAGTCGGTTCAAAGGCACGTCGCTTTTCATCTAAGGCAACACAATGCAAAGCGTTTTCTACGTTACTCGAAATAGTATGGTTTTCGAAAATAACATGCTCGGCCCCACGGGTTGCTTTGGTTACTTTTGACAGACCAATGGATGCAACCGTATCAAACACACACAGGTAAACACTGTCACTTACAAAAGGCTCTAAACATTTTGCAAACCGCCTGGCAAGGGCCGCTCCACGGCTAAACCCTGTTAGTAAAATAGTATCTCCAGCTTGGTAATACGCTTTAAAATCTCTGAAGGCATGATTTAAAATACTGGCTACATCATCATCTCGTGGTGCAAGGGATTGATTCAATAAACGCTTTAAACGGCTTCCCTTAGTACCAATGCCTTGAAAGTAGAAACTGAGCTGGTTGCCAAAGCGGGTAGTGGGTTCGTTATTTAAAGTGCCACCGAGGAAAAGGTGTAGCTTAAGGATATTTGAAATACTGGCGTCTTCTTTAAAGTGATCAGAACTAAATTGCTCTGCATCACGAGGCTCGTTGCCCGTGCCATCAAAGTTGAAAATCAGCGTTTTAGCCGTCATAGCATCATTCCTTATGTGGTTTATATCACTTTACACAGTAAATATTAAAAATTAAAGACAGCCTTTAAAGTTTAACTTATAAGCCGCGTTTTCAGGAATTTTTATTATGAAGACACCCAACCAAGTTTACTGCCTGAATCAACTTAATTGACACCCATCCTAAATTAGAATTCAAATCATATATTGATGCATTATATATACACTAATGTGCAGCTTGGATAATGGCACATTACATTTGTAGTATCGGTATTAATGTCTAGAATTTTTATGAAGACACCCAGCCAAGTTAATTGAACTTAATTGACACCCATCCTAAATTAGAATTCAAATCATATATTGATGCATTAGATATACACTAATGTGCAGCTTGGATAATGGCACATTACATTTGCAGTATCGGTATTAATGTCTAGTATTAATAAGGGAACGATATTTCGAGGTATTTATGGCTACAGCAAGGCACCGACAAATAAGTTTAGTTGACACTCGCTATTACCACTGTGTTTCTCGCTGTGTGAGAAGAGCTTACCTATGTGGCATAGATAAATACACTGGGCAATCATATGAACATCGTAGAAAGTGGGTCGAAGATAAATTGATTTCGTTGGCCTCTATGTTTTTTATTGACGTTTGTGCATATGCAGTCATGAGTAACCACACGCATATGGTATTGCATGTTGATAATAAAAAGGCTGAGCGCTTAAATGACAGAGCAATCGCCATACGCTGGCATAAAATTTTTAAAGGATCAGAGCTTACCCGGCGTTTTGCGAAAGGAGATACATTGTCACCTAGTGAATTAGAGATTACTCTAGGATTTACAAAGCAGTATCGAGCAAGATTAATGGATATTAGCTGGTTCATGCGTTCGTTGAACGAGTTTATTGCACGCAAGGCTAATAAAGAAGACAACTGCAAAGGAAGGTTTTGGGAAGGTCGTTTTAAATCACAAGCCCTACTTGATGAACCAGCATTAATCGCGTGCATGGCATATGTAGATTTAAACCCTGTGCGTGCTGGTGTTGCAAATTCTCCGGAAACCTCGGATTTTACCAGTGTAAAAAGTCGAATTTTCTCAGCCTCAAATGGTAAGCAGCCTCAGTTTTTATTACGCTTTTCAGGAATGACCTCGGCACAGGTGGCTAAAGGGTTGCCTTTTGAATTGACTTCATATTTAACTTTAGTTGAAGCGACAGGCCGATGTTTACGAGCTGATAAAAAAGGCTATATATCTAATAATCTTACTCCAATACTTGAACGATTAAATTTAACGGCTGAAAATTGGTTAAAACTCACAAGTAAGTTTACAACCGTTTTCCATGGGCCTGTTGGAAGAGCTGAATCGTTGAGTTTATTTTGTGAACACCAGCATTTTAAACGCCGTTCCAATCTTACTAATTGTGAAAAGTTATTGGCGTAACTTTTGTTGCTTTCCCCTAATAATGTCTGTTTTATCTACATTGGTTAAAGAAGCCTCTAAAGTTTACTTCTGTCTTACCTATAATCACGTTACTAAATTTTATCGAAAATTATAAATATGTTGAGCTTGTGATATTCTTATTTGGAGAGGTAATCGTCATATTTTTTAAGTGGGTGTTTTTTTATTTTCGTCTTTCTTCTTTCGTATCCAGTTTAAAGTGGATGTCCATTTATTATTTAAAATATAAATTGCTGCTAATTTACAACGTTAGCTTGAAAAGTGAAGCGAATGCTTCACTTAAAAATAGTTACTTATTAATGCAGTTTCATTTTTGGCCTTACGACACGTAGTACTTTTTCGCTTATCCATAGCGCAAACGTTTTAGCACTACCATGTATGGCGCGTTGGTGCATTCTATACAACGAAATATACATAAAACGTGCTATTCGCCCCTCAATAAAAAAGCTGCTGCTAGTCAGATTACCCATCAAGCTGCCTACAGTGCTATAGCGCGACAAATTAACTAATGAGCCATGATCGTTATACTCAAATTTATTGAGTGGTTGTTGGCGTAGTGTCGCGATGATGTTCTTTTCAACACATTGCGCCATTTGGTGTGCTGATTGCGCGCGCGGAGGTACAAGTTTTCCATCTTCTTGGGTAAATGCACAGCAATCGCCAAGCACATAAATGCTTTCATCAGTACTGCTTTGTAGGTAATCATTAACCTTGATTTGGTTACTACGAGTAAGGTCAAAACTACCTAGCTCTTTTACAAAATCAGGGGCTTTAACACCGGCGGCCCACACCATAATATCGGCATCAATGTGTTCATCGTCTTGTGTTATAAACCCTGTTGCTGCCGCTTGTTTTACCTGGGTTTCTTCGCGCACAGTGACACCTAATTTTAATAATTCACGCTTAGCTGAGATGGCTATTCGTTCAGGTAGGGCTGGTAATATTCTTGGTCCAGCTTCAATTAAGTGGATATGCAAGCGTTTTGCAGACATATTAGTAAGCCCGTAAAGCTTGAGTAGATCAGATACATGATATAGCTCAGCAGAGAGTTCGACCCCTGTTGCTCCACCGCCAACTATGGCTATATCTAATGCATGCTGTGGGTCATCATCTTGATGTAGGCGAGTAAAGTTATCAAGTAATGCGTGTTGAAAGCGCTCTGCTTGTTGGTTTGAATCAAGATAAAAACAATGATCTTTAATACCTGGAGTATTGAAATCATTACTTACACTGCCTATTGCAATGACTAAGTAATCATAATGCACTGTGCGCTGAGGTAATATCTGATGACCAAGCTCATCATTGAACGCGCTTAGGGTAATGGTTTTATTGGTATTATTTAGGCCACAAAAAGTGCCGAGTTGAAAATTATAATGATGCTTTGCAGCATGAGCAGAGTAAACAACACCATCTAAATCAGCGTCAATAGAACCTGTAGCCACTTCATGAAGTAGTGGTTTCCAAATATGAGTGCGGTTTTTATCAATTAGTAAAATATCTGCGTGTTTTTTCTTCCCTAGTTTGTGTCCTAATTGTGTTGCTAGCTCTAAGCCGCCAGCGCCACCACCGATAATCACGATTTTAGGATGTGTTGTTATCATTACGTTGCCCTCAAAAAGTAGAATACCTAAATAGTCTGGGCAAACTACTTAGGTATAGCGCCCATCAGGGCAATACCTTGGCAACAACTTTATTGTGCGCCTTTTATCCTTATTTGTCAGTAATAAAGACAAAGAAATCAAGCTGCAAAAAAGGTAACATGGCAGTTTATTAAATTTACGGCTATTATTTCCTTTATTAGGGAATTTAATGCAAAGGAATAACATGACGGCTTTAATTACTTCGCTTGAGCAACATTTTGGCTTTAATCAATTTCGGCCAGGTCAACAACAAACCATAGAGCAATTGTTAGATAACCAATCATCACTGGCCATTTTTCCTACAGGCTCAGGTAAGTCTTTGTGTTATCAATTAACAGCACTTCATTTACCTAATCTTACCTTGGTTGTTTCGCCATTATTAGCTTTGATGAAAGATCAAATTAGCTTTCTGAATAAAAAAGGGATTTACGCCGCGAGCCTTGATTCGAGCCAAACCAGTGAGCAAAGTCATACCATTATGAGTGATGTACGCTCAGGTAAAGTGAAAATCTTAATGGTGTCTGTAGAGCGGTTTAAGAACGAACGATTTCGTGAGTTTATTAATCAAGTAGCTATTTCAATGCTGGTAGTCGACGAAGCGCACTGTATTTCAGAGTGGGGCCATAATTTTAGACCTGACTATTTAAAGCTGCCTAGATACCGGGAAGAGCTCAATATCCCGCTGGTTTTATTATTAACTGCCACAGCTACAAAAAAAGTAAAGCGTGACATGAGTGAGCGTTTTGCAATTAGCCCTGAGTGTATTGTCCAAACTGGGTTTTATCGTAGTAATTTAGATTTAAGTGTGTTGAGTGTAAAAAGTGCAGAAAAAGATAACACCTTAGCTAATATAGTACGTGAACAACAAGGGCCTGGTATTGTTTATGTGACGCTACAGCACACGGCTGAACAAGTTGCTGACACACTAAGCCGCCAAGGCTTACAAGCTGTAGCCTATCATGCAGGGCTTGAAGATACCTTACGCTATGGTATTCAAGATGACTTTATGGCAGGTAAAATTAATGTAGTTGTGGCGACCATTGCTTTTGGCATGGGGGTTGATAAATCGAATATTCGCTTTGTTATTCATTACGATCTACCAAAATCAATAGAAAATTACAGCCAAGAGATTGGCCGAGCAGGGCGTGATGGTCAGCCATCAAACTGCTATACCTTAGCTAATCTAGATGGTTTAAATACTGTTGAAAACTTTGTATATGGTGATACGCCAGAGCTCAGCGGGATAACACATGTAATAAATGATATTCGCCAACATAATAGTGATCACCAAAGTGGTAGCAGACAATGGGAAATGCAAGAGTACAGCCTATCAAGCGATAGTAATATTCGCCAGCTTGCACTTAAAACCTTATTAGTACAGCTTGAAATGCAAGGTGCTATAACGCCTTTATATGCATATTATGCTGATTTTAAATATAAGTTTTTGGTGGATAAAACTCAGCTTCTTGGCCATTTTGACGCTGACAGACAAGCATTTTTGAACTTGGTATTTAGCCATACCCAATTTAAAAAAATATGGGGAACACTAAATTTTGATACCCTTACTCAAGCGGCTCAAGTTGATAGAAAGCGCGTGGTTGCAGCGCTTGATTACTTAGCAGAAAAAAATCTCATAGCCCTTGAAACCAAACGTATCACGCAAGTTTATGAAGTTCATAACGAGGTTATTAATAAATCAGACCTAGCACAGCAGCTCCATAATTACTTTGTAGATAAAGAGCAAGCTGAGATAAAACGTATTGCAGCCTTGATCCGCTTTTTTGAACTAAATAGCTGCTTAAGCTATAACCTTGCTCGTTATTTTGACGATGCCCAAGCTCCTGAGCAATGCGGTCATTGCTCAGTGTGTAGAGGGCAAGCTGTTAAGCTTGAATACTCACAAACTCATAATTTTGCAGCGGATGAGGTTATCTACCAAAAGGTTGATGAATTACAGAGTCACCTAATGAGTAAAGGTATTGAAAATGTGGGTGTTGAAACGCAGTGCCGTTTTTTAGCGGGGATGAGTGTGCCATTATTTGCGCGTAATAAAGTGCGCCAACTTAGTGGATTTGGCTTGTGCGAACTGCAGCGCTACAGTGAAATAAAAGCGAAATTACTGGCACGATAAACTCACTCAGGTATCCTAGAGGCTTATTCTTAAAAGTAAGCCTCTATGCCTCACATTGTTAATCCTGAACAAATACCTGTCACAGAGATCACCGCTTCAACTGAGGCAATTACATGCAGCAATTGCCAAGCATGCTGCTGCCAGTTAGAAGTACAAATACTTACTGATACTGGCGTGCCGTTTCATTATATTGATTATGATAAATGGGGCAGCGAAGTGATGAAACGTGCCGATGACGGTTGGTGCCAAGCCCTCGATCGCAATACTTTAATGTGCTCAATTTACGAAAACCGTCCGCTTATCTGTCGCGAATTTGAAATGGCATCAGACGAATGCATCACCGAACGAGATATCGCTGGGATTTAAGCTGATACGGTACGAAGTACACTTTTGTTAATTGGAGTGGGTGTCTGTGTTATTACTATGGCCTCTAGACTCAACGTGAATTGATAAAACCCCTTAAATAACAGCCACCACAGGTGCTGATTTTTTATGGGTGTCTTCGTTGTTTTTTATATTCCGCGAATTTGAAATAGCATTTAGTAAATGTATCACAAAGTTTAAACTTACTAGGATCGAAGCCCTACATTTAAAGTTTAATTTCTGAATTAAATAATTGGGTGTCTTCGTTGTTGAGGGCTAAAAAAGGCACTGTTTAAGGTGCCATAAATTATAGTATGTGGGTTAGCAGGAGCTTTACACTTTAATTAACTTTAAAGTAATTTATAAATTGTTTTAATGTTTTAGAAAGTCCAGCTAGTGCAACGGCTTCTTGCGCATTATTTTTTAGTGACACACTGGTCTCTAAAGACATTTTTGCTATTTCTTCCACGCCATTGCTAATCTCAGTCACGGTTGCCACTTGATTTGATGTAGCTTCAACTATTTCAACGACATTATTAAGAGAATCATTCGCTTGTTGCTGAATTTCATTTAATAATTGGTTTGCTTCATTCGTTAAAGTTAAACCGTTTTCAACTTGCGGAACAGTTGTTTCCATTGCTTTTACAGATGCTTGTGTATTTTCTTGTACCTGCGTAATCATTTTTTCTATATCGCCTGTTGCATCTCCAGTACGTTGCGCAAGTTGCCTTACCTCGTCAGCAACAACGGCAAACCCACGACCAGACTCTCCAGCTCTTGCAGCTTCAATTGCAGCGTTTAATGCTAACAAGTTAGTTTGATCTGATATGCTGCGGATCACACTTAAAATATCGCCAATGTGTTTAACATGCTCCTGAAGTACATTTACTTGATTAACCGTTGCTTTAACTGTAACTGATATTTGCTCTATTTCTGTAGCGACTTTATTAACAGCAATGCTGCCTTGTTGTGATAATTGAGCTGTTACTTTTGAATTATCTTCTGTTTGTCTCACTGAGTCAGCAACAGACCGAATACTGGTACTCATCTGTTCAAGGTTTGATACCGCTGAATTAGTATAATCAACCTGCGCATCAGCAGCTTCTAGGGCTTGTTGAGACCCTGATGCCACACTTGCTGAGTGAGTTGATAACTCATCTGATGAATCAATAATACTATCAACAATAGATTTTAGTTTAGTTTGCATTAGCGCGACAGATGCCATCATACTATTTGGACAACATGAGTCTATTGTTGTGGTGAGATCCCCCTGCGCAATCTTTGCAATTAACTGTGCTGCTTCTTGTGGTTCCCCACCAACAGAATCGCGGATACGTAAACTAATCACATACGCTACACTTGCCCCGATGATCACTGCTAGTGCTGTGAGTATAATCATCCATAATTCAAAGGAACTGGCTACATCGCGAGTTTCTTGTGTGGTTATTTGGTTTGTTTGCTCTTGCAAGTTTATAAATTGGTTTATTACATCCAACCACTGAGTAAATGCAGGTCTTGCATCGCTTAGTAATACACGAGAGGCTTCGTTTATATTGCCGGCACTTTTAGCATCAATGATTTTCTCAATGTAAGGTAATGTACGCTGTTCTATTTGATTGATTTTTTCTATTAAATCTCGTTCTTTATTACTCATCTGAGGCGTTAATTTTGCCATCGCAAGACTTGAAGTTTGATAAAAAGAATCAAGTTCTCGGATAGTATTAAGTACGCCTATTAAGTCGTTTTGATTATTAATCAAAACCACGTCGCGCACAGCTATAGCCCTGTCGTGAACACTGCCTCTAAAGTTAATTGCGTAACGTTGTTTTACTGAATTTACATCAGTAATATGAGTAATATTAGAATTGATAAGACTTACTCTAGATATCCCAATGACAGTTAAAATCAACATCATAGATAGTATTAGACCAAAGCCGGTAGCTAAACGCATGTTTATTGTCATTATTAATTCCAGTGAGCAAGATTAGCTGTAAGCAGCCTAAGGTTAGAAATATAAAAAGGTGTCCTAGCTACATTATGCTTCATTAGTTTTAAAAAGCGCATAGTTTTTTCATTTATTGCCAATCTAATTTACATATGTAATTTAAAAAGATTATGAAATTTTTTCTGAGTATCTAAAGTAGGGGCTAATTAGCCCCTTATTAATTTATATTCAATGAAGTTAATCGTATTTTTCTTCCAGTTCTTTAGCAGTGTGCCATTTTTCATGGCTTTGTAGTTGCGAATCATATTCTACTAAATTCTTAAAGTGACTGAGCTGACCTGCATTTTTTACAATTTCAACGATAAACGACATCATAAAATCAGCGCCAGTCAAAGTATCATTAATTAAATAACGTTTACCTTCTAGCTGGCTGTTAAAATAAGCGAGTATTTTTGCTGCTTCTGAATCTGCGTAATTTTCTAAAAATTGAGTTTTTGCGCTATCTTTTTGTACAAACATTTTCAGAAGTAGTGGCAAAATTGCTGAGCTCTCAGCAAAATGAAGCCATTGCTGATACTCGATATGTTCTTTACTATCAGGGCTTGGCGCAAATTTACCTTTACCATATTGAGTAATTAAGTAGTCAGTAATAGCACCTGATTCAGCAATAACTTGGCCGTTATCTTCTATAACAGGGGCTTTGCCTAAAGGATGAATTTGTTTAAGTTCGTCAGGAGCTAAAAATGTTTCTCTATCACGTTGATAGGCAATAATTTCATAATCAATATCGAGTTCTTCAAGTAACCAAATAATTCGTTTTGAACGCGATTTATTTAGATGGTGTAATTTAATCATGATTGTCCTTAAGCGCAGCAAGTGCTGCGCGTTGTAAATTTAAAGTGGTTGATTAACCTGAACAACGGTTTTACCGAAGTTTTTACCATTGAGCATGTCGTTAAAGGCTGATACCGCATTTTCAAGCCCTGTTACTAAATGCTCACGATATTGAATTTTCCCTTCACTGAGCCATTTCTGCATGTCAGTCGCAAATTCATCATAGCGGTGGCCATAGTCATCGAATATAATAAAGCCTTGCATTTTTATACGCTTAGTCAGAATTTGCCCCATTAAAGCGCCCATTCTATCTGGGCCTTGTGGTAACTCAGTCGCGTTATATTGTGATACTAAACCACATAGCGGTACACGAGCTGCTGTGTTTAGTAAAGGTAATACGGCGTCGAAGACTTTTCCGCCCACATTCTCATAATAAACATCAATTCCAGCGTCACACGCAGCGGCTAATTGTTCTGCAAGATCATCAGCTTTGTGATCAATACATGCATCAAAACCTAGTTTTTCAACAGCGTATTTGCATTTATCGCTTCCGCCTGCAATGCCAACGACTTTACAACCTTTGAGTTTAGCTATTTGGCCTACAGTTGCTCCAACAGGGCCAGTGGCGGCTGCTACAACGACGGTTTCACCTTCTTTAGGTGCACCAATATCAAGTAATCCCATATAAGCTGTGAAACCAGGCATACCCATAATACCTAGTGCATAAGAAGGAAAGCTTGGGTCTTTACCTAACGGCATTAGGCCTTCACCATTTGATATGGCATAGTCTTGCCAACCAGTATAAGCTAATACCCAATCACCTACTGAGAATTCATCATTATTTGATTGCTCAATTTGACAGACTGTTGCACCTACCATTACATCATCAATCGCCACCGGCTCAGCATACGATTTTGCATCGCTCATACGGCCACGCATATAGGGGTCAAGTGAAAGGTAAATAGTGCGTAATAATACTTCACCTTGTTCAATGGTAGGAAGTTGAACTGTTTTTAGCTCAAAGTTGTCATCTGTTGGCGTACCGTGTGGGCGAGATGCGAGGATGAGTTGTCTGTTTTGAATTGTTTGCATAAAATCTCCGTGTTTATAGGTGGCTGTAAATCTAAATGCTCAGCCGATTTATCGAGTATAAAATAGAGGTTAGGGCTCATAGGCTTTAATTCAATCGCAAGTTTATTTCTGTACAGGTAATTACTATTGCACAGCTGCAATAGTAATTTAGGTCGAAAAGAGGAACGCATTGTGTTAAAAATAGGCATCTAACAAATATTAAGGCTTAAAATGAGAGATTATTTTTCACTGAGCTTAATAAGCTGTTTACTCGCAAGCTTTAATTTGAGTGCAAATAATCAAGTGTTATCAGTTGATCAGGTTGCCTTGCAAGGGATGCAATTTGCGTTTGATAATGACGCAAAAATTGAACCTAAAAACAGTGATTTTACTGTTATTAATACGGTATTAATGAGTAGCGAGCAAGGGAATCGAGTGGCTGTCGTAACAATACATAACGATGCATCAGGATCACGTATCATTGAAAACCAACACTTAATGGCGTTATTTGCAAATGGTGGCCGCAAGTCACCCTTATCACTTCCTGATGGCGTTAAATTAGAAGATGGTGAGCAGCGCTCGTTTACCATTTCGTTTGGTGAGTCGGATTACCCGATTTTAGCTGTGTATACTAGCAATAACTTAAAGTAGGATAATAATGAAATACTTCATAGCAGCTGTCGCATTAAGTCTTAGCGCAACGCCAATACTTGCAAAAAATAGCACTGATTTTGTAACTGATAACACGTTTACAAAAGGTGTTGAAGGCCCCGTTTTTTATAACGGTTATTTATATGCCGTTAACTTTGCTAAACAGGGCACCATAGGTAAGGTAGATAAGCTAGGCAAAACTAATTTGTTTATAAAACTGCCAAATGACAGCGTTGGTAATGGTTTGCAGTTTGATAGCCAAGGTAATTTATATATAGCTGATTACGTCAATCACAACATCTTAAAAGTGCCAGCGAATAGTCAAAGTGTTGAGGTTTTTGCGCATAATAGCGATATGAATCAACCTAACGATATTGCTATAACCAAACGCGGTACTTTATTTGCAAGCGACCCAAACTGGGCAAACAACACAGGTAAATTATGGCGTATCAATGCTGATGGCAGTACACAATTACTCGAAGACAATATGGGTACTACCAATGGTGTGGCGGTCAATAGCGATAATAGTAAGCTCTACGTGAATGAAAGTGTGCAGCGAGTTATTTGGCAATATGATTTAGATAGTGAACTAAACATCATTAATAAACAGCCATTAATTAAATTTGACGATCATGGTATGGACGGCATGCGCATTGATAATCAGGGCAACCTGTTTGTGGCCCGTTACGGCGCAGGTGCGGTATTAAAAATCAGCCCAACAGGTAAAATATTACAAACTTACACCTTAAAAGGGCAGCACCCAACAAATGTGGCGCTTAACGATGAGCAAACAAAGCTGTTTGTCACCATGCAAAAACGTGGGGCGATAGAGGTGATTGAGCTGTAAAAATGGCAAATATTAAACCCTCTAATATTAAGTGTTTTGTAACTCCAGAGAGCTTTTATAGTTGGCTTGAAGAAAGTCACCTTCATTATCAGTTGATATGCAATTCCCTGACGATTTTTTACAGACATTAGTTTCCAAGCCAGACACACAAATGTTTTTTGACTCATTAAGCAAATCAAACAAACTTATTATCTACTATGCGTTGAGTTCAGCTAAAAAAAACAGATACCCGCGAGCGCCGGCTTGCCAAGTATTTACTGATGCCCGACAACCAGCAAAAACCATCGTAGTAAAAGCAGCTTAAGACTGCTTTATTCTTTTCAATACAAACTTCGTTCGTTAAGTCTTACAACGCTATTGTGCGCCAGAGGTGGAGTAATGCGCTGCTATTGCTAACCGCAGGTGATTGTTTTGCCTATTTTAAATGATTTCATATTTTACTTTCGTGCAAAAAAAACAATATTCAAAGGAATTATAAATTCCCCTGTATTTTTTATTCAAGAATAATTTATATTGACTTGATATGTTTTTATGACTAAGTTAACACTCTGTAAAGATAAATTATAACTTAGGTCTTGGTTTGACAGCTTTAAACCAGTAGTCGCTGTACAAGTAATTTGAAATATAAAAAAGGTTAAATGCTTATACTATGAATAATAAATTCCACACAATTACAACTCAATTCAAAAAATCATTACTCACCACTTTAGTTATTTCAGCTTCTAGTACGGCTTTTGCTAATGATGCTGAGCAGCTAGGCAAAGAACAACTAGCAAAAGAAAAATTAACGAAAGAAGATATCGAACGCATAGAAGTAAAAGGCTACGCAGCGTCTGTTGAAAAGAGTCTTAATATGAAACGATTTGCAAACAGTGTTGTTGATGCTGTATCTGCAGAAGATATAGGTAAATTTCCGGATCAAACCGTAGCCGATGCATTGCAGCGCATTCCGGGTGTACAAGTTGAAAAAGATTTAGGCGGAGAGAGTGATCGAGTAAGTATTCGTGGTACAGCGCCTCATTTAAACATTACCTTATTAAATGGCCAAAGTGTTGCTTCAGCGACAGCATCGGCATCTATTACTCGTCCATCACGTGGTTTTAACTACTCACTTTTGCCTGCAGAATTAGTTGATACTTTAGAAGTGTTTAAGTCAGCTGAGGCTGATGTTGATGAAGGTTCTATTGGTGGCACCGTAGTGGTCAGAACACGTAAGCCTTTAGACAGTGAATCTAATTATGCCGCATTGTCAGTGAAAGCATTTCATTTTGAAAATGCCGATGAAACTAAACCTTATATTTCAGGTTTATATTCTTGGAAAAATGAAGCAGAAGACTTTGGTTTTAATGTGGGCTTTGTGCGCAAAGAGCTCGCAACCCAAAGAGACAGTAAAGAGGTAAGATTTGGTTACCGTAGTACAGATGCCAATGGTGATGGCAATAATGAGTATTACCCTGGGGCGGTAGGTTATAATCGCTATGCCAGTGATTCTGATTTAAATACAGTGACGGCTACCTTGCAATACGCGCCTTCAGCAAACTTAGATATCGTATTTAATAACTTGTATTCAAAATCTGAGCATGAGTCATACGGTACTTATTCCAGTGGCTTTATATTACAAAATATTGGCAATATTGAGCAAGCCGATATTGTTGATGGGACAGTGGTCGCTGGAACTTTACCTGCCCATAATAATTTAGGCTATTACGGAAATGCCGGATACCAAGGTGAATTTAAAACTCAAGCTCACGATATTAAAATTACCTATTCAAAAGATAACTACACTCTGACAACACAGTTTGGCTATAGTAAAGCTGAAGGCGCTGTAAGTGACGTATATTCAGAGTACTATGCAAACACTGACGCTTCGTACAGCATCGAAAATGGTATGCCTGAAGTTGTATTATCAGATTCTCTTACGCCTGCCGATTATCGCTTAGACTACAATCATAAAAATGATATAGCGAATGATTCCGATGAGAAATATGTGCAATTTGATTTTGAGTACCAACTCGATAATGATTACTTTACGGCGATAAAAACCGGGGTTAAATACCGTGAACACAGTAAAGCCGCAAACTTAATTAAAGCAAATTATCCTAAAAAGGGAGCTGATGGCAGTACGAATAATTTAGGTCAGTTTGCAACTACCACCGTTAATGATTTTATGGGCGGTGAGAACGCCATTCTATGGCAATTTGATAATGCGGCTTATAGTAATTGGATTGCTTCTACCGAGCCATCAACAGCGCCTTATGAACATCTAGATTACACCTACGACCTACAAGAAAGCATTACTGCAGGTTACGTTAAAGCATTGTTTTCATTTAGTGATTTTCGCGGTAACTTAGGTGTTCGAGCTGTCAAAACCAATGTTGATTCGCAGTCTATGCAATACACTGGACGTAGTTTTGATCCGCAAAATATCGAAGAAGTTGACTTTTCTACTAGTTATAACGACTTCTTACCGAGTTTAAATATCGCTTATGATTACAGTGATGAAATCATCCTGCGTTTTGCAGCAGCAAAAGTGATGTCACGTCCAGATTATGACTTTTTATCAGCGCGTAAAAGTGGTTACTGTACCGAGGCAACGGGTTGTAAGGGCAATGAAGGAAATCCTGATTTAAAACCATATCGCGCTTCGCAATATGATTTATCAGCGGAATGGTATTTTAATGAATCATCTATTTTATCGTTAGCTTATTTTTATAAAGATATCGATTCATACATTACAAATAGCACCGTTGATAAAGAGTGGCTGTGGACAGATCCAGATACCGGCGTTGAAGAGCTACGGACTTTCTTAATCACTCAGCCATTAAATGGTTTAGGTGGCGAAAACTCAGGCTTCGAAGTTAATTATACGCAAAAGCTAGGTTATGGATTTGGCATTCAAACTAATTATACTTACTCAGATGCCGAGTTAGATCAAACAGCTGAGCAGGTCGCAGCAGGAGAAGAAGCCGTTCTGCCTAATAATTCAGAAGATACCTTTAATGCCACAGTGTATTACGAGAATATGGGCTTTAGTGCAAGGGTTTCATATACTTATCGTTCTGAATACTTTTATACAACTTATTTAGGGCTCAACCAGTACATTGATGACTTTGGTCAGTATGATTTGAATCTTAGCTACAATGTTACCGATAATCTGAATGTGGTATTTCAAGCCATTAATTTAACCGATGAAGACCAGCGTTCAATGTCAAGTAACAGCACTGGTATGTCAGATGGCAATCGTCCACTTGCTATTCATAATTATGGCCGTAGATTCTTACTCGGCGCCCAGTATAAATTTTAATTCCCCCATATACGATATAAATAGCCGAGAGTCCTCACTATCGGCTATATTTTTTCACTTGTTAGGAAATCAATGATGATCCGAGTAATTTTCTCTGTGCTCATATCTGTTACTTTAATCGCTTGTCAGTCAGCTCCTTTAACACCTACTAAACAACAACCTAACCCGCTGCTTGCAACTATTCATACCGAAGATGTTGTTCGTGAATTTCGCGCCGCATGGGTTGCGACTGTTGCGAATATTAACTGGCCGCAGCAACCAGGCATGCCAATTGAAGAGCAAAAACGTCAAGCAATAAAAATATTAGATACGCTGCAAACGAATAATTTTAATACAGTTATCTTTCAAGTTCGGCCACAAGCTGATGCACTTTATCAAAGCTCTACTGAGCCATGGTCTTACTATTTAATGGGGAGGCAAGGGCAAGCTCCGGAACCTTTTTATGATCCGTTGCAATTTTGGATTGAACAAGCGCACAAACGGGGTTTAAAGCTGCATGCGTGGTTCAACCCTTATCGCGTTCATCACCCATCGGGTGGAAGTGTCAGTGAGCAGTCAATGAGTGTGCAAATGGCTGAAGATGTCGTACAACTTAAAAATGGTATGCACTGGTTTATTCCAACTAATCAGTCTGTTATTGATTATAGTATTGCGACGTTATTAGAATTGGTAGAAAACTATGACATTGACGGGCTTCATTATGATGATTATTTTTATCCTTATCCGTCATACAACGAAGGTGAAGACTTTCCAGATCAAAGCCAATATCTAGATTACCAAAGGCAAGGAGGCAAATTAAGTAAAGGCGATTGGCGCCGAGCAGCGGTAAATCAATTTACTAAAACGCTCTACGAGCAGGTAAAACAACTCAAGCCACATGTACAAGTGGGTATTAGTCCTTTTGGTATCTATCGTCCTAAACAACCGGCCACTATCCGTGGTTTAGATCAGTATGAAAAGCTCTTTGCAGATGCCAAGCTGTGGCTAAATGAAGGCTGGCTTGATTATTTTACCCCGCAATTATATTGGCCGATCAACCAATACTCGCAAAGCTATCCATTACTCGTTGCGTGGTGGCAATCGCAAAATACTCAACATCGTCACTTATGGCCTGGTATCAATACATTGATAGCAAATACGGATGCTGGAGTAGACGAAGTCGTTAACCAAATTATGATCAATCGAGCAATGCTTAATAACTCGCCAGGCGTTGTATTTTGGAATGTAAAATCACTCGATAACGCTGATTTCTCACAGGTGATAGAAAAAGGCGTGTTTCAACATCAAGCATTATTGCCGCTATCAAGTTGGCTGCCGGCTAAGGAAGTTAGTAAACCGACAGTGAGCTATAACCAGTATGCACAGGACACAAAATTGAGTTGGCATCACGCACAATCTAAGCTGGTATTTAAAACTCTTGTCTACCTTAAATATGGTGATGATTGGCAATATAAAATTTACCCATCAATGATGCGTTCAATCACAGTGGCAAATAATAACAACGGACATCCACTTACCCATGTCCGAGTTGTTGCAGTAAGCCGTGATGAAGTGCTTAGTGAAGCAATGGAAATACAACTTGAGTAATGCCGTGTTTAACAAGCTAAGTGACAGATAACAATGACTAGTGTAAACCTTGTCCTAGCAATGAGCTGTCTTAGTTAGCAGTTAAATTAAAAATTTCTATCGCAGCATAAGCTTGATAAATATTAAACCAAGAAAAAGCGCGCCGGGCAGGGCGCGCTTGGGGTATCCTGTGCAGCATGTGCAACTGGATCAGAACTCAGGTGAATAACGCACTGCAACACCTAAGGTACGACCAATAACGCTATAATCACTCACTGCGTTAAAGTGATTTGCGCCGATTTCTGGTGTTGGTGGAGCTTTATCAAATAGGTTATCAATACCAAAGTTGAGTGCAATAGTGTCGGTTGCTTGCCATGATGCGGCAAAGTCCATGTAATCTTGTGCATCAATTGTTTCACTTCTATCTACAGCGTAGTCTACTTCACCAATTCTGCGCCAGCCTAATTGGAAATTCATGGTATCTAACTGCCAATCAAATGTGGCACGATGTTTATAATCAGCCTGTAATATACTGGCAAAATCGCCAGAACAAGCACTGCCGTATGTACCTTTACAATCCATCGTTGCTACGGTGCTGTTATTTTGGCGAGTTTGTTTTGTAACAAAGTTTGCTTGATACGACAACCTAAAGCGGCCACCTAAGTCCATTGGTGCATCAAATACATAATTTGCTGCTAAATCTACACCAGCTTGCTCAATGGCGGCAAGGTTAAAGTCATTAACAATGGCTGTGCTGATAAAGCCTGTGTTGGGATCGCGTAATACCGCGCCACAAAGCGGGTTATTTGGATTCGGATCGTCAACATAGCAGCTTTGTAATGCAGCACCAGGCTGTATTTGGCTAACTGCATCGGTTACTCGAATACTGTAGTAATCAAGCGATAAATCAAAGCCTTCAATATAGCTAGGTGTATAAACAACGCCTAATGTATCCGATTCAGCTTGCTCTGGCTTAATATCAGGGTTGCCACCGTAAGTGTATGCTGCGGTACTGGTGTCAAACTCAGTGCCTGTAGCAGGTGCGCCAAATGCTGCACATTGAGCTGCGTCACCCGTACCAAGTAAACATGGGTCACCGTCGTAACGCCCTGCCAAACGTGGTACAAATTGGTCGCTATTTTGATCAAATAATGCAAGCGAAAGTGATGAAACTGGACTGGCAAACTCACCTAAGTTCGGCGCTCTAAATGCGGTTAGCCTATTTGCACGTACACGAATATCATCGTTAATTGCCCAGTTAATACCAAGTTTGTAGGTGTCTTCGGCTTCTGTATTTGAATAATCCGAAATACGGTATGCACCTTCGAAACTAAGCTCTTTAGCAAATGGCATATCGACCAATATTGGCACCAGTATTTCAGCATAGAACTCACTGCTGTCAAACCAGGCATCCATATCAAATGCGCTAACAGAGGCAAAGCTAGTGCCGTTTCTAAATGCGTCTCCCGGGGTTTGTTTTCCGGTTTCTTTACGGTATTCATAACCAATCGCAAAGTCTATATAACCCGCTGGTAGTTCAAAAAGGGCGCTTGAATCGCCTGATAAGGTAGCCGCAAATACACTTTGAGTACGCTCTCTCGTGGTATAGAGCAGAGGGTCGCTAAAGTCGCTTAAATCTAAGTTAGGATCAAAAATATCCATGCTGTTAGCCATACTACCAAAACGGCTATTACCGCTACTATCAACTTTATAAGCATTGTTATAGAGCGTGGCTACTTCGTCAGTTTGGCCATATTGGCCATAAATATCGTAACGTAAATAGTCGTTTATATCGCCTTTAATGCCTAATTGAAATTGCAGTGAATCGCGCACAGCTTCGGTATTTTGAACGCCTAGGTTTAGGTTTCTATCAACATTAACTAATGCATTACCTTGATCGTCAAACGTCAGTTGTTGGCGCAGTTCATCAGGGATATATTGGTTATCTTGAGTGAGGGTCACTTGCTCATTAACAAAAATAGGTGTTTGCCCACTTGCACCTGCACCATTTACAGTGACTTTTGAATACATAGCGCGACCATAAGCTATAGCACTGTCGGCTACATCAACATCAAATAGTAAACCAGCTGACAATCGTTCCATTGGTTGAGTTAGGTAACGATCAGCGGTGTAATCACTGGTTTGTCGATCAGTCACGACTTGGCCTGCATCGTCTATTGCAAGGCTGTTGCCCGATGCAACGTCAGTATAATAGCCACCGCTGTTGATCATGGCTGTACTATTCTCAAGTGCCCAGTCTCGTTCACCAGCCAATAGTTCTTTACGCTCAGAATAGCCAACATAGCCGGTTACATGGCCGCTACCATCGGCGATATCACCGCCAAAAATTGCTTCAAAGTTGAGCTTTTCATTACCGCCATCTGCGCTTTCGTAGCTACTTGAAAACTCGGCCCCTGTAAAATCATCATCAAGTACAAAGTTCACGACTCCCGCTACTGCATCAGCACCATATACGGCTGCTGCGCCACCTGTAAGTACATCAACTCGTTTAATGAGTCCTGCAGGAATGGTGTTTACATCAACAGAGTTACGAAAACTAAAAGGGACTGCACGTGTACCATCAATTAACACTAGCGTTCGGTTTTGACCAAGGCCACGTAGATCTATCGTAGAAGAGCCAAATGAATCACCCACGGTTGCACCTGTACTATTCGCGCCCGCGGCTGCTTGTGGCAGTTTTGCTGTAATATCTTCAACATTGACTGCACGGTCAAGGTGAATTTGTTCTTCATCCACACTCACAACAGGACTGCTTGAAACCAACTCAGTGCGTTGAATTCGAGAGCCCGTTACAGTGATCACTTCAGGCTTTTTCTGCACTGAAGGTTGTTCTTGTGCTAATAAAGTGGGGCTTGTTGCTCCTAGGGCCAGAGCAATAGGTGAAAGTAACATGAGTGGGCGTAAGGATTTAGAGTTACAGTGTTTCATTATCATTCCCGTCATTATGTTTGCTATTATAGGTTGTTGTCATTGTCGGCACATTTAATGTGATTGCCTAGTTTTAAAGCATTTTATCGATCATTGCAAATAATTATTCTTTATTTTTTGTTTTGTAAGGTATAAAGTATTCCTATAGGCCGGATATCCCATTGTTAATTAATAGATTGATTTATAAGGTGAATTCTATGCATCAACATATACAGCAACTTTACACCAGTGCAAAAAAACAACACAAATTAATAATAGGTCTGATGAGTGGCACATCATTAGATGGGCTTGATGTTGCTTTATGCAAGGTATCGGGTCAAGGCATGAACACTAAGATAGAGCTGCTAGCATTTGATACTGTTGACTATGATGCTGATTATAAAAATAAAATAAAAGAAGTTTTTGCAAAGCGCGAATGCGATCTAGAATTAGTCACGCTATTACACCCTTGGGTGGGTATACTGCACGGTACTATGGTCAATCAATGTTTAGCTAAATGGAAAATCGACGCAGGTGATATTGATGTGATCGCCAGTCATGGCCAAACTATTTACCACTGCCCAAAAAGCCAACATGGGCGTAATAATTTTGGTGATGCAACTTTACAAATTGGTGATAGTGACCATTTAGCTGTTACAACAGGTATCACTACCATTGGTGATTTTAGACAAAAGCATATAGCGGCTGGTGGGGAAGGGGCACCCCTTGCGGTATATGGCGACTACTTATTTTTTACCAGCACCAACGAAAATCGCATATTACTTAATATGGGCGGTATTGCTAATTTAACCTATTTGCCTAAAAGTGCAGATCCCAGCGCTGTATTTAGTTCAGATATTGGCCCGGGTAATACTATTATGGATGCCTATATTCAGCGTTATTTTCAACCGCTTCACTATGACAAAGACAGTCAAGTCGCAAGTCAAGGCGATATAAATCAACCATTATTAGACCAACTGTGCGATAACGAATTTTTTGATTTGTCCTTTCCAAAAACAACAGGGCCCGAAGTATTTAACTTGCAATATTTAGCTGATGCGCAGCAAGCAAGCGGTACTACTGACCTAACACATGAAGATATAATGGCCACATTGAATCGCTTTTCGGCGCAGGTAATAGCTAATGCGATTAATGACTGTAGTAAAAAGTTAGATGATGTAATGGTTTATGCCAGCGGCGGTGGAATTCATAATCCTTTATTAATGCAGCATATTTTGGCGCTTTGTCCTAAGTTAGTTGAGATTAAAAATACCCACTCATTAGGTATTGACCCCGACGCAAAAGAAGCTGTGTTATTTGCCATCCTTGCTAATGAATGCCTCGCAGGCGGAAAAAATCGTTTTGGTAATCCTGAGCAAGGTATTCCAAATGTGACTATGGGTAAAATTAGCTTTGCAGATTAGCTTAAAAGAACGATAAAATTGAGCTGCTAAAATGAGTGAAATAGTGGCGTAATGAATGACTTTTAGTGCCGGTTGCGTTTGTTATAATCGGCGCTAAGAAACCACTTTCATGAGGGGTTATAATCACATCAAATTCAGCACTGTCTTTGAGAGTGGCATGAAGCCCATGCAACATTAGCTGTAAAACATACTCATTACTGTCATCACGAAAACCAATATGCGATAACACTAAACTAACGTGGCCAATTTCAATATTTTCAAGAGATAAAATATGCTCCACACAGTAACGAGCATCACGAGCAAGTAAGTGTGTTGCGTTCAACGAAATAATGTCACCTTCATTAGCATCCTCAGGTAATACACAAACAAGACGGACTTCATGCTGATCATTGGCAAATAAATGCAAGGTATCGTATGCCATTGTATGTGCCATAGCTGCTGAAAGCGGTTCTTCAATTGATTGCAGTGCAAAGTTTAATCGCACTAGTGGATCGCTCATTTATTTCTGTCGTCTTTGATAATAAGTTAAATCGGATAGAAATTATCCATTACTTAGATTGCAGAATTATGACTGTTGTATAAATAAACATAGTTTATCGAGATAGTTCACTTAGTGAATTTTCTGTTCCAAAACTGGAATGGTTTCTTACAAGGCTGGAATGCAGAGCCATATGTAGCAAGGTGTACAGAGAAGGTGCTAACGTTCCCTATTTGGGTTTTTCTGATAGGGTTTAGAATCAGCGTGTTGAGCTACCAATAACTTGATACATGAACCCGTAAACTCTGAATCAATACTATATCTTTTTTTTGCAATTAATACAGCATGGGTAGCGATTTGCATTTATGCGGGATTTTGTAACTATAGTACTTAGGACTTTAAAGTTTATGGGGCAGATTTGAGTGAAAAGAGACGGTCACTGTATTCTAGTGTTATTTGCTCAATTCTCCAAATCGGACGTTCCGCTAACTCATTTATGCCCTAAAGTGAGTCATCGATAGAAGTAAGAACAAGCACATGACTTTATTAAAAACTTAGCTTGCAGTAGGCTTGGATATTTTTAAACAGCATAGTCATATGCTACGTAGAGCAATAGTGCTACATTTCTAATTATCTTAAAATTGAATTTTTTGGAATAAGTTTATCTTTGATCCGTTACCTCTATGTCAAATGGCAAAAAGAGGAAAAGACAATGACAAACTTTAAACAATCATTAATTGCAATCTGTGTGGTAACTGCAACAGGATTTTCAGCGGCTTCATCAGCCACAAACGCACAACTGTCAGTTGCAAGCGAACAACAAGCGGCTAATTATAGTCAGGTTTCTACAGACTCAAATCAAACCGTGGGCACCAATGCAAATGTGATGCTATCTAGCCAAGTTTCAGGCTCAGCTTCAACGTCAGAACCATCACTGTCAGCGAGTACCGAAAATAGCGATAATGCTAATGCAAACTCTCAAGCAGCGGCCCAAAGCAGTAATGATCAGGCTACACAAGCACCGTCAGAGTTTGCTTTAGCTAATTCTATATCTGCTGTATCAGATACCACGAATGTAGTAAGCCTAACAGGACAACCTATGTCAGAGGCTGCAACAACGTTAGTTAGCAATACAACAACCTCAAACACAGCTGAAAACGAAGCCAGCTCTGTGCAAAGTCAACTGAACCAAGAAACAGCTGTATTAACACAAACTGCGTTGAGTGATGTAAATGGGCTGAGCATAAGTCAAGCATCGCTGCTCAGTAATAGTGTGCAATCAGCGCTTGCAAGCAACATGCAGCAAGCAACAGTGGGTTCTGTACAAAGTAGTGTTCAGCAAACCATTTCATCAACTGTTAGCAGCAGCGTTAATCAGCAGGTTGCTGAACAAGTTACTGCGGCAACGACCACCGAAGTTGTTAGTAACATTCAAAACAGTCTGAATTTAGGTCTTTAATAAAATAGCGTGCCGGGTTTACCCGGCGCACCTTGAGGAGGTTAAAATGCGAACATTCAACGCACTCATAGCGTTAAGTACTTTAACGGCAAGCATTCAGCTACTCGCTGCAAATGCCACCTTTAATGCTAATGCAGAGGTTGGCTTAACCACAAATTCAGACTTAACCATTAAAGATCTGGATGTTATTTCTTCACAAAGTGACACTGGAACAAGGCTTGCATCGGGTCTCAATGCTGAACTAAACGCCACCGATAACCTTAAGTTCACACCCAGCTATCAATACCAGCAAACAAATTACCATGAATTAGATCAATATGACTTGGCATTGCATCAATACAGTCTAGACACAAAATATACACTATCGAACACTGATTTCGGGATCCGATATGACGGGGCGTCTGCAAAAGTTGAACAGCAAACCTTCTTAACTTTAAATCAAGCAAGCCTGTATATCGGTCACTACCTCAACCCGACCACTTACTTACGTACCGCGATTCGCACTGCTGACAAACAATTTGCCACCCAGTCGATTCGCGATGCAGACGGCTTAGGCCTAGATGCCAACCTATATTATTTTGTTAACCAAGGGGCGACCATGCTGATGTTGGGGGCAAGCTTAGATAAAGAAGATGCCGCGGCTGAGCAATTTAATTTTCAAGGTTGGTCATTCAATACACGTCTAAGTCACAGCTTCAATGTATTTAAGCTAAAAAATAAGGCCGGTATAGGCTGGCGCTATCAAGATAAAGATTATCAAGAACTGGCTCAGCAACCACTCACTGACACTGAAGGTGAGGCTTCAAGAGATGAGAAGCGCAGTGTTATACAGGCATTTTGGCAGTTAGCCTTGTTTGACTCACTCAGTGTTATCACCGAAGCCGAGTTCGGCGACTACCAATCAAAATTGGCTGCTAACACTTATACTCAAAGTATTGCTTCGGTATCGTTAAAAGCGACCTTTTAATCAATCAAACCATAGCCAAACACAGCATCTTTGCCTGGCTCTCCTAAGTCTTTTGCAAGTTGTTCTAATTGCCCGTAAATACTTTCTGGGGTGGCTTTAGACTTAGCAGCTAAACACGCAGCCGCTGCTGAAATATGCGGCGCAGCCATAGATGTGCCCGACTCACGACCAAGTCCCTCCCCAGCTTGCAAGGTCAATACACTCACACCTAACGCTGTAAAATCAATGTAATCACCTTGATTTGCCCAACGATAAATAGCCCCTTCTTTATTTACCGCAGACACCGCAATGACGTTTTTATATGCCGCAGGATAAAGGGGTCGAGCTGCAGGCCCTTCATTGCCTGCAGCAGCCACTAAGGTTACTTGCTTAGCAGTGGTGGCATCAATAGCCGCAGCTAAAATAGCATTATCAGGGCCGGTAAAACTCATATTTATAACGGGCACGCCACTGGATACCAGCCAGTTCAATGCATCAACAATCGCTGCTAACGTTGCCCCTTGCGATAAATCAGATTGACGATAAAACACCGCTGCACTGTATAAAGTAGCTTGGGTTAATCGCGGGGTTAACTGTGCATGCTTACCAACCATTACGCCAGCAATAGCCGTACCGTGCTGGCTTGGAGATGCCAACTGGTTTGGTAAAAATGATTGTGTTTTTATCTGAGCTGCAGCAAAACCAGGGTGCTCCATATCAACCGCGCTATCAATCATACCGACCTTTACTGGGATCTCGCACCAAGGTTTGCGCGGCTTAGTCAAAGAGCCTTGCTGAGCTCTCATTTGTGCTTGGTAAATATGGTTTCTATCAAGTAACGCTGACTCATCAAGTGAGAGTAACGCTTGCAACTTTGTTTTAGAGTCATAGCTTGGCGGAACAACAAAACTCACTAAGGAGAGTCCTAACCCTTCATATTGTTTGTGGTTCACTATTTGCGCACCGATCTGGGCAAGCTTAGCCTGATGATGTTGTTCAGCCAATATCACCCACTGCCTTTCAACCGCGCGAAAACCCTGTTCCACTTCAACCTCAACGAATACGGGCTCGTTTAATTTATTTACTATGGGCAGTCTAACGGGTAATCCCGTGCTTAAATTGGCTGCGCTATCAATTAATTCAAGTTTGCGTAAATCATCTCCAGGTTGTCTTATGTTAGGCTTGAGTTGTTCAATAACTGGTTCAACTTGATTAATAACACCATTAATTGGCTTCATAATTGCCGCTGATAAGTTACTTGAAGACAACAACAAGCTACTCAAAATAAATGCTTTCAATTTCATATTTCAGAGACTTTTCATTTAGTTTAGGTATGACTATAACGTTTAATATAAAAAAAAATTTCATATATTTGGAATATAATTTTTACTTGCCCATTATAGTAGTGTGAGTTGGCTGAACCATTCATGAGTTGTTTTGTTAATCAGCCTTCACCCTAATCAATAAAGGGAACATATGACAAATACAGTAACCAGTTTATTACCTGCGCTAAGACGATTCGCATTTTCGCTTACAGGTAACCAAGCCGATGCCGATGATATTGTACAAATAACAGTAGAAAAACTTTTATCAAAAGGCATTCCCGATGACATAGAGCCATTAAAGTGGGCGTTTAAAGTGTGTCGCAATGTATGGATTGACGAATACCGTTCGCAAAAAGTTCGCTTAAAAGCAGTACAAAACACAGAACTGCAAGAGGGCGTATGCGATGACCAACAGCATAGTTACACAACTCAAGAAACGTTAGACAGAGTCAATAAAGCACTGACTTCATTACCCGATGAGCAACGAGCAATTGTCTCGTTGGTCGCCGTACAAGGCATGGCCTATAAAGACGTGGCACACACCCTCGATATACCCGTGGGGACCGTAATGAGTAAACTATCACGAGCCAGAGCTGCGCTTTATCGATTGATTAAGCCTGATTTTACCAAGGAAAACGCATGAAGATTAATGACCAGACCTTGAGCGCTTTTTTGGATAACGAATTACCTGCAGCTGAAATGGAGGTTGTACGTAACGCCATTGCTGAAGATGAGCAACTGGCAATGCGCCTTGCCGAACTCTGCGAGGTTGACTCAGTAGTGAAACAGCATGCCGAGCAAATTGATGCTATACCATTGTCTGACGAGTTATCTCAAACACTTGAAAAACATAATAATGCTAATATTGTTTCACTTTCAAAATGGCAGCAATTCAAACGTGCAGGGCGCAAACATATGGCGATTGCCGCAAGTATTGCCGTGCTATTTACAGTAGCAATTGCGAGTCTTTCTCAACAACAAGGGTTAGAGCAACCCATTGCACAAGCACTTGAGCAACAGCTCAGTGGTGACAATACACGTATTGACCTAGCTAGAACACTAACAGCTGAGCTTAGTTTCGTTAATAATAATGGCGATTATTGCCGCCAATTTACTCTATACAGTCATAAAACTCAGCAAACCCATATTGCGTGTAAACATCAAGGTAGCTGGCAACTTAGTGTATCGGGTAATCAGCAGGTGATAACCAGCCAAGATTACAGCCTAGCAAGTAAAGTGCCTGCCCTAGATAGCTTTATTGATGAGCATATTCAAGGCCTACCACTTGACCGAACAGCTGAACAACAAGCACGCAATCAACAATGGCAATAAGCGAGGCAACATGAAAAACGTACTATTCACCTTACTGATCTTTGTTATAACTGGCTGTACAAGCTCTCAACACGCTAATGAAAGCAGTATCCGTGGTTTGACAACAACTCAGCTTGGCGAGGATAAATATGAACTTCATTATCAAACTCGTCATAGCTCAAAACACAAAGCGCTCGAACTAACCATGCAGCAAGCTGCTAAACTGACGTTTGATAAAGGTTACGACTGGTTTAGCGTGATAGAAAAAACAGTAGAAATTAACCAAACTCAGCGTTCTCTGCACAATGGTTCTAGACATACTGAGCAAACAACTCGTTGTGGTTTATTAAGTTGTACGAGTCAAACAACGCATACTGGGTATGAACCAGCTTTTGCTGAGCGAACTGTTACAACACATCTTACCATTACTCTTGGTAAAGGTATAAAGCCAAATGGTGGTGTCTATGATGCGCAAGCATTGAGGTTAGAGCTGAATAATGAGTCATTTAAAAACCAAATGTAGATCCAAGTGGTCAATATAGAATAGTTTTGTTAACTTGCCTTCTCACATTTAGCGCGAAAATTCTAATTAGGATATGTCCAAAAGATTGTTAGAGAGACCCTCTACTTCTCGCTCTTTGCCGAATTACGCCTGAGTGCCAGAAGGGATCTGGACTTCCCAGCTTTCACTAGACAGTGTTTAACGTACAGTGAAAAGCTAGTTAGCTACCTTGCTCGTTATACCCGAAAAGGCGTGATGTCAGAATCGCGATTAGTGTCAGCGACTGAGGAAACAGTGAGCTTTAAATATCGCGATTATGCAGATAACAATCGCGATAAAGTAATGACTCTGAACTGTGATGAATTTTTACGGCGCTACTTACAATATGTACTGCCGAAAGGGTTTATGCGCATTCGCCACTATGGCTTTTTAGCTAATGCATGTCGCAAGCGAAAGTTAGGGTTAATAAAGGCTCAAGCACCAATAAACCGCAGTATGCCACCCTGACAGTGCTAGGAAGCTAATGTATTAATCAAGGGGAGGAACAGACAATGACTTGAGACAATATATTATTGACTGACCGGTTATCGCTCAAAGCCGACCTATAGAGTATGTAATGGTCTAGTAAACTATGGGAAGTCCACATCTACAATACAGCAATAAGAGATTTCACTTATGAAGGCTGACTATCAACCTTATATTAAAGATGAATTATTTGATGTTATGCGCAGTATTGCTAAAGAAGCATGGCCTGAGCGGTATAGTGAAATAAAAAACAGTTTCAAAAATTTGAGCATCAGGCTGAAGATAGTAACTATAAGCAGATGAACCACGAATCGTTTACTCTAAAAGCCATATTTAAGCGCGCAATTTAAGGATTAGTGATTTTCTCAGTGCAAAAGCATTCGTAATACGCGCAGATTTGGGTATAGTCAGATAAAAATAAATTATAGAGATCGTAATGTTTAAACGAATAACACTGCTCTTATCACTTTGTTTACTCTCTTTTATGGCGTTAGCGGCTGATAATAAGCCATTTACCGGTCATATTAGCGGAGTTGATTTACTCAATGAATATCCAAAATTTGCTAGTGAATATGAAAGTTTCAGCCCAACAACCGCAGATGAAAAAGCGATGCAAACTCTTGCTGGAAAAGATATTTTAGTATTGTTTGGGACGTGGTGTCACGATAGTCAGCGTGAAGTACCACGTTTACTTAAGCTACTGGATCAATCTAACGTAAAAGTTAACAGCTTACAACTTGTCGCTGTAGGGTACGATAAACGTGATCCACAAGGCATTGCAGAGCAATATAATTTGCAATATACGTCAACTATCATAGTGTTGGATAAAGGAGAAGAAGTGGCTCGGATGGTCGAAAAGCCTAAACAATCACTTGTTAAAGATTTAATTAACCCAAGTGCTGTTAAAAAATAATAACAGCGCTTAGTGTTTGTAATGACCTAGGTATTTAGCTTTTCATAAATTGTTCAATTTTAGGTTTAAGCGTCATTGTCATAATCAACATCATTGTTAAGCCGATGGGTAATGCAGCAAGAAAACCCTGCAACCAACCTTGGGTGAACTGATTAAAATCATTAAACCCAATGTTGTTAAAGGCAGTAGCAAATGACATAACAGATTCCATTATGATGGCCATACATCCCCCAATTAAGAGGTCTTTTTTAAGTTTACTTGCCATTGGCATCAACTTATTGATCAGCTTGGTTAACAAAGCCATCATTACTACACCGACCGGTATCATAATGGTGACAGCAGCAATAAAAGAAGTTAACCAATTTGTATAGAATGCGTCGTTAAAGCCGACATTCATGTATGTCATCACGCCAGTTAATGTTCCGCCAATTGTCAGCAAAATACTAAATACTACTATGATTTTGTAAATAACAGGTGTTTTTTCATCGTTAGAGCTTTGTGTAATAGATAAAGTTTTGGCCATCTGAGACTGCCCTGAAGTGTAAAATTGTTGATAGCCTTTGCTCATATCTTAATTGGATTGAGTTAAATCGTTATTTAGATGATTTAGTCAACTATATTTATATTTGTTGATAAAGTCAATTATGTATTATTTGATGCGGCTATAAGTTAAGGTATGTATTTAACCTGAACTCTGGTTAAGAGATGTACTAAAGTATTGATACTAAATCACAAATATATTTATTAGTCTCCAGCCGGAGACTTTTAGCGATAACAAGGCGAATTTACGCGTCAATAGCTGGCCTATTGCATGTAAATTCAACGCAGTTAGCGTTGAAAGTAGCCGCTGGAGATAGATTTATTATCCAGAGTTCAGGTTATTTAGGTTTTAGTGTGTTCAGTTCACGGAGTCACATCGCAGAGGGCTTTAATTACAGAGCGGGTTATTGTAATTAACGTTATTCAGCTGGCTATCTGTTTTCAGGCTGATTAAAATAATGCTATTAATAAAAAAATAAGAGTCCGTCATGTTTGAGCAAGTTATTACATCAATAGATAAAGCAAATAACCAAGACCCTAATTATGAACTAGTGGATGACCAAAAGCAGGCTAAAGAATATATTTATGCCCAGCGTATGACGCAGATGCTAAGTCGTTTTGCGCCAGAGGCCGATGAGCTAATGCACATTGTGGTTCGTGGTCAACATATTGAACGGTGGAGATCACCACGTAGTGACTTTCCTATGAATAAACAAGGGTATCATCAGTGGCGCAGTGCGCTGTATGAGTTCCATGCAGGTCGAGTTGTTGAGCTAATGCAGCAAGCAGGGTATAAAGAGCAAGCATGTGAGAGAGTATACAATGCGGTTGCTAAAAAACAGATAAAACGTAATCCTGATAGTCAGTTAGTTGAAGATATTGCAAGTTTAGTATTTATTGAGCATTACATGCTGGCCTTTGCGCAATCAAAACCTGATTACGACGAGCAAAAATGGATTGGTATTTTACAGCGCACATGGCAAAAAATGTCGCCTCAGGCGCACGATTTTGTATTGGCCGGTAATATAACTCTTCCTGCGCCGTTAGTACCATTAATTGAAAAAGCCTTGTCTGGTGAGTAATTTAAGAGAAGTATAAATAAAGCTACGAAGCTTAGTCTTGGCTAAGTTGCGTAGCAGGCGATGCATTTTTTGCCATTGTTTGCTCATCAATCACAACTGGCAATCTTAGCTCCATTGATTCAAGCGTATTGGCGATCTGTTTTTTAATTTGCGCTTTGTTTTCTAGCTGGATAACAGAGACCGCGTGGGCTGTTTGTTGCTTTATTTCGTTTTCGAGCGCGGTGTTATTTGGACTTAATAGCATCATTGTAAGTAGTAAAGTATTCATCATTATCTCCTTATTTAAATTACCGCTAAGATAAGGAAGTTTGATGACAAATCTGTGTTTCTAATATGTATACTAAGTTAAAGTTTCGTGTTATTTCAATGAATATCGTAAGCTTAGTTTTGATAGAGGCAAATCAAAGTGCCTTCAATAGCGCGCACATAGGCATAGGTTTGTGAGCCTTTTTGGTTCGGTGGGCAAAGTGGTTCAGCTCCTGCGAGTACGGCTTTATCATAGCTTTCACTTAGATTAGTGCAGTTAAAACGTAACTCAAAACCAAGCGCCGGTTGTTTTGGATGTGCGCGAATATACCCTTGTTTAAAATGCGCTTGCGCATAGGGGTGATTAGCAAAGGCTATTTTTACATTACCAGTAGACAACTCACCGTATTCCGCATTATCGCTTAACGAAAAAGTAATAAAACCAAACGCTTGATAATAAAAGTCCAATGTTTCTTCCACGTTATCGACATAGATAACGCTAGTAATAAATTGCATGTCATTCCAAAAATCATCGCTATACATTAACCATAGTTCACTGATGCTATTTTAATAAATTATTTCAGCAAAAATAAAAAATTAGAATTAATACTCAAATTGCTATTGAAAATGATAATGAGTTGCATTAGGATCTGCGGCAAATTAACAGGGGATTGACATGAAATTAAAATTTTTATCTATAGCAATAAGTACAATAATTCTAAGTGGGTGTGGCGGCTCAGGGTCAGAATCAAACTCCGCACCGCAATTTTCTCAGGCAGTGTACTCTGCATCTTTGAATGAAGATTCGAACCTGACATTAACTGTAAGTGCAACAGACACTAACAATGATCAACTTAGTTACTCTTTAGCGAATGCTGCGAGTAATGGTAGCGTGAATGTTAATACCAGCACCGGCGAGGTGACGTATTTACCAGATAGCAACTTTAACGGCGCTGACGCGTTTCAAGTGATGGTGTCTGATGGCAAAGACTCAGCAACAACAACAGTATCAATCAACGTGTTAGCAGTAAATGATGACCCTGTTATTAGTATAGATAAAGTTCAGGTTAGTGGCGGCGAGACAAAAGTTGGAACAGTAACAGCCACAGATATCGATGCAGATACACTTAAATATACAATTTCAAAGCAAGCCGTTAATGGTGAGCTTACGCTTAATTCAGACACGGGTGAAATTACCTATACGCCGACTGCTTTGACCAATGCAGTTGATAACTTTGAACTAACTGTTGATGATGGAAACGGTGGTATTGTAAGTAAAACACTCGACATATCGGCTAATTTATCGACTAATGCTGATCGTGCTTATTATTATTACGCGTCAGAACAATCACACTTAAAGCGCTCGGAGCAGCTTACTACTACATTACAAAATGATATTAATATTGGTGAAGTAAACTCAGCTTTGGCAATAGGGTACGCAGAGGCAGGGTTAGAGAACGAGACAGAGCGTTTAATTACACAAGACAGCATTATTCGTGATGAAATACGCGCTTTAGCACTTGTTAATGTTGCGAATCAATACACTTTATTAGGTAAACTTGAAAGAGCGAATGAGCTTAGATTAGAGGCAAGTAACTTATACTCTGCCTATATTGCGACCAAAGGTATTTCGGCATTTACAGCAGACGACCAGGACTTTTTCTACTCTTTAGCTGAGTCATACCTAAACGCGGGTGAGCCAACACTTGCACTACAAAGCTATAATATTCTAGATATTTTATTAAGCTCAGCCCTTGATGAAGAACAGACTACTCAAGCGCTGCGATTATTTTTTGAATTTAGAAATACGGTTGAAGATGTAATAAATATTTGGCTTGAAACCCGTACTGAGCAAGATTTTCAGTATGCTAAAGATATGGTGGATAGACTATATACATTAGCTAATAAAATAGGTTACAGCTATGTGTCGAACGACAGAAATGGCAATGAAGGGGAAAAATATTACAGTATACGCCTTGTAGCATTAGCTAATGTTGTAGAAAGCTACATAACATTAAATGAAATAAATGACGCAAAAAATGCAATAGCGGACGCATTAGCCTTAAATGGCGTTGTTGATTACGATGATGCATACCCTCGAGAAGCAGATGAATATGCGCAAGTTACCCTTACCGAGTACCCTTTTGGACTAGTAGACTACGCCAAGCATTTGGTCACGCTTTACCCCGATATAGATATAGAAGCAGTGCTATTAAGTAAGTTTGACAAAGGTAGTTTTTACTATGATTTGGCTAAAGAAGATGCAGAGGAAGCACGTTTATTTGCATATGTGCGTAGTATTGAAGATGCAGATGAAAGTTTAGCGCTAATTATTGCACAAAAAGATGAGAGTGATTTAAGAAATTTATTTACAACAATTACGTCTTTTAATAGTTCTAACCCAGGTGGTTCTGCAATTTTGATTGAGCAAGGACGTTACGCAGATGCAGCAAAATACATCGCAGAGGGTTTAAGCGTTTTAAGCTCTGAAAAATACTTAGCGCAAAATATAGCTAAACAAGCATTTGTTACTGGTGTCACGGGGTGTCAGCTTATTCTGGATCAGCTATCAACTATAATCAACTTTACGGATAAGCAAAAGTACATCGATCAAGCTGTATCAACCTTAACGGTGTGCCGTGAAATTTCGTTGCAAAAATATGGGCAAGTCAGTGGTACAGATGTAACCGCTGACAAGATTGTTGATTCAAGTATTGATTTGATTAAATACCATTATTTATTTGGACAAGCAGAATTTGTAAACCCGCTAGTTGAAAAAGCGCAGAGCTTTATTACAGCATACGATGACAGTCAAATTACGCAAAAATTAATAGACTCAGGTAAACTGGCTGCTGCTTTTGCCTACGGCGGTGAGTATGCAACAGCGCTGACTCATTACACTGAATATGTAGAACTAATTAAAGAAATAGAGTCGTTGGTAAGCAGTGAATATCAGTTTTCAGTGACACAAGACTATTTTGAAGCAACCACTACAAAAGATGATTATCGCTTTGAGTCCTACTATAGATTATTGCTTAGACAAGCTGGGAAAATTGATAATTACCAGCAGCTTCGTGAAGAGGCGACAACTTTATGGGCAGATTTAGTGAAATGGAATATCACTCGTTTAGATGAAGCTTCACTACAAACACAATTACAATATTATCCACAGTTTGCTGAACAATACTTGGCAATTGGACAATTTGATAGTGCAATTGAGCTAAAAGACAAAGATTCACTTGGAGTGGTTGAGCACGACTCAATTTTGACTTCTGTGATTGAGTCCCTAAGCCAGTTTGATGCGTTTACGGGGGATAACATTGCCACCGTAGATACAGATAACGACGGTAAAGCAAATTTCTTTTTACCGTATGCGAGTGAGCAAATGATTGAAGAGTCTGCTATTGAACTTGATTTAGATAGTGATAACGATGGTGTTGATGATTTAACCGATGCTTACCCATTAGATAAGACACGTCAGTAATGAGTTTTATAAATTCTACCCTAGGCATCGTTAGCTTTGCGCTCACTATGCCTATTATTGCACAGCAAACGCCAAGTGATGAGAAAGAAGTTACCAAAAGTCGTTATGAAACGTGTAATGATCAAGATTCTCATTGTGTTAAAAATATTGAAGTTATAGAGGTTAAGGGCGAAAAGTTAAACCCTATCTCTATGGGAGCTAAGGGGGTATATACGTTAGATCGTAAGCTAATTAAAGATTATCGCTTTGGTAATGGTAATTTAAATGATCTTTTAGGTGTTTTACCCGGCGTGCAATATGGAGAGTCTGCGTATACGGCTGATCAAGTAAGCAATATTAAACCTGCTGAAGTATCTATTGCAGGAGCTGATGGCCGTGCTAGTGCTTATCTCATTGATGGTGTTTCGAATAACTCAAACTTAAACAATGTTGCAGGTAACACCGATAGAAATTTACTCCAAGATGTTGCAGGCCACAGCCAAGAGGTATTTTTAAACCTTGACCTAATTGAAAGCATAGAGGTTTATGATAGCAATATTCCTGCCAAATACGGCAATTTTAATGGTGGTTTAGTACAAGCACAAACTCGAAAAGCGCTTGATAAACTATCGTTTGGAATTAGTTATCGGCAAACAGCGGATGATTGGGTTGAGTATCATAATTATTATTCACCTGATTTTGATGGCTCGGACACTTTAGAGAATGCAGTGTTCCAAAAACGTGATTTTAGCACGTATATTTCAGCGCCAGTTACCGATAAGCTCGGTGTTGTGGCGCAGTTTCAATATCTTGAGTCACAAGAAAGCTTAGAGCAGCTAGGTACACTAAGGTTACAAGAACAAATAAACTACGATGGTTTTATTAAGTTTGATTATGCTTTGACAGCGAATGATGATATTTCCCTGAGCTATTTATATGCGCCTTACGAAGGTGATTATTTTGATGTTAACGCGCGTAATAGCGATTATACCATTGAAGGTGGTGGCACAAATGCGGCACTTACTTGGCAAGCTGATAGAAGTTGGGGCTATATTAACTCTCAATTAAGTTGGCGCAGCAGTGAAAACTCTAAAAACGCGAATTCAGCATGGTATACCTGGTTAAATACAGCAGGTAAAAGTTGGGGCGAATATGATGGGTCGATAAACAGTCTTGAAGGTGGTTTTGGTGATATTAAGAAAATCCAGGAAACTCTAAGCGCTAAACAAGATTTTGAAATCCCTTTAGCAAAAGTATTGGACGGTGATTATATTCTTTCAATAGGTTATGCACTAGAGCAGCAAACATCTGTATTTGATCGTTTAGAAGATGCCATAGTGTATAACGGGTCAATTATCTCCCCAATGATTGATTGCGCAGGGTATCAGTTTGATTGCGTAGAAACACAGCTTTATAGTTCTATCGCTGATCTTGAAGAAGAGCTTGGGCGTCCACTTGACCTGCAAAACAGTGACGATTTTTTACTGTACCAAAGTAATATTCAACAAACCGGGCAATATTTTCAAAGTCGCCAAGTAACACCCAAAGCTAAAGCAAAAGCGCAAGTAAATGTATTTTCAGCCTATCTTGAGAATCAACTTGAGTGGCAAAATTACTCAGTAACATTGGGTTTTAGGTACGATTATAATGACTTTTTTACTAATCATAATTTAGCACCACGTTTACGAGGCACAGTTTCGCTGTTTGAAGGGGATAGCAAAATTGTACTTGGTGCAAATCGCTATTACGCAAGTGATGCAATTAATTATAAATTAAATGAAGCGATGCTCCCAACCCACAGTGAAGTGAGGGCTATTTATCAGCACCGGCCTCAGCAGTGGCAAGCTTCACTTGCGAACAGGGGTTATCGCTATGTTTATAATGATTTAGAAACCCCGTTTAGTGATGAACTCACAGCTGCTTATCGACATCAACTGTTCGGTGGAACGCTTGAGTTAAAGTGGCTGTATCGTGATCAACAAGACAGCATAAATCGCGTTAGAGGAACCAATGACCTAGGTGAAGCAATATTATATGGGGCTAACTCAGGCAGTAGCGAGTATCAACGTTATAGCCTTTCGTGGATGGCAACATACGATAATCAACATATTGAGTTTAACGTATCGCACGCAAGTAATACCACAAGCGCTGAACAATTCGATGGCGAAACGCGCACTTATATTAACAGCAACGATTACTTCTTAAATTTTTCGTATGACGATAATGAACTAGTTTATTTAAGATCTGATGATTATGAGTTGAGTAGTCGAAGTGTGAACGATACTTATCACTTAATTACTCGCCATGATATGGAGCTTGAAAAACAAGATTTTAACCGTCCAATAATTGCTAATTTAAGTTGGGGTGGCGATTTTGGTAATTGGCAGTTATCTGCTTATGCGCGCTTTAATGGTGCGCAAGATGTGGTTTACGCAACAGGCACCACAAAATCAGTCAATGAAGCTACTTCTATCTGCGATGGTTGTGCACCAAATAGAAAAGAATACCCCGTGTACCGAATAGAAAAGCGACCTAGCTTTTGGTTACTAAGCGGTAGCGTTAAATACTCGTTAGTAGCAGCACGTGATTACACAATGACTTTAAGTTTTGAAGGTGAAAACATTTTAAACGAGCGTACCTATCAAGTTAGCCCTAATACAACAGGTGTTGAGCTTGGACGGCGCTTTTGGTTAGGCATTAATTTAGATTATTAACAGGAAACTATTATGACAGCACTACTTGTATTAACCCTTACGGCTACGCAGCTATGTTATAACGCAGACGCTGACACCCATGCAATTAAAATAGAGCGGTTTATTTCTGATCCAGCATTATTATTGTCGGCAAGAAAAAAACGCGAAGATATGTGTATAGATATAAATGAATTACACATTGAAGAAGCCAAAAAGCTTGTTGCAGCTGATGGTAAAACTTTCTCCTTAGAAAAAATTAAGTAATGTTTAAACCCTTTCATTTATTTTTAGTTGTATTAATAAGCTGGGCATTTAATTTAAGTGCTCAGCCAGTTAACTTTGAGTCTCTACGTGAGCAATACCTTCAACCTAGTGATGAGTGGCCAAAGCCTTTTTTAGACCCCGGTATTGCGCATAATGAGATTGGTTTATTACCAGATATCATATTTCCTAAATCAAACCCTTTCTCAGTGGCTAAAATGCGCTTAGGGGAAGCACTATTTCACGATCCTATTTTATCGGAATCGAAGCATATAGCGTGTGCGAGTTGTCATGATAGAGATTTAGGGTGGGCTGATGGTCGTGAAGTTTCGTTTGGTCACAGTCGCCGTTTTGGTAAACGCAATGCACCCAGTATTGAAAATGCAGCGCTATGGGAAAGTTTATTCTGGGATGGCAGAGCAAGCTCATTAGAGCAACAAGCATTAATGCCAATACAAGATAGTAACGAAATGAATTTTTCGCTGTTTGAGCTAGCGCTAAGATTAAATATTAACGCGAACTATAAAAGTAAATTCAATGACGTATTTGGTAAAAACATAGTTGAGGTTAATGATGTAGCAAAAGCGTTAGCGACTTTTCAACGGACTATTCGTTCGCGTAATTCAGATTTTGATTATTTTATGCATGCAATAGCGCAAGAAGACGAAGAGAAAAAGGCTTTTTATGCTAAACAATTAAGTGATCAAGCGTTGTGGGGGATGCACTTATTTAGAACCAAAGCACGGTGTATAAACTGTCATTCAGGCGCACTTTTTTCAGATAATAAATTTCATAATATTGGCCTGACTTACTATAAAAGAGAGTATGAAGATCTTGGGTTATTTAATATTACTGGTATGCCTGATGATGTAGGTAAGTTCAAAACACCTAGTTTACGTGGGGTGATGAATACTAAACCGTGGATGCACAATGGTTTATTTGCAAGTATGGCAGGTGTCATCAATATTTATAATGTAGGTGGCGTTAGGATCCCTAATGACAAGAGTGATGTGTTTTTTCCTGAAACATCATCCATTTTAAAGCCGTTATCACTAACCGCAGAAGAAATGAAAGCACTAGAGGCATTTTTAAATGCCATTACAGCTCACCCCGCCAGAGGGCCACATCTTTCATTCTCATCGTAATCAAAATGAAATGGTGGGCAGAGTTATAGTAAGCCATAAAAAAACCTTGTAGAGACGTACTCTACAAGGTTCAATTATCACAGCTTACAGCTTACAGCTTACAGCTTACAGCTATATCATTTATTACGGTTTTCTTTACTAAACGCGCGGATCTTACGTTTTTGTGAAAGCGTTACTTTGTTAGTACGCCCTGCAAATGGGTTATCACCTTCTCTAAATTCAATTTTGATTGGTGTGCCCATGATTTTTAATGCTTTACGGTAGTAGTTCATCAAGTAGCGTTTATAGCTATCTGGTAAGTCGTGAACTTGGTTACCGTGAATTACGATACGCGGTGGGTTATAACCACCTGCATGGGCATATTTAAGCTTAACACGACGGCCACGTACAAGAGGCGGCTGGTGATCGGCTTGTGCCATGTCCATGATACGGCGTAGCATAGCTGTACTAATACGTTTAGTTGCAGACTCGTATGCTTCGTCAATTGATTCAAATAAGTGACCAACACCTGTACCATGCAGTGCAGAGATAAAGTGTAAGCGTGCAAAGTCGATAAAGCCCAAGCGGCGATCAAGCTCTGATTTAATGCGATCTTTCACATAATCATCAAGGCCATCCCATTTGTTTACGGCAATCACTAATGAACGACCTGAGTTAAGTGCAAAGCCGAGTAAGCTTAAATCTTGATCTGAAATTCCTTCACGCGCATCAACTACAATCAAGACCACATTAGAGTCTTCAATTGCTTGCAAGGTTTTGATCACAGAAAACTTTTCAACGACATCACTTACCTTTTTACGCTTACGCACACCGGCAGTGTCGATTAGCACATATTCTTTATCGTTACGAGTCATCGGTATGTAAATGGAGTCGCGGGTTGTACCTGGCATATCATAAACAATAACACGTTCTTCACCCAGTATGCGGTTAGTCAGTGTTGACTTACCAACGTTGGGGCGACCAATAATTGCTAGCTTTACAGGTTTATCAGCGAATGCTTGCTGATCTGTTTCACCGTCTTCTTCTGAATATAAATCAACGAGCTCGTCGTCACTGTCAGTGCCGTCATCATTCTCAGCACTAAGCTGAGCAATAACAGGCTGCAACGTTTGTTCAAGTAGCAAAGTGATACCACGACCATGTGCCGCAGCAATATGATGTACTTCGCCTAATGATAGTTGATAAAACTCAGCACAGTTTGAGTCGGCATCAATACCGTCAGTTTTATTGGCAACAACAAAGCTTTTCTTTTCTTGCTTACGTAAGTGATTAGCGATTGCTTGATCAGCAACCGTCATACCAACACGCGCATCAACTAAGAATAAAACGATATCAGCTTCTTCGATCGCGAGTAACGATTGATCGGCCATTTCGGTTTCAATGCCTTCTTCAGAGCCATCAATACCACCCGTGTCTACCACGATAAATTCATAGCCATCGTAATTAGCTTGGCCATATTTTCTATCTCGTGTTAAGCCTGGAAAATCGGCAACGAGTGCATCACGAGTACGTGTTAAACGGTTAAATAATGTGGATTTGCCCACATTGGGTCGCCCAACTAGAGCGATCACGGGAAGCATAAACTACCTCTTTAAAAAACAACAAAAGGCTTCGCAGTGCGAAGCCTTATAAAAATACATTTAGTATTAGCAAGTTAGTTAGGTATATTTACCGCGCTAACTTCACCATCTCGGGTGTATAAAATCAGTTTGTCGTCTGCAACAATTGGCTCAATAAAAAAGCCTGAACTGTCGAAGTCTTCACGCGATACAAGTTCGCCTGATTCTTTATTTAACCAGTGTAAGTTACCTTCTTGGTCACCTAAGGCTAAATAATTCCCTGCTACCGCAGGCCCTGTTAAATACCAACCACGAAGGGCTGGTTGACTCCAGCGTTCAATGCCAGAGGTTTTATCTAATGCGTAAACAACACCGTCACTATCAACGACATAAATGGTTTGCACATCCATCGAAATTTCACGATAGCTGCTGTATTCACGTTTCCAGACAACATTACCTGAACGAATATCAACGGCTGCTAAGTTACCATTATAGGCAATAGCGTAAGCATATGGGCCGCTAACTACTGGACGTGTATCTACATCAACCAAGCGCTCAAATTCTGATGAACCTTTTGGTGTTGCGATTTCAGCGCTCCACGCAGAGTAACCGCTATCAGAAATTAATACGCTTAATTTACCTGTTTCAAGGCCAATTAATACACCACCGTTAGCAACTGTTGGCGAGCTTTGCCCACGTAAGGTTAAAGGCGGTACTTCTTGTTCATGACTCCAGCGTTCTTCGCCAGTATCCGGGTGAAGTGCTAATAGTTTACCTGAGCCTAGGTTTACAAAAATTAACCCATCACCGGCTGCTGGCGATGCAAGTACCTCACCGGGCACTTTTTTACGCCAAGCAATGTCACCTGTATCACGGTCAAGGGCAACTAGGTAGCCGTGCTCTGAACCAATGAATAGTTTACCATAGGCTTGTAAAATACCACCGGATAATTTAGCGCTGATATCAGCTTCCCATGGCCAAAACGTTGAGTTTTCACGAATGTCGGTTTCCCAGATCGTGTCACCATTTTCAAGAGATAGCGCTTCAATATCGCCATCACGACTGGCTACAAAAACACGATCTTTATAAATAGCAGGTGTTAAGCGCGAGAAGTAATGTTCAACGCCGTTACCGATGCTTTCTTGCCAAACTACGTCAGTCTCAAATTGATTAACGATTTCAGGCAATACTAGTTCTTCTTCATCATCACTAGATGAACAACCCATTAGGGTTGCCATACAAAGTGCGATACTTGCCGCTGTTAACTTTTTCATTGTAACCCCTTATGCCGCTGGGCTAGTTACTGCTAGGTCATCAAGTTTGATTTGCAATAATGGGTTATTTTCAAGACCGCCAGCATCCGCTGCTGCTTGATAGGCAGTACGTGCTTGGTCTGTGTTACCTTGTGCAAAGTGAATATCACCTTTGATTTCAGACACTGTTGCTGCAAATGTATCTTCAAGAGGCGCACTTAAAGTATTGAGTGCTTTATCATATTGCTGTTGAGCAAATTGTACGCGCGCTAAGCGCGTTGTTGCTGTGGCTTTAAGGTCGCCATTGTTTACGTTAGCAACAATCCAGCTTAATTTCTCACTGGCAACATCAAGTTGGTCTTTCTCTACGGCTTCTTTGGCTGCAACAAATGCGGCTAATACACTGTAATTTGTGTCTTTATTTTCGTCGATAAAGGTATCTGCTGCACCTAATACTTCACCACTTTCAACCAGTGTAGTGTAGGCATCAGAGGCACTTTCAGCGGTCGTGATTTGATTTTGGTTATACGCTTTCCAACCATAAAGGCCACCTAAACCGATCACTATGCCGAGTGCTAGAGATACGCCATTTTCACGGAAAAATCGTTTAATTGCTTCTGCTTGTTGTTCTTCTGTTGAATAAATATCCATTCTTACCTCGAGTGTTTTAGCTTTGTACTAGCTCAGCTAAAAGCGTTTTAACTTGTTCTAATTCTAAGGTGACTTGTTCTTTACGCTCACGTAAATATTTTACAGTCACTACGCCTTGTTCTAATTCGTCTTCACCGATAATCAGTGCAACAACGGCATCGCTTTTATCTGCACGTTTTAGTTGTTTTTTAAAGTTACCACCGCCTGCATGTACCATTACTCTTAACCCTGGTACGTCAGCGCGTAATTTAGCCGCGATTATCGGTGCTTGCATGCTGGCTTTATCGCCCATTGCAGCCAAATATACATCAGCACTGCGGCGAATGTCACCTACACATTCTAAAGCTTGTAACAGTAACACTAAACGTTCAAGGCCCATAGCAAAGCCAACAGCGGGAGATGATTTACCACCCAGTTGTTCAACTAAACCATCATAACGGCCACCGGCACACACTGTACCTTGCGCGCCCAAGCTGTCTGTAACCCACTCAAATACAGTGCGGTTATAGTAGTCAAGGCCACGTACAAGTCGTTCATTAACCGTGTATATGACGCCAGCTGCGTCTAAACGTTCACATAAATTTGCAAAATGTTCTTTTGATTCAGCATCTAAATGCTCAGACAGTTTCGGCGCATCAACTAAAATGGCTTGTACGTCTGGGTTTTTGCTGTCTAAAACGCGCAGTGGGTTTGAATGCATGCGGCGTTTTGAATCTTCATCAAGTACATCAACATGCTGCTCTAAATAGCTGATCAGTGCTTCGCGATATTGTGCACGAGCTTCGTTTGAGCCCAGTGAATTAAGTTCTAAGCGAACATGCTCACTGATACCAAATTGCTGCCATAGTTGTGCAGTCAGTAAAATAACTTCTGCGTCGATGTCGGCTGTTGCAATGCCAAATGTTTCTAAACCAAATTGATGAAATTGACGGTAACGACCTTTTTGTGGGCGTTCGTGACGAAACATTGGGCCCATATACCAAAGGCGTTGCTCTTGGTTATACAGTAAACCGTTCTGGTTGCCAGCACGCACACAAACAGCGGTGCCTTCAGGGCGAAGGGTTAAGCTGTCGCCATTATGATCAGCAAAAGTGTACATTTCTTTTTCCACAATATCAGTGACTTCACCAATAGAGCGTTTAAAAAGGTCGGTTGATTCTACAATTGGAAAACGGATTTCTTGATAACCGAACGATGATACTGTCTCGCGTAAGATATTTTCTACTTTCTGCCAAACTTGGGTATCGCCCGGCAGACAATCGTTCATTCCACGTATTGCCTGAATTTGTTTTGCCACTGATAAATCCTAAAACTGTATTTGTGGCACAGAACCGCCACAACAAAAATGCTAAAAATTGACCCGCTATTATAGCTGGCATGCGTGCGGCAAACCACCCAGTTTGCCGACTATATTAACTTTATTCGACGATTTTTATGTCAATCGGAGTTTGCTGCTCTTTTTTGGCGATAAAATCACGAACGTAGCCTTCAAGCTGTTCAACAATATTATTATTGTCGATACGTGCCTTTTGACGTTCGCCATTGATATAAAGCCCAGAGCGGCGGTTTGCACCTGCTAAACCAATATCACTCACTAACGCTTCGCCTGGGCCATTTACCACGCAGCCGATGACTGAAACTGAAACCGGCTCAATAATATCTTCAAGACGCTCTTCTAGCTGATTCATGGTGCTTACTACATCAAACTCTTGGCGCGAGCAGCTCGGGCATGCAATAAAGTTAATACCGCGAGAGCGTATACGTAATGACTTTAAGATATCAAAGCCCACTTTTATTTCTTGTACTGGATCTGCTGCTAGTGACACACGTAATGTATCACCAATACCCTCAGCGAGTAGCATACCAAGACCCACCGCCGATTTTACTGAGCCTGAACGCATGCCGCCAGCTTCAGTAATACCTAAGTGCAAAGGTTGGTCGATTTCTTTAGCAAGCAGGCGATATGCGCCAACGGCTAAAAATACATCAGACGCCTTTACCGATATTTTAAATTGATCAAAGTCCAAACGTTGTAAAATTTCAACGTGGCGCATCGCTGATTCAAGCAATGCTTCTGGGGTTGGCTCGCCGTATTTTTCTTGTAAATCACGTTCAAGTGAGCCGCCATTTACCCCGATACGAATCGGAATGTTGTGCTCACGGGCAGAGTCTACTACGGCGCGAATACGCTCTTCGCTGCCGATATTACCCGGGTTGATACGCAAACAATCTGCGCCGTATTGTGCCACTTTAAGTGCAATCCGGTAATCAAAGTGAATATCGGTTACCAGTGGGATAGTGACTTGTTCTTTGATGCTTTTGAACGCTTCGGCTGCGTCCATAGTTGGCACCGATACGCGAACAATATCAGCCCCAGCATCTTGTATTGCTTGAATTTGTGCCACGGTTGCATCAACATCCATGGTATCGGTGTTGGTCATTGATTGCACGGCTATTGGTGCACCGTCACCAACCGGAACATTACCGACATTAATTCGGGTTGATTTTCTGCGTTTAATTGGAGATTCTGAGAACATCGCGACTACTCTGCTAACGGTAAATTAAATTTTGCTAAACGGTTTTTGGGAAAATGCGAAATATCGACGCTTTCGCCATTGAGGTTTACCTCAACAGCTTGGTGTTTTCCTAATACTACTGAAAAAGGCGCTTTGCCAGTGACAGTCATTTCATAGCCTGCTTTTTTTACACCAAAAGCTACTTTTTCACCGTCACCATCATGAATTTCGACCCAGCTTTCTTCGTTAAAATGCATAACAATCGTACTTAATCCTGCATTCTCAGGTTGAGCCTGCTCTATATTAGCGGGCTCGATTGCAATTTCACTCACAGCGGGTGTTTGCTCTGATACTTGCGGCTCTGACAAGGATTCTTGTGGCTGCGCATCAAGCTCGGTTTCATTAACTAGTTCATCTGGGCCAGCTAATTCTTCTTGATTTTCAGTGACAAGATTTGCAGTCTCCGGCGCGGCACTTTCAATGCTGTTGTCGTTGTCATTAAAGCCAGATAAAGACTGAGTAACAACTTGCTCATTTAATGGCGTTGAGTTTTGCCACCACCATAACGCTGAAGAGCCAATAACAACCGCTAAAATGGCATAACTGACGAGCATTAATCGACTATCATGTGCTTCTTTTTCTGTGCGTTTAGAAAAGCTCTGCATTTTAGTTTTTTTGAGTGTTTCCTGTGATTCAGGAAACGCAGCCATAATTGCTGCTGTATCTAAATTAAATTCCCGACAATAACTTTTAGTATAACCTTTAACAAATGTGGCGGGGCCTAATAAATGGTGTTCGTCATTTTCTAGACGTTGTAATTGCAACACCGATAACTTTAACTTTTTTGCTAGCTGTTCAAGGCTAACATTCGCAGCTTCTCGGCCTTGCTTTAAAGTTTGGCCAAGGCTTAGCTCTGCTGATTCTGTATTTTCATCATTCATAATGCGTATGATTCAGGGTCCACTAGTAATAGTCTATGCCCAGGTTTGAGTGCGACATCTGGGCTTAATTTATTCCATCGCATTAACTGAACAATTAACAAGCGACGCTCAGTGGCAATACTGTATAAAGTATCGCCCGCGTTTATTTTATAATAAATATTGGGGTCATTAAGGTAAATCTTCGTCCCGTTGACCACCCGATCAGATTCTCTTAGTCCATTCCATTGGAGTAATTTTTGTAGTTTAACATTGTATCGCACTGAAATGCTAAAGAGGTTTTCACCATCTTGTAAAACATGGTACGGCGTCGTCAGCTGTGGGAGTTGTGGATTAAGCATAGGTGCTTGGTTGAGCGAGCTATTATCACTAAATTCTACATCTGGCACTGTGGCATAGCGACTATTTTGATTTGCAAAAACAGCGGTATTTTTGGTCGGCTGATAGAATACTACTTTTTCACCTTCGTTTAACTGCCTGCTGCTTGATGAAAATGAGGTCGCTGATGTATTACTCTGAACGGGCTTTGTATCTGCGTTCGGTGAGCCAAACGACACTATCTTAACACCGTCTTTAGGTTCTTGTTGTGTTGCGGGTAGCGTGTTTTGAGCCTCTTTTTTGGGCGTTGCCAAATGTACCGTGGGCACGGGTGTTGCCGACACGTTTAGGGTTTTAACTTCTGAGGTGTAAAACCCTGTCGTGGGCTTGGTACTCGCGCTAACATTTGGCTCAGTAGCAGGCGTGATAGCTAAAGCTGACATTACCGCTTTAGTATCATTTACTTCACTTTTATTTTTAGCTGGAGGTTTTACTGTGCTTTGTGACGCGCTTGCGACTGTCAACGCGCCTAGCACCGCGTTGGTATCGACCTTGGCTGCAGATATATCAATAGCAGCAGGGATATTAGCCGCAGTTTCAGTCACTGATGCCTGTGGCTGTGAGACTTCAGGCTGAGTTTGCTGCTGGGCTGAACTACTCGCGACTATGCTTGCAGCTACATCTGCGCTGCTTGAGGTAATTTGCTCGTTTACTACAGGTAGTGTAGTGCTCATAGCCGCAGTTTGATTATTTATTGTTTGCGCCTTGGCTACTGGCGCTTTTTTCTTTTTTACAATACGGATTTTAGGTTCTGAGCTTACAACCCCCTGTGGGCTGTCAGCTTTTAGCTCATCTAACTTTGCTTGACGGTATTGCAAACGCAGTATTTCAAACTCACTTCGCTTAAATTGTTGTTCGCGAATTAATACTGCCTCGTTAGACGTTGGGTATGTTTGTAGAATTGTTGCTGCGGTAGTTTCGGCTTTTTCAATATGCCCCATGCGCTGCTCAATTAAATAGCTTAAAAATAAAGAGCGAGACGATACTTGTCCTGATTTTTCAAAGCGTTTGAGTACTTCTTGAGCTCGGTGTAAATCACTTTTTGCGTAGTATAAAGCAGACAAGCCAATTAAAGGTGAAGCACGCATTGAGCTATGATTTATCGCTGATCTAAAGTAACTCTCAGCATTATCAAAGTCATCAAACTCAATGGCACATAAAGCAAGGTTTTCGTAACTTTCGGCAACGCGAATATAGCTTGGTATTTCGATTGCTTTTAATAATTGCTCAGTGGCGCGATCATATTCATTTATACCACATAAAAACACCCCATAATTATTACGGGTATTAGGGTCATTTGGGTCTATTTTTATTGCTTTTTGATAAGCGTTGTCGGCAAGCGTATTTTCGCCTACTTGTTGATAATAATATGCAAAAGAGTAGTGTACTTCAGGGAGGTCGGGAGCAAATGCAGCGGCTCGTTCAAGGTTATATTTTGCTTGCGAGCTGTTACCTGTATTTAAATATTCTAATGCCAGTGCAATGCGAGTGCGAGCTGCCCCGGTATTATTAATTTTATTTTCAACAACAGGCTTGTCATTGCCTTCGTAACTGTTTTCAGTCACACAGCCACTAAGCGCTATGACACTGGCCGTTACAGCAAGTAAAGATCGCATTACCTTATCTCTTATTATTATCCATATTCGCCTATCTTACCGAAAAGCACTTGTGTTGCATCAATTTTTTATAATTAAATGCATTAAACACAAGCGCTTTTGGCGTTTAAGCTTGTTGGATATTTACCGATATTGCGTTTTCATCACGCATCTTCTTCTTCGCCATACGTTTGGTACGGTCTACAACATCGCCAGCTAACTGGCCGCATGCTGCGTCGATATCGTCCCCTCGAGTACGGCGCACAATACACGTAATGCCGCCAGCTTGCAGTACCTTAGAGAAACGGTCGATACGGCTATTACTTGAACGAGTGTATTCATTACCTGGAAATGGGTTAAACGGAATAAGGTTCACTTTAGACGGTGTGCCTTTTAGTGTTTTAACAAGTTCGTGGGCTTGATCGGTACTGTCGTTCACACCATTGAGCATTACATATTCAATGGTGACGTCTTTATTCGCTTTTGAGCCATCAATATAACGACGACACGCTGCTAAAAACTCTTCAATCGGGTACTTTTTATTAATTGGAACTAAAATGTCACGCAGTGCGTTATCTGGTGCATGCAATGAAATTGCTAAGGCAACGTCGATTTTTTCTTTCAATAAATCAAGCGCAGGTACAACGCCTGAGGTACTTAATGTAACGCGACGTTTAGATAAACCAAAACCCCAATCATCCATCATTAGTTCCATCGCCGGGACTACATTTTTAACGTTAAGTAGCGGCTCGCCCATACCCATCATCACAACGTTGGTGACTGGGCGTTTTTCACTATTACCATCAAGACCAATATCTTTGGCTACGCGCCACACTTGGCCGATAATTTCAGATACTTTGAGGTTTCGATTAAAGCCTTGTTGCGCAGTTGAGCAAAAAGTACATTCTAATGCACAACCAACTTGTGATGATACACACAAAGTTGCACGTTCTTTTTCTGGGATCCACACGGCTTCTACTTCTTGGCCGCCTTCAAGCACTAGCGCATATTTGATAGTGCCATCGCTCGCTTGTTGGCGTACTGAAATTTCAGGTGCAACGATTTCGCATTCATTTTTTAGCTTTTCTTTTAGCTTTTTGTTTACGTTGCTCATATCGTCGAAGTTATCAACGCCAAAATGATAAATCCATTTCATCACCTGATCGCCACGAAATGGCTTTTCACCGAATGATACAAATAATTCGCGCATTGCATCTCGGTTTAAATCTAATAAGTTAATCTTTTTTTGCTCGGTCATGAAACAACCTCAATCAGTGACGGTGGTGATAAAATTTACGGGGATGAATTGTACACAATTCGACCAGTTTAGTCATTAGCTAAACATTGTTAATTGTTTAGCTAATCACTAAAAAAGGGCCCGAAAGCCCTTTTTATTTTGCTCAGTGCATTCGAATTAACGAGTACGTGGGCAAAGCTCTTCGTCAGCGAAGAAATACGCGATTTCGCGAGCAGCAGATTCAACAGCGTCAGAACCGTGAACAGCGTTTTCGTCGATGCTATCAGCGTAGTCTGCACGTAAAGTACCTGCTAGTGCTTCAGCAGGGTTAGTAGCACCCATGATTTCGCGGTTTTTAAGAACAGCGTTTTCGCCTTCAAGAACGGTAACCATTACTGGGCCAGACGTCATGAAAGAAACTAAAGCACCAAAGAAAGGACGCTCGCTGTGCTCAGCGTAGAAACCTTCAGCTTTCTCTTGTGAAAGGTGAACCATTTTAGCTGCAACGATTTTAAGGCCAGCAGTTTCGAAACGGTTGTAGATAGCGCCAATGTGGTTTTTAGCTACTGCATCAGGTTTTACGATTGAGAAAGTACGCTCTAAAGCCATCTTTATGCTCCAATAATGTTTGATTAAAAGTGTGAATATTAACGGGCGCGAATTATACGCGTTTTAGTTGAAAAATCCTAATTTTATTAAATAAGGATTCAATGACAATTTTATGATGTAAAAAATAAGTTTTTAAAAAGTAATAATTATAATAAATAAAAATAAATTATTCTTGTATTTTGTTGTCAGTAAATATATTTTACACCCTTGTTTTTTATTAATATTATAGCTTTTCTAGGTTTGTTATATGTAAATTGTGTAGTGATCGATTGAAAACGAAGCCACCTATTTCAGTCACATTTGATTTTAATCTACAAAGCTTATTTGAGTCTGAAAGACATTTTGATAAGTATAAACTATAGTTTTTATATTCTTTTGGGCTAGTAGTAGCAACCAGTTCAACTTTCTTTATTAGGATGAAAGTATGTTTTTTAATCGTGCACTGCAACGCCAAATTGATGACATGAAAAGTCAGCTATTTAGGCAACAACAAGTTAAAAAAAGCTTAGATGAGGAGATGCTAGTACTGGAGATTGACGGCACAGGTAGAATAAGCCATCAAAATACAAACTTTGAACTTGCATTGGGGTATTCTCACGGGCAACTGATTAATAAAGAATTATTTAACTTTGTACCTGATAATGCTAGAAATACTGTTCACTTTAAGGGATTAAAAAATGCAATTGAAAAACAAGAGCACTGGGTAGGCGCCTTACAACTTGTAAATGCTAGTGGTGAACAGGTGTGGCTGAGAAGTATTTTACAGCCTATATTTGATGAAAATAAAGTTTTAATTGAGTTTACACTTCACTCTACAGTGCTTACTCGTACTATTGAATCTTCTCGTGAGCATCAAGACTTAATAAATGCGTTACATCGCTCTATGGCCGTTATTGAGTTTAATACCGATGGCATTGTGCTCAAAGCAAATGCGCATTTTTTAGCTGGAATGGGTTACTCAGAAAATGAAATTCTGGGGCAGCACCATCGCATGTTTTGTGAGCCTGAGGAAGCTAATTCAGCTGAATATGCTGCATTTTGGCAGCAGCTAAAAGCAGGGGAATACGTCGCCGACCGTTTTAAAAGAGTTGATCGACATGGCCGTACTGTTTGGTTAGAGGCGTCTTATAATCCTATTTTTAATGAACATAATGAATTATATAAGGTAGTTAAGTTTGCAACAGTGATTACTGAACAGGTTGAGCGAGAGCTTGCTATTGCACAAGCAGCCGATATTGCCTATAGCACTTCAACAGAAACAGAAAGCTTGGCCAAACAAGGTGAAGCGGTTATTGAGCAAACGGTTAAAGTTATGAATGTACTTGCGGTGCAAATGGCGCAAGCCGGCGATGAAATATCAGCCTTAGATAAGCAATCACAATTAATAGCTAGTATAGTGCAAAGTATCAGTAGTATCGCAGATCAAACCAATTTACTCGCCTTAAATGCTGCGATAGAAGCGGCAAGAGCAGGTGAGCAAGGTCGTGGCTTTGCGGTTGTAGCTGACGAAGTCCGTCAATTAGCCTCAAGAACCAGTAAAGCCACCGAAGAAATTGTTGAGGTTGTTCAACAAAATCAAAACTTAACTCAATCGACAGTCGCGGCCATTGAACAAGGTAAAAGCAAGGCGCAAGAGGGGCTCGATTTATCGACTGAGTCAGGTAGTGTAATGAATGACATTAAAAAAGGCGCACAACTAGTGGTTGATGCAGTAAGCCAATTTGCCAATCAGCTAAAATAGAAAACCGCGTTTTATGATCTTGATCAACATAGGTAAATATAACTAACCTTATACTGCCGCGCTTTATTACTCATGCAACTGATTTGTACTCAGTTCGATGTATGGAGCGCACATGTCGTTAATTACCCCTTCAAATACTTTTACACCAGAGTTGCTCTCTCCTGCTGGCAGTTTAAAAAATATGCGTTACGCGTTTGCTTACGGAGCTGATGCAGTGTATGCCGGCCAGCCACGCTATAGTTTGCGCGTACGCAACAATGAGTTTGATCTTGAAACATTAAAAATAGGTATTGATGAAGCCCATGCATTGAATAAAAAGTTTTATGTGGTTTCAAACATTGCACCGCACAACGCCAAAGTAAAATCGTACTTACGTGATATAGAGCCCGTGATTGCGATGAAGCCAGATGCTTTGATCATGTCGGATCCTGGTTTAATCATGCTAGTTCGTGAAAAATGGCCCGATATGCCTATTCATCTATCAGTACAAGCGAATGCAGTAAACTTTGCAAGCGTTAAGTTTTGGGCTAAACAAGGCATTGAACGAGTCATTTTATCGCGCGAGTTATCGCTTGAAGAAATCGCTGAAATTCGTCAGTTATGCCCTGAAACTGAGCTTGAAGTATTTGTGCACGGCGCGTTATGTATGGCGTATTCAGGGCGTTGCCTGCTTTCAGGGTATATAAATAAACGCGACCCTAACCAAGGCACGTGTACCAATGCCTGTCGCTGGGAGTATGACGTTAAACCCGGTACGGAAAACGAAACTGGCGAAATGGTTCATAAAATAGATCCTAAGACAGTGAAACCCACTTTAGGAGAGGGAAGCCCAAGTAACGACGTATTTATGCTTGAAGAGCAAGGCCGCCCAGGTGAGTATATGCCCGCGTTTGAAGACGAGCATGGCACTTATATTATGAACTCAAAAGACCTTCGCGCAGTGCAGTATGTTGAGCAATTAACAAAAATGGGTGTACACAGCCTTAAAATAGAAGGCCGCACTAAGTCATTTTATTATGTTGCCCGCACCGCACAGGTTTACCGTAAAGCGATAGACGATGCCGTTGCGGGTAACCCCTTTGATGCTGATCTATTTAAAACTCTCGAAAGCCTAGCACATCGCGGTTACACCGAAGGGTTTTTAAAACGTCATGCTCATCAAGATTATCAAAACTATGAATACGGTCATTCTGTATCAGACAAACAACAATTTGTTGGTGAAGTAATAGGGCGACATGCTGATGGTTTAGTTGAGATAGAGGTAAAAAATAAATTTTGTGTTGGGCACTCATTAGAGCTAATGACGCCAAAAGGGAATGTTAGTTTTACTCTTGAAATGATGCAGAACAAAAAGGGCGATTGTATAACAGATGCTAAAGGCTCAGGCCACGTTGTAAAAATTCCATTACCTGACACTATTGATTTAGCGCATGCGATTTTAATGCGTAATCTAGACGAAAACCAAGACACGCGTAACCCATTTAGAGTATAACTATTTTCAGTTATTTAATTTTATTATAATATTTAATGCTAAAGTTTAACTTATTTTAAAGTGCTAAAAAACTCGGAATTTTACAATTCCGAGTTTGCGACTTTATTAAGGTTGAGTTTTATTTTTCAGGGGTTTTTAGTTTTTCTTTACGTAGCTTTCGCTTTTCTTTTAAGCTGTGTTTAGCTTGTTTTTTAGGTTTTTCTTTACTCATTATAAATAACTCCAATCAAATATATAAAAATTTAAAATAAAAAACTGAAATGATTTATTCTATATTTTCTCCTTAACATTAATTGCTATTATTTCCCAGCAGTGAGTAACCCCACCTTCAACACACTCAAATATATGACCTACTTTATGGCCTAAAAGAGCGATCCCAATAAGAGAATGAAATGAAACAGCATTTGGAGTTACACCATGTTGTTCTGGCGCTACTAATGTAATTCGGTATTTATAACCTGTGACAGTGTGCCTAATAACCACAGTACTATTAACCTGCACGTGTGGACTGAACTTAGACCAAGGTCTTTCAGAGTACTCAACTTTTTGTAACAAATGCGCTAGCTTTAACGGGTGCAATAATATTGCTGTGCTCCCTAAATTAATTTTATATTTTAATTTAGGATTGATAAATTTTTTATGCTCGAACAGCGAAGGAAACACGGAGTAATCCCCACAAAAAGTAAACTAAATTTTAGATTTTAATAGATACAGTGAAACTGCCGAGTGTATTAATACACTCGGCTTAAATGTCGAAGGTGAGATTTGTTTTTTGCAGTTTTGAAATTAAAGTAAACATTATTTCCTCTTTGTTTTAAGCAATCATATTGCTTAAAAATATAATGTCAAGGGGTGTGTTATATTTGATGTTGTAATGTAAGTTAAACCTCAAAATTAGTATGTTATTTAATGTTAGGTTAGTTTGATTAAGAGTCACCGTGTTGAGATTTTTATCTGTTCTAAATTCAATTATTAATTATGTAGATTTTATTTATGGAATCTAGCGTTTCATTTATGCTTATTTATAAAATTTAAAATTTCCCTATACTGGCGGTCTTATTTTGTACGTGCGCTTATGTGATAGGGCGAAATGCTTTTCACCGCGCATTTTCATCAATCAGAACGTTAGGAAATGACTATGTGGATAATTTTTGCATTGCTCGCCACCGTATTTTTTGGTCTGCGGGGGGTAATGTATCAATGGACATCTCAACAAAAGATTAATCGCAATTTACTGCTGTTTGGCGTGTTTTTTGTTGGCTTTGTTATCAGTACCATAGGCACTTTTGTTCTTGACCAAACATGGTATGGCTGGCCTGATTTAGCTGTGGGCTTGGCTCTTGGGGCTGGCTCTTTTGCTGCAAATGGGTTTTTGCATAAAGGGTTTTCAGTGGGTAAAGCGTCATTGATCAGTATTTTATCAGGGCTGACCCCTTTATTTGTTCTTTTATTTGCCTTTCTACTGTGGCAAGAAACACTTACGAGCTTTCAGCTGTTCGGCTTTTTTATCATTTTTGGTGGCTTATATATTATTCGATACTCGAATGATATTTCTTGGAGTAATTTACAAGGTGCGCAGTGGGGGTTACTGGCTGCATTAGCTTTTGCGTTTAATGACTTAATGGGCAAGCAGTCGACCTTATTAGAAGCGGATACATTTGCGACCTTAACCTCAATGTTTGGTTGTGGAAGTGTATTGTTTGCTTTGAGTTGGTTTTTAAAGCGTACACAACATCATGATGAAGACGAAAGCTCACATAATGGGTGGTCTGCATCAAAAACGTTTGCGTGTGGATTACTCATAGGTTTGACAAATGTCGCTGGAATGGTGGCTATCATATCAGCCTTCGCGATTGGAAGTACGGGGTTAGTTTCAGCTATTTCAGGAATGAATATTCTGATTATTTTGCTTTATTCTCGCATTGTTTTAAAAGAGTCATTTAGCCGTCAAGAGATCATTGGATTGACGGCTGCACTGCTTGGTGTTGTGGTGCTTAGGCTTAGCTTTTAATTTGTATTTTAGCCACTGCTGTGCTGAGTTTTGTCTTTGTGGTGGTGAAAATAATCACTGCAACATACATTAAAAGTGTTGCAGTACATATTCTATTAATAGTCGTACGCGGTAGGGGATGTGTTCTCTATCGCGGTAGAGCATTGAAAACGGCTGCTCTTCACTATGCCAATCAGGCAAAATACGCTTTAGTTTACCTGACTCAATTAAGGGGAGCGCGATATAATCGGGCATGTAGCTAATGCCCACTCCTGATTTTACGGCTTCTTCCATCATCTGAATTTCGTCAACATGTAGCTTTATATGATCAGTAGGTGCAAAGCTAAACTGTTCACCCGTTAATTGATTTTTTAATTGCCATGGCGTTAAACCTACGCAGGTCACTTTTGGATCCTTAACTAATTGTGAAGGATGAGTAATGTGACTGTGTGGCTGATTTGTATGGCAGCATAGTACATTTCGTGTCAGCTTTAATTGCCTGACTACCCAGTTATCGATGGCCGGGTTTCTAACTCTAAAAGCAATATCAATTCCGTGCTTTTCGATATCAATAAGCTCATTTGAAAAGCGTAGGTCTAGTTGGATATCTGGGTATTTTAATAAAAAATCACAAAATAACGCGCTTAAAAATTGTTTACCGCTATAGATAGGGGCTGTGATCCTAATTTTACCTTTTGCTTGATGTTTGTCGTCACGCAATGTTTGCTCGATGTCATCAAGTTCATTAAATACTTTACTGTATCGTTCGAAATAGGTTTCACCGCTATGAGTTAAAGTCACACGATGAGCATCACGATTGAGTAACCGAAGTTGTAAAGATTGCTCGAGTAAATTTACTCTACGACTCAAAGTTGATAGTGAAACCCCCAAGCTTGCTGCTGCTTGTTTAAAGCTTCCGAGTTTAACGATGGTACAAAAATAACGTAAATCGTCGAGGGAGTAATTAGATGCCATTAGAGCCACTTATCAAATAAAACTTTATGTTTTTAACGCGTCTTTAATAGTATCAGTGAGGATTAATGATTGCATTAGATACTCACTGTTACATGAAGTAACAGTGAGCTTTTATTAAGGTTATTGCTGCGGGGTAATTAAGTATTTTTCACCCGTTGCTTGTTTTGAATAAGCTTCTAATGATTGTAACTGCAATGCTTGCGTTAATGACACCTCGTGAGTGTAATTGCTTGCAAATGTGGTGGTAATTTCATCGGCGATACGTTTACGCATTGCAACCACGGTATTTGTGCCAAGCTTTCCTAATGCATTAAATAGTAAGAAACCATTTACGCCCCACGCAAAACCAAAATTACGATTAAGGGTAATTGGACCGCGATCTAATGCGCCATAAATATACACTTGTTTAAAAGTATCAGAGCCATACACACTGTGTTCTTTCATGTCTTTTGCTGCAGCGACTTCCATACAATTAAGAATGTCACTTGTTAATTGGCCGCCACCAATAGGATCAAAGGCAATGGTGGCACCTGTTTCGATAATTGCAGCTGTTAAATCGGCAATGAAGCTTTCACTACTTGAGTTCACCACGTATTTGGCACCCATGTTACGCAATAGCGTTTCTTGCTCTGGTTTACGTACGATATTAATTAAATCGATACCATCTGCAATACAAATACGATTAAGCATTTGACCAAGATTTGATGCCGCAGCCGCATGTATAATTGCTTTATGCCCTTCTGCGCGCATTGTTTCAACCATTGCCAGTGCTGTAAGTGGGTTTACAAAAGATGACGCACCTTCTTTCGCGGTTGTTCCTTCTTTAAGCTCTAAGCAGCTTTGTACGTTGGCAGATAAATATTGACGATATGTACCACCACCAATAACAGCCACTGTTTTACCCATAAGTGCTTGAGCTGCCTCTGATGAACCTGCTGCGATGACCGTTCCGGCTCCTTCATTACCTACAGGAATGGCTTTACCTACTCGCTTAGCTAATGAAGGCATGGCTTGTGCGGGTACATCAGCAACAATAGTCGGCGATTGCTCAGTGCCTGACTGAGTTGCCGTAGACATATCGGCAGCGCCAAACATAACCCCTAAATCGGATGGATTTAATGGTGCTGCTTCAATACGAATAACCACTTCATCGGCACCCGGTGTTGGTATTTCAATATTGTGTAATGCCAGTGTAAGTTTATTGTCTTCGCTAATAGTTGATGTAAGTTGAATATTGTTATTTGACATAGTTTTGCTCCTGCAAAAAATTAAATGTGTTAAACCTTTTAGAAAGTTTAAAGGCTTGTTGCTATGTTATTTACTGGCATGCGCAGCTTGAATTTGTGCGGTTACTTTTTGCATAAACTCGGGCAAATTGGCTTGGCGAGCATCTTCAACCGCTTGGGTAATATCTGATTGGCGCATAGCCTCTTCCCACTGTTTCATTCCAGGTATATCAGCAAGTACATCCCAATCAAGTTGTTTGGTTGCAAAGCTATTCACAATGGTATTTACGTAATACACATAAATGTCGGCCATACTGAACTGCTCACCCCTAAGCCAAGGTGAAAATTTACATAAGTGACGTAGCGCCATTACGCCACGGTTTAAAACTTGGCGAACTTCGTTTTTAACTGAATCAGGAATATCTGTGCCAGAAAGCGCGTAGGGTATAAATCGTCTACTTGGTAGCTCTAAATACAACTCTGCTACTTTCATTATTTGTTTAACAACGGCACGTTCAGTCGCATCCTCAGGGTAGAGCGCAATGCTAGGGTAAGCCTGCTCAATAAAATCACAGATAACACTCGACTCTGAAATATTATGCCCTTCAGGTGTTGTAATAACAGGCACTTTACCTGCAGGGTTAAGTGCCATCAGCTCTTCACTGCCCCCATAAACAAGGTGCTCTTCAAATGGAACCTGTTTGTATAGCAATACATGTTTAACTAAGTTGTAATAGTTACTGGCAGCAAAACCGTGCAAAGTGATCATAAGTTACATTCCATTATTAAAATGATGAGCGCTAATAGCTAAATAAAACCGCTACAAATTTAAGTTACAACTATTATTACTTGTTTTTATCTATGTATATATAGGGATAAAAGCGAATCACTTTTGCTTTTTAAACAATAATAGGTAAAGTGTTATGAGTTAATTTTTGGAGAGTAATGTGGATCAACTGCGCGCAATTCGTTATTTCAGTAAAGTGGTCGAAACCGGCAGCTTTACTAAAGCCGCTCATTTTTTTAAGGTGCCGCCGTCTTCGTTATCACGCCGAGTTGCCGATTTAGAAAAAAGCTTAGGTGCAACATTATTAAAGCGTTCAACCCGGTTAGTGAAATTAACTGAGGTAGGGCAAATATATTATAATGATATGCAGCAAATTTTAGCTCAGTTAGCACAAAGTAATGAAACCGTACGAAGCTATCAAACAACCCCAATGGGACGCTTATCCATCAGTTCTATGGTAAGTTTTGGCGACAAAATATTGCTCCCATTGCTAGATGAATTCAGCGCGCTATACCCTGAAATTATATTAGATGTCAGTTTAAGTGATGAGTTATCAACACTGGGCCGTGATGATGTAGATATTGCTATTCGTGGCGGGTACGCACCCAATGAGCGAGTGCTCGCAATAAAACTCATGGATAATGGCTTTATTCCTGTAGCTTCACCTGCTTACTTGAACAAATACGGCACGCCTACGGATGTCATGGAATTAAAACAACATAAAGGACTTTATTTTAAAGCACCTTTTGGGCCCACTCCTTGGTTATGTCATATTAATGATCAATGGCATGATGTTTCAGGGCCTGCGGTTGTAATTTCAAATAATGGTTCGTGGTTGGCAAAAAAGGCCTGCAACGGGGAAGGTATTTTAATGTCAACTCGCTGGGCACTGGCTTCATACCTTGAGTCTGGCCAGTTGCAGGAGCTTAACTTTGAGCACCCACTCACCATTAGTCAAAATGCTGAAATGGCCGTGTATTTGCTCTATCAAAAACAACGCTATTTAGTGCCAAAAGTAAAAGCCGCGGTTGATTTTTTAGTACAAAAACTGCAAGTAAAAAATGAGTCTAACTTGCTCTAGCTAAAACATTTAATGTGATATTGATTCAGATCAATAACCAAAAACTGCAATAAAAGCATAATTCGCGGCTGTAATTTTGTGCTAGAAGTACAAGCTCTAATTAATGAGGTTAGAAAGTGGCTTTACTGATAAATAGTAAATGCATTAACTGTGATATGTGTGACCCAGAGTGCCCAAATGAAGCTATTTATATGGGCGCTAAAATTTACCAAATAGACCCAGTAAAATGCACTGAATGCGTAGGCCACTACGACAAACCGACTTGTGTAAGTGTGTGCCCAATTGACTGTATAAAGCCCGATCCTAATCATCGCGAAAGTATCGATGAACTGGCAGAGAAATATGTAAGGCTAACGGGTTAGTTTATTGATTGGTCTTATGTTAAATAAGGTTGCGAAACTAAAATTCCGGCCTTCTTAACCATACTGCTCGTTTGTTATTATCAATAAAAAACCCTTATATACTCATAATTAAACCTCAAAAAAATAACGTTTTTTCGGTATGATCTTTGGTATCGATATTGGAGAAAACGCTTTTACTGTGCATTAAAATTATTCCCTATCAATTACGATTTTAGTTTGTAGTACATATTTGCTTAGTTGTAATTATAACTAAATATAGTTTATTCATTTATTGCAATTACTTATGATTTTAAAGAAAGGGTCTCTAATGGGCACGTTCAGAATACTCTCTGTTTTAGAACTGATTCCAATTAATCCTCAGAGCTTTTCGACTCAAAAACTACAACAAAAATTGATTGAACGTGGCTTTGATATTTCAACCCGTATGCTCCAACGTGACCTGCAATCTTTATACGAGCAGGTTGCTTCGGTCTTGAAAAAGATACCCGCAGTAAGCCCTATGGCTGGTCCATCAATGCGCAGTGGCGAGGTGGTAACGCAAAAGTAATGAGCAGCGAAGTGGCGGAGCATTACTTGTTGTTGGAGCAGTTACTACCGGATTCTGTACCGAGCGATGTTAAACAGTCTGTACGTATTAAAGCGGAGCAGGCGCTTAAGCGTTTTAATGGTCATGTGCCCGATTGGCTTGCAACCCTGCCTAAACCTTCGTTAAAAGTGAATATTGATACTCAGTTAGTGGCGCAAATTGAGCATGCGATTAAGCATAAGCGTGCAGTGAGCGCTGAGCTTTATAGATTGCTGTACGATGAGGCACATTGGTTAAAATTTGCTGAATTGAGTTTTTATAACTTGGTTGAACAAGGCGGTGTGTTAATGGCGCAGTTTATGGTGGGGTCACTTCACGATAAATGCTATCAAATGCCGATTTATCGCATTCGCAATGTTCATATCCTGCAAAAAACACGACGAGAGCCCAGTATTGAGCAATTGAAATCGTTACGTAGCGCGATTAATAAAGGTATGAAGCAAGAGGCGATTGAGTTAGTCGTAAAAGTACCTAATCATTCGGCGGTTAATCAAGGGTTTATTGAGCTTGGCGAGCTGACTGATAAGCAACAGGTTGACGATAAAAGCGTATTACATACCTACCAAACGATTGATACAGAGCAGCTAACCGATGAGCTATTTAAATGTGCTCATTGGCTTGAAGTGATAAAGCCTGATCAAATTAGGAGAAGAATCACTACAAAGCTTAAAGCGGCTGCTAGTAACTATCAATAACGCTAATTAACTTGGGCGCGTCAATTTTTGACGCACCCATTTGTTATGCTCCTTTTAAAGATGAAGGAGATGTTATGTTTCAACTAATTGAGCAACAAGATGGTTTATCTATTGGTGTATTTGGCATTGGTGGTTGTGGCTGTAATACGTTAAACAGTATTTATGAGCAGCGCGAGAGTAAACAAGCAAAGTTATTTAGTGTTAATACTGACAAAGTAGTGCTTGAGCATACTCAAAGTGATGAAGCAGTACTAATAGGTGCAGAGCTCACTCATGGCTATGGTGCAGGGGCCGATCCCAAAGTTGGACTGCAAGCGGCAGAAGAGAGTAAAGAGCAGCTTTTAACGCTCATTAATGGCTGCGATATAATACTGTGTGCAACAGGGTTGGGTGGCGGTACTGGGACTGGCGCTAGCCCTTACATTGCACAACTTGCTAGTGAGCAAGGTAAACCCATTATATTTGTTGCTACATTGCCTTTTAGCAGTGAAGGGCAGCTTAGATCAAACGTTGCACAAGCAGGGTTGAACACGCTAAAAGAGCATGCCAATGCGGTGATTATGCTTCCAAACGATCAACTTATTGAGGTTTTAGGTAATGATGTGGGCTTGTTTGACGCATTTAAACACAGCAATCAAATATTACACTCACTAATTAAGTCATTGATCGATATGCTGTGCTATCAAGGTTTGATAAATGTTGATTTAAACGACTTTGCTAAAATCATGGATTGCCAAGGCGATGCAGTTTTAGGCGTGGGCAAATGTGATAGCGAAGGCGAATTTACCACTGCACTTGACAGTGCCCTTAATAATCCCTTAGTTAATCAAGTGGATATGTCATCTAGCTCGGGTGTTATTGTGCAAGTTAATTGTAAAGATGAGATTTCACTGGGCAGTTATAACCTTATCACCGACACGGTCCGCCAACAAGTAAGCCCAAATGCGCTGGTGATTTGCGGAGTGTCTAAAATCGAAAATTTAGCCAGCAATTATGAATTATTGATTATAGCGACAGGGGCAAGCGCGAAGATGGTTGTTGATCCTTTCGATAAAGCACCTAGCAGCGAAACAGAACAATCGGCAGCAGTGATCACTCAACCGCAAGCCTCTGATATTTTTGATATACCCGCATTTATCCGTAATCAAGCCCCGCCGCCCAATGTAAATTAATGACAATATCTGAGCCGAATATCTACAGATTGAGCGCAGGCAGCTTATGCTCAACCTGTAGACTATTAACTTACATTCATGCTTACTAGGATGTTATTTATTATTAGTTTGCTTGAAACGTCACGCTAGTAATATTGTAAGTGCTATCAACTTTATTGCCAGCAATCACAGCTTCACCGTTCACTGGGTAATCACTTGATACGACATATAAACCAACTTGTTCGGTTTTTACTGTGATTTGACCGTCTTTGTTGGTTGTCATTTTTATTTTAGTCTTACTTGGCGTTAAAACGGTTACATCATGTTCAACGACAGGGGAGTTTTTATAGGTTAGGGTAAGCGTGTTGCTCTGTGGCTCTATAGGCACAAACTCAAATTCTACTTTACTTTGCGTACTATTTCTCCCCGCTTTAGCAAATAACTTAGCGGCTTGCTGTTTAGGTGATTTCCAGAATTGCCATACAGGTACTTCTTCGAGATCCCATGGTTGCCATAAGTCATCAACTGTAGCAAGTATATCGCCAGTATGTGCAACATTTGCGCTCCAGTGAGTTGAATGTTGTGTGATAGGAAAGGAGTCTTTTTTTTCATTAATATAGATTTTTGTATTTTTTAGACCTGCAATTTCATCACCAGATTCCGGCTCTCCAGGTTCACCTAAAAATAATTTAACCTGCGTATTGTTATGCTTTTCTAACCAAATTTCATGTGCTTGTAGGTGACTTGCGCTAAGCAATAAAAGAAATGTAAGAGGTGTAGCGATGCTTTTCATTTTAACTCCTTGTTAAGAATTGACTAACCTGAGGTAGGCTATAAATTAGAGACATGCAAACTATATGGTAATGTATAATTGAATGCAAATAATTATCAATTACTTTGGGTGGTGCGACCCAGAATATACCAAGGTTGTTTTTATACTTCCGTGTTTAGCTTGTGTGTACATCACGTAATTCTATTGCAGTGTTGCGCATTTAGACTTTAAAAATTCTAAAAAAACTTTTACCTTTTCTAGCGGGTATTTTCTGCCTGCATAGAATGCATATAGCACCAGATCTTCTGGCTCATGGTCGAGTTTAATGTTGATCAATGAACCGTTTTCTATATGTTCTTGGCATGCGTGAGTGGGTAAAATTGCATAGCCTAGCCCTTTGAGTGCAGCGGCTTTGGCCATGTTGCCACTGTTTACTTTAAAGTTTGATTTTACGTGCGCTGCTTGTTGCTGTTTAAAGCGCCAAGGCATGCCCTGCAGTACAGATAAACTCGTAATACACGGGACTTTAGCTAACTCATCGAGCGAGTGCGGTACAGGTCCATTACTGATCAGTTGTGGCGCGCCAACAATGCAACTGGGCCAGCGCAGCAGCTCTTTAGCAATCCAGCCTGAATTGTCTAATGGTCCGCGGCCAAAGCGTAGCACTAAATCAAACCCTTCTAGCAACCCTTCACTAGGGTTTAATTGGGTATCACAACTTAATTGTATTTGTGGGTGAATAGAGCAAAACTCTGCGCTAATTTCAGCTAAAAAAGGCAGATCAGGCATGATGATTTTAAGGTGCCCAGCAAGAGACTCTCCATGCAAAGATAGCTCTTCTAGCGAATCATCCATTGCCTGTATCAGTGGGCTGATAGATTGGTAAAGCTGTTTACCCGCTGTGGTTGCCACCATTTTTCGGGTGGTACGTTGTAATAACCTTAAATTAAGTTGCTGCTCTAATAACGCAACATGACGGCTGACATTCGATGTAGGTAATTGCAATTGCTCGGCAGCGAGTTTAAAGCTCAATTGTTCATAAACGCATTGAAAGCTGATTAACCATTGCAGTTCGATTTTATCTATCATTAATTAACTCAAAATATGGGATTGATAACGCAATTATAGCTTATTTATCTTAAATAATGGCTTAGTAATAATGGCTACTTAGTTAATTATTGAGGTAAATAATATGAACGGTAAACGAATTGCTATTGTGGGTGCGGGTATCGGTGGTGTAGCGCTGGCTATTCTTGCTACACAAAAAGGCTATCAGGTGAGCTTATTTGAGCGCGATAGTAAAATTTCGACGATTGGAGCGGGGGTCACACTATGGCCTAATGCGATGTTTGTGTTACAGAAAATGGGTTTATATGAACAGATCCAAGCACTCGGTGGTATGCCTGTGTATATGCGTCAGTTCGATCAGCATGGCGCAGTGCAAAATGAATTTGATATTGCGAAAATAAACACGCTGAGTGGCTTTTCTAGTGTCAGTATCTTACGCCGTGATCTTATGAGTGTGCTGGACCGCACATTAGCTGATTTAGGGGTAAACATACATTTTAACAGCGCAATAACCGTATCAGATATTGCCCAACTAAAACAAGATTTTGATTTAGTGGTGGGTGCTGATGGGAGGATGAATTCAGTGGTAAGACAATTTTTATATGCTGAAAAAGTGACTCCTCAGTATCAGGGATTTATTAATATTATTGCGATTAGCAAGTTAAAGCTGGGCACTTTAGATAATGTGATCCATGATTTTCATACAGCTGGCGAGCGCTTTGGTATTGTGCCTGTCAAAGGTGACCTTTGTTACTGGGCTGCTGGGTGGAGTGCCGATATTGATAAAACACGACCGCTTTGTGATTGGTATGAGGAAATGCATCAGCGTTTTTCAACGTGGCCAGCTGAGGTGCAACAGGTTCTCAAATCTTATAATAAAGATTCACTCAAGTTAATTTTTGTACACGATATTGACCGGTTGCCATATTGGCACCAAGACAACGTGCTTATTATTGGCGATGCGGCTCATGCTCCTTTTCCTACTTCAGGCCAGGGGGCGTGTCAGGCGCTTGAAGATGCTTGGCATCTTGTTCGGGTTTTAGAAAAGCATGATGATTTAGAGCTCGCTTTAATGACGTTTTATCAACAACGTGTAGATAAAGTCTCAGCCTCTCAACGTGTAGGTCGACAAGTCGCGCAGAAAATTTTTACTAGCAAAGCACATAATAATGAGGCGCCAGCTTTGGCTATTTCTGCTCAGCAGTTGGTAACGTTATGGATGCAGGGGTTAGATAATTAACGTATTTCGGTTTTTTACATTAGCCGCTATGGCTATTTCCAAACAAAATTAGTTGATAGATGACTTTGATGTATCAACACCAAAGCGGCTTTTACGTAGAGCTGCGCGAAGCTGTTCTTGCTCAAGCACACTTTGAGCATCGAGGTCGTTGAGGGCTTGGTTATCTTCTCTGGCTAGATCACCGTCAGCGACCAGCGATAAATAACGCGAACAGCAGACCCGTAAAAATGAGGTGAAGTTACCGATGTCATGATCAGCATCTAGAGATTCAAGATAGAGTTTAGTGATCATTTGATTAACGCTCATCTGATCGCGAAATGCGACTTCTGCTAAAATATCCCAAAAGAATTCCTCGAGACGAATGGAGGTAACCACCCCATCAATACGTAAAGATTTAGTACGGCAAGTCCATAATTGGCTGTCGGCATTGATAAATAGTTGGCACATAGGTTACCTCTTGAGGCTGCGATTATAGATTATAATAATGCCACAAATTGCTTAAGCATGGCAGGATGCGCAGGCCAAGCTGGCGCTGTGACTAATTTACCATCGGTAATTGCGCCATCCATAGGTAATTCAACATATTCTGCACCGGCCATTTTTACTTCAGGCTGGCATGCAGGATAGGCAGATACTTGTTTACCTTCTATGACTCCAGCTGCTGTGAGTAACTGTGGGCCGTGGCAAATAGAAGCGATAGGTTTATCAGCCTTGGCAAAGTACTGAATAATTTCGATTACTTTTTCGTTCAAACGTAAATACTCAGGGGCACGACCACCGGGTAAATACAGTGCATCGTAGTCATTTACATTAAGCTCGGCAAATGTCGCATTGAGCGCAAAATTATGGCCGCGTTTTTTGTATACCCAAACCACCTCAAGATGCGAGTTTCAGTTGGAGTTAAAAGCGATTTAGGCAAGGCATTGATTGCAAGTAATAGTGGTTCTATTGTTAAAATCAATAACGCAGTATAAATCGCTTTTAAACCAACCCTTTGGGCGCTTCACAGGAACTTACTCTCATCGTTGTTACTTCTTAAAAGGGAGTGCCATTCCTGCAAAGTAATGCCTTGATATTAAGCCCCTGTGAAACGCTGAATTCTGCATCTTGAGGTGGCTTGGGTATATAGGTTTGGTCGCCTTCAAAATCATGAATTGACGTTGTTATTGTATCACCCGCTTTTTTATCAGGGCAGACAGCATCAACCTCATGCCCCATTGCGAGTAATGCCTGAAATGGCACCATGTTTTCATAGTCTTCTACAAAGTCACCGGTGATCATTAGTACTTTAGCCATGTGTAGCTCCATGTATTAATTGTGCGTAAACGTATTTAAACACTTGTTTAAATACACTGAGCAGTTAGTAGAACATAGCTAAATATAGAACAGGTAATATAGGAGTACTACAAAATAGCTCAAGCGCATGCAAGCGAGTAACGTTTAATTACGATTACTCATTATTTAGTCGGCATTTAACCTCGCTGGCACAAAACAGCATATTTTCAATTGATTTTGCAGATTAATTAACCTATTATTTCGTCAATTATTATTGCTAAAGGTATGTATTTTGCGCATTACGCCGCCCTAGGTTTTCCCCTCTTTTCTTTGCCATGTTTTAGTGGTTATCAGTTACTGTTTTTCAGCAGGTGCGCTTATGCACCATCCAAAAAATTAAACGACCCTTTTCATTTTCAGTCATTACATTTATGTATTGCGTTTATGTGTTGCAGTAATGGATTTATGGTTGTGCGAATTTTATCAATTTAATTAATGTGTGTATTTTTACTTAAGAAGCTCCCTTTGGTTTTGGCGGGTTATTAGGTGGGAAGTTTGTTGCACAGCTTTTGATAAATTCGATATCAAAAAATAAGGTTTTCTATGTTCGAAAAATTTAAGCACGAGTGGTTTGCTAACATTCGTGGGGATTTACTTGCGGGTATTGTGGTTGCATTGGCGTTAATTCCTGAGGCTATCGCGTTTTCTATAATTGCAGGGGTTGACCCTAAAGTGGGCTTGTATGCCTCATTTTGTATTGCGGTTATTATTGCCATTGTGGGCGGACGACCTGGAATGATCTCAGCGGCAACCGGTGCGATGGCTCTATTAATGGTGACGTTAGTAAAAGACCATGGCCTTGAATATTTACTGGCTGCGACGCTATTGACCGGGGTTATTCAAATTTTGGCGGGAGTTATTAAGCTTGGTAGCTTAATGCGTTTTGTATCGCGCTCTGTGGTAACAGGGTTTGTAAATGCCTTGGCAATCCTCATTTTTATGGCGCAATTGCCTGAGATTACTAACGTGACTTGGCATGTCTATGCTATGACTGCCGCGGGTTTAGGGATCATTTATTTATTCCCTTACTTACCTGTGATTGGTAAATCAATTCCTTCTCCACTGGTGTGCATTGTGACACTTACCGTATTTGCGATGTTTATGGGCATGGATATTCGCACTGTTGGCGATATGGGCGAGCTGCCTGATACATTACCCATCTTTTTATGGCCAGATGTACCGCTTAACCTTGAAACACTACGGATAATATTACCTTACTCGATAGGTTTAGCTGTGGTTGGTTTATTAGAGTCGATGATGACAGCAACCATTGTTGATGACTTAACAGATACGCCGAGTGATAAAAACCAAGAGTGTAAAGGCCAAGGTATCGCTAATATTGGCGCGGGTTTAATGGGTGGAATGGCAGGTTGTGCCATGATTGGCCAATCCATTATTAATGTTAAATCTGGTGGGCGAGGGCGTTTATCTTGCTTTACTGCTGGGGTATTTTTATTGTTCATGGTGGTGTTTTTAGACCAATGGTTAAAACAAATCCCCATGGCTGCATTGGTTGCTGTGATGATCATGGTATCAATAGGCACCTTTTCATGGAGCTCAATACGGGATCTGAAAACGAATCCGTTATCGAGCAATTTGGTGATGATAGTAACGGTTGCTGTTGTTGTAGCCACTCATAACTTAGCCATAGGTGTGTTTGTTGGGGTATTGATGTCAGCGTTATTCTTTGCGAATAAAATTGGCCGCTTTATGGTGGTGCAAACTCAGCAAAATGATAAGCAGCGTACATATAATGTAATCGGTCAGGTGTTTTTTGCATCAAGTGAGCAATTTCTCGCCTCGTTTGATTTTAAAGAAGTGGTTGATAAAGTAGTGATTGATTTAAGCCATGCGCATTTTTGGGACATCACCGCGGTTACTTCACTAGATAAAGTAGTGATCAAGTTTAGACGTGAAGGCGCTGAAGTTGAAATAATCGGTATGAGTGAGGCGACCGCGACTATGGTTGACAAATTTGCCGTTCATAACGATCCACAGCAAGTAGAAAAACTCATGGCTGGCCATTAAGGAGTTAAAAATGAATAAAGTAATTACCTGTATTGATGGCTCAAACTACACGCAATCGGTGTGTAATGCGGGCATTTGGGCTGCCAATAAATTAACTAAGGCGTTGGTGTTTTTACACGCTATTGAAAAGGACCAAAAAGCGCATTATGAGAATCTCAGCGGTGCGATTGGCTTTGGTGCACGTTCTGCATTGCTTGAGCAAATGACTGAACTTGATGAACAGCAGAGCAAACTTGCGCTGCAATTAGGCAAAGAGTTACTTGAGCATGCTACACAAAGAGCGGTTGCACAAGGCCATGAATTGGTTGAAAGCAGGCAGCGCCATGGCACCATTACAGATGCCATTTGTGACTTGGAAGCGGATGCTCGGTTAATCGTACTTGGCCGTTGTGGACAAGGTCACAGTACATCGTTTAAAGCGCTGGGCTCGCATATTGAGCATATTATTCGTCAAGTTCATACGCCCGTGTTGATTACCAATCAAGACTTTAAACAACCTGATAGCTTTTTACTTTGCTACGATGGTAGAGAAACAGCAGACAAAGCGGTACAACGCATAATTGAAGGCGGGTTACTGCAAGGCTTAAAGTGCCACTTAGTGACGGTTAAAAATAATGTCAGCGATCAGCATAGTAAGTTTAAAGCGGCGGAAGCATTGTTAGTCGAGCATGGCTTTGAGGTTGAAGCGAGTTATCTAACAGGCAATATTTTTGATTCACTCATGGCTTATAAACAAAACCATGCTGTTGATATGGTTGTCATTGGTGCTTTTGCACATTCTAAGCTTAGGCAAGTAATACTCGGTAGTAACACACTGAAAATGATTGAAAATACGCAGTTACCGTTAATCGTGCTACGTTAAACCTATTGGCCTCAGCAGTTTAATGCTGCTGAGGTTTATAGTATATCGTGTTGCCAACGCTGGGCTAAAAAATCAATAAACGCTCTCACCAAACTTTGTTGATAGTTACGCGATAAATAAACGGCCCATAAATGGCTTCCTGGGGTTGAGTAGTTAGGCAGTACTTTAATCAATTGTGCTGTTTTTAAATATTCTTGTGCTAAATCACAAGGCAAATTTACTACCCCGATCCCTTTAATTGCAGCCTTGCATAATACCGACATATCATTGGCGCTAATATTGCCTTTAACGCTGATTTTTTCATCCGAATTCTCGCCTAAAATATGCCATGTTGCACTGCCTGTGTGTAGCAAACAATTATGCTGCAATAAATCTTGCGGTGTTGTGATGTCACCTTTGCTTTTTAAATACTCAGGAGATGCACACATAACTGTATTTATAAACATTAATTTACGAGCAATGAGCTGTTCATTGGGTTGATGAGTGTAACGTAAAGCAATGTCTACACGCTCATCGACCAATTGCGATAAGCTGTCAGAGAGCACCAGTTGAAACTGCGTACTTGGGTGCATTGCAACAAATTCTTCGATTGCATCAAACAGCATGTTTTGCCCAATACCAATAGGCGCTGCCACCCTAATTGTGCCAACGAGCTCGTTATTATGGCTATGGGCTCTGCTTTGCAAATCCGATACGGTACTGAGTATTTTTTTACAATAAGCAAGTGCTTCTTCGCCTTGATTGGTCAAACTGACTTGACGTGTGGTGCGATGAAATAACCGCAAGCTTAGCCACTGTTCAATGTCTTGTACGTGGCGGGTGACTTGTAAGCGGCTCAGCTCTAAGTTGTCAGCTGCTTTTGTAAAGCTGCCACAACGGGCAACTTCAACAAAGCTTTGGATTGCAATTATTTTGTCCATTAGTATCCTAAAGTGAACTAATGTGTATCTATAAGGTTTATTTATCATCAATTAGTAAACAAGTAAACTGATTATCAACAGCTGAGGTTGCTACTCAGTCAGATGATAAATACTTTTTGAGGATACAAATATGAATATTACTATTTTAGGCGCAACAGGTTGGATTGGCGGTGAGCTCACCAAACAAGCGTTACTTCGTGACCACCAAGTAACTGCAATTGTAAGAAACCCTGATAAATTAACCGCTGAAAACGTGACGCTAAATACGTTCGATTTACAGTCAGATGATGATATAGCCCCTTTACTTGCTGGTGCTGATGTAGTGATTGCCTCAATTGGCGGACGTGCAGCGGGTAATCATGAATTAGTAGCGCAAACGGCCAAGCGTTTATTAACTGCATTGTCAGGTAGCAGTACTCGTTTATTGTGGGTTGGTGGGGCAGGCAGTTTAGAGGCAGCACCTGGTGTTACATTAGTATCATCAGCTGATTTTCCTGCAGAATATAAAGCTGAGGCACTTGCACAAGGTGAAGCTTTGGAGATATTCAGGGCGACAAAAACAACTACGCAATGGACGTTTGTAAGCCCTGCGGCGGTTATTTACCCGGGCACAAGTGAAGGTTCGTACCGTATTGGTGGCGATGCGTTTTTTACTAATGAGCAGGGTGAGAGTAAAATATCGGTTACAGATTACGCCATTGCTATGATAGATGAAGCGCAAAATGCCGCGCATATTAATCAGCGCATCAGTGTGGCTTATTAAGGTTTTTTCCAAAGGCACATAAATGTTATTCTTAATCAATACTTGATCAGTGAATGATATTTATGAGCCTACTTTTTTCCCTTGCCTTGGCAAGCTTACCCGCCTTACCTGAGCCTGTTGCAAATAATGCCGTCGCAAAAGTTGTTGTTGATGAACAAGCGTATTTTTTAAGCTTTATGGGCTTAGGTGCAAATAAAGATCGCCACAGCGTGCATAACAAAGTATGGGCTTTAAAGCTTGGTGATAAACAATGGCAAGCAAAATCTCCAGTCCCTAGTAGTTTGCAACCAAAAGGGCGTTTAGCGAGCACCGCGGTTGGATTGGGTGAATATGCCTACGTGTTCGGTGGCTATACAGTAAATAGTGATCACACAGAAATATCTAGCCCAGATGTCTATCGTTATGATTTAAAAAATGACCGCTATACTCAACTTGCCAATATGCCGGTGCCGGTGGATGACAGCGTCGCATTGAGCTATCAGCAGCGTTATATCTATTTAGTGAGTGGCTGGCACAATGATGGTAACGTAAATTTAGTGCAAGTATACGACATACAAACAGATACATGGCAGCAAGCCTCGCCGTTTTTAGGTGAGCCGGTATTTGGCCAAGCAGCAGCCATTAGTGGCAATACCATTGTTATTTGTGATGGCGTTAAAACTCAAGCGAATGCTGATAAACGCCGCTCCTTTGCCGCGGTTGCGCAATGCTTAAAAGGCACGATTGATGAGAGTAATCCATTAAAAATTGATTGGCGTACTTTGGAGCACCCAACAGGCACTGCTCATTACCGTATGGCTGCAAGTAGTTATAATGGCGCTATTTATATGCTTGGTGGTTCAGCCAATCCGTACAACTATAATGGCATGGGTTATAACGGTAAGCCTGCACCCGCAAGCGGCCACGTATGGCGCTTTGATATAGCGAATAACCGTTGGAAAATACACTCGTCGCTTAAAACTCCAAGCATGGATCACCGTGGTTTACTTGAGCATGGTGGCATCTTATATCGCATTGGTGGCATGGATAATCAACAACAAGTAACCACTAAGGTGCTTGGCTATAAAGTAGAAGAGCTATGATGAACACACTTTATATAACAGGCGCTGGAGTAAGCGCCGCAAGTGGTATTCCTACTTTTCGTGGTGAAGATGGGTTTTGGACCATTGGCAGTAAAAATTATACGCCGATGGAAATGGCCACTCGCGCAATGTATGAAAATAATCCAAAAGAGTTTTTATCGTGGTATTACCATCGCTTTGCCACATATCGTAACCATGGCCCTAATGAAGTACATCATTGGCTGAGTGATAAAAACTTAATCACGCAAAACATTGATGGCCTAGACGGCAAAGCAGGGAATGCTAATTACATTGCCATTCATGGCCGGCTTGATCAAATGACGCTGTTTCATCATCAGGGCGATGATGTCACACCACAAACAACCCCTTGGGATCACGTAGACGAAAGCCGTTTGCACCATTCGTTACTAGAGTTGTTCAAAATTGAAAACCACCAGCCTGTGCTGAATCAATCGTTAAAGCCATTTGTACTTTTATTTGATGAATATTACACCGAGCTTTACCGTATTAGTGAAGCACAAAAGCGTATGACTATGGCTGACAAAATTGTATTTATGGGCACGTCGTTTAGCGTCAATATTACCCAAATGGCACTGGATATTTCTCGTAGCTACGATATCCCTATTGAAGTGGTTGATCCCGAGCCTACACATGTTATGCACCCAAATGTCAGTTATAAAAAAATGACTGCATTGGAGTATATTCAACAGCAGGGATAAGTAAAAAACCAGTACAGCGTTATCAACAGTACTGGTTTTTGTATTTGACAAAACAGCGCTGTGCTGTTTATAAAAACTTACTCTAATTCTGTATTAAGCTTTTATCTCCTGGGCAGAAGTGTACCAAATTTGTTACTATCTAATTGATTTACAATTAAAAGCGAGTACGAATACCAAAGGTTATACGGCGCTCAAAGATGTTTTGAGTGATCACATGATCTGACCATTGCGCATAAATATCTTCTTTTTCCTCGGTTAAATTACTCACTGAGGTATAGATGCTCATGTCCTCTGCAAACTCATAGCCGGCATACATATCAAAATATAAAGTACTGTCGGTCCAAAATGGCATGACACCTTCACCCATTGGTGAGCTTAAGCTGTCTAAGCGATCGCTACGGTAATTAGCTGCAAGGCGCAGTTGTAATGGGCCTTTTTCGTACCAAAGTACGGCATTGGCTGATTTCTCTGAATTATCTTGAATTGGTAAACTTTCGCCATAAACGTCAACGTTAGCGCTGTCACTTGGCGCATAAGTAAAGTTAACTGACGTCCCTAAGCCATCAAATGGTGCCGGTAAAAAGTCAAATGCTTGCTGATAAACGACTTCAAACCCTTTTATGTCACCACCTTGGCCATTAATTTCGGTACTTACTGGTACTTCACGGCGAGTAACGCCATCAATATCAGGTAAACCTTGCATGACAATGCCGTTTTCAACAAAGGATTCTATATCCATTAAAAATGCTGAAATACTTAATAAGCCACTGTCATTAAAATACCATTCAGCAGATAAGTTATAGTTAGTTGCGCGCCATGGCTCTAGATCAGGGTTACCATTTTGTGTGCCTTGTACGGCAACTAATAAATCAGGACTAACGCCAAGTTCGGCGGCAAGTACGTCACCAGCACGCGTTCGACCAACACTGATACCACCGGCAAGCTTTCCAATATCAAGCGTGGTCATGGTCTTGCCGTAACCAGCACGTAAAATCACGTCATCGGTGACATTTAAATTAAAGTTCATAGAGGGTAAAAAGTCTGAATAATCTCTATTTAGCCACTTTTCACCGGTTTTTTCACTGGCAGTACATAGGGAGCAGGGGCGTGCTGAACCGAGTTGGTTTTGTAGCATGTCGAGTTCAGTTTTAATGTATTGCGCACCAATATTAGCGGTATAACTTAAATCCCCTAATTCGCCAGCAAAGTTAGCTTTAAAATAGGCGGTTTGGGTTTGCTCTTCTACTTGATAGGTACGAGACGGATTAGCTAAGCGTTTGTTACCCGGGTAAATTGCATTTTGAAATGCCATTGGATCGTCCATTACTTTAGGATCGATTAAGTAAAAGCTGTGTCCACTTCCACCTGGGCCTAAACCATTCACTTGGTTAACCCAACCATTAGGCATATCGCTAAAGAAGTTGGTTTTACCGAGCGTTAAATCACCACCTGCAACGCTATTTTCGCCATCGCCGTTGGTATCACCCAATGAGGCACCTGAATCCTTCCACATTACGTCTGCGCTAATGTCGCCGGTGGTAAATGGTGCAACGAGAATATAGGTTTCGCGCTCTACGTCTCGTTTTGATGCTCGCAGACCAAAATCAAGATTCTGTAGGTGATCTGTCTCAAAGGCATAATGGCCATCGATACGGGCAACATCAAGGGTGGCCTCTTCTTCAAAGTTATTTTCAGAGTAGGTTGAAACGAGATTATATTGGCTTATATCATTGCCAAAGCCTTCAGCAAAACCAAGGGTGAGGTATTCGCCACTGCGCGAAAAGCTCACATCAACGTCTTCTGGGCCGTAACCATTAGGGTTAACAGGGGTAATGCCATCGCCATGATTTTTCAGTAAACCATGTTGCGCGCCGGAGGTCAAAAAGCCATGGGCAACGTTTTCAGTATGGCTGCGCTCAGCTGAGCCATGAATATACCTAAACTCACCAGAAAGTGGCCCATCACCTTGGTATTCGAATAAAAAGCTGGCGTTGGTTGATTCACGATCGTTCGTTAAACTCTCAGAGTAGGCACTAACACGGCGAACTTTTAAGTTAGCTTCGTTGACTGTGTATATTTGTCCGCCCTGATCATTATCTAAACGGGAAATAAAGCTATCAGAATACGCCCATATAGAACCACGGGCATTATCAACCATCACCCCTTGCTTACGATCGGCGTCATCCATTTTTGTATAAAACAAGTCACCAGTAAACGTGAATGTGTCGGTAATTTGATATTGAATAGTCGTGTTTAAGCCTAAGCGATCACGTTCAGTCTCACGGTCCATTACGCCATAAAAACGTTGGCTGTAAAAGCTGTCGTTAAAATCACCGTCACCGTTAAAATCACGATCGGTTTCATTTTGTATTTCTGAAGAGGTTAAAATGGTGCCATTGCGGTAATTTGCTAAGGTGCTTTCGTCATAAGCCGCCGTGACAATAATGCCAAATTTATCGTTGTTGTAACCGGCAAATGCGACTAATTTAGGGTCAGTTTGTTCTGATAAACTACCGCGAGTGGCTTCCCCTGTCAGTGAAAACGTTGTGCCTTGGTCAAGGTCAAAGGGTCTGCGTGTTTTTAAATCCAATGTACCAGAAATACCACCGGCTAGAGTATCTGCTTGCGGTGATTTAAGCACGTCGATACCTGAGAGTAATGCGGCTGGTACATCGGTAAAATCGGGTTGCAGAGTGGTAATTGAACCCGCACTTAAAAACTGCTCACCATTTAACAGAGTGGTTACTTGCGGCATACCGCGTACGTTAATCGTTGAACCTTCGCCAGCGGAGCGACGAATTTGTATCCCTGGGATACGCTGCAGCGTATCGGCAATCGTTACATCGGGCAGTTTACCAATGTCTTCAGCGGTAATTGAGTCCATTACCCCAGTGCTAAACCGTTTGTTGTTAATATCTTGTTTGTTACTGGCAGCAATACCACGTACTTCGATGGTTTCTATTTCATCATTTACAACTGAACTTACATCAGCGGCAAGCACCCCAAAGCTGGTATACCCACAAAGAATAGTGGCTACTGTTTTTGCTATTACGCTCCTGTTTAGCGTGGCTTGGCGACGGTTTTTAATATTCATGTTGATATACCTCATCCTGTATTTTTAAACGTTGATTATTATTTCTTGTTAATTAATAACAAGTGTTGACTATTTACTTGTTATTAATTAACATTACTTTCAAGCAAAATGCAACAACAATTACATTAACATTTGATGGTTTTTTGATCTTAATTGTGAGCTTGTAGTCTAACTTTATGATTTTAGATAAGAGTTTTAGTTATGCAGCAATCAGTAATGAACAGTAGAAATAGTATTGATACTAGCAATAAAGGTTTGGGTAACGGTGATGAGCTTGCTCATAGTGGTTGGTGTGTTGCAAAACAACAGGTGAGTCTGCCTTGTGCGTGTATTTACCAAACTCGGTTAGATAATAACATTGCATGGATGGCAAAGTTTGCACAGCAAAGTAAGGTGGAGTTTTCACCGCATGGTAAAACCACTATGGCACCGGGTATTTTTAAAAAACAGTTAAATGCAGGTGCTTACGCGATCACTATTGCAACGGTACAACAAGCTGTGGTGGCTGCTCGCGCTGGTGCAGAGCGTATTATTATGGCCAACCAATTAGTTGGCAAAGCCAATATGCAGCAGCTTAGCTATTTATTAAAACAGTATCAGATTGATTTTTATTGTTTAGTGGATGATGTTAGCAATGTAACAGCCCTTGGTGAATTCTTTTGTGAGCAAGGTTTACAAGTTAAATTGCTGATTGAATTAGGAGTACCTGGCGGGCGTTGTGGTGTAATTGATGCTCAAAAGCTTCAACAATTGACCGCGCATATCAAGCAGTTTTCTGCATTACAGCTTGCCGGTATTGAAATATATGAAGGCGTATTGAGTACGCAAAGTGAAGTGACTGCATTTTTAGCAGATGCGGTCGAAAAATGTAAAGCTTTGATAGCTCAACAGGCTTTCGCTACAGAGCAAGTAATCATTACTGCTGGTGGCTCTGCTTGGTATGACTTAGTGTGCGATGCATTTGCACCACAAAATTTGCTAGATAATATGACTCCAGTGATCCGCCCAGGTTGTTACGTAGCCCATGATCAAGGGATTTATCAACAAGCACAACAGAGCGTGTTAGCGCGTAACCCGCTGGCATGCAATATTGGCAGTGACTTACAGTCATGCTTAGAGATTTGGGCGTATGTGCAATCATTGCCGGAGCCTGGTCGTGCCATTATTGGTATGGGTAAGCGAGATGTCGCTTTTGATGCTGGATTACCCATCCCCAACTTATATGTAGATCAATCTGGTACAGTACGACCTGCAGGAGCCGACTGGAAAGTTGAACAAATAATGGATCAACATGCCATGCTGACTTATACCGACACTGAACAACTAAAAGTGGGCGATATTATTGCATTTGCAACTTCGCACCCATGTCTTACATTTGATAAATGGCGTTATATTAATGTCATAGATGATGACTATAACGTTATTGAGATCTTTGATACGTATTTTTAGGAGAATAATTAATTGGATATTGTTTCGCGAATTAAAGAGCGCTTAGGCCATTTACGTCAATCAGAGCAACTCGTTGCACAATTAATTTTAACCGATCTGCAATATGCAGCATCTGCAAGCATTAGCGACTTAGCTTTGAGCGCTAAAGTGAGCCATGCGTCAATTACGCGCTTAGCAAAAGCATTAGGCTGCGACAACGTACGGGATATGAAGCTACAGCTTGCGCAATCACTGGCAGTTGGGGAGCGTTTTATAAGTGAAAACGCCTCAGCCCGTGAAGATATTCCGGCAATTTACCAAGCAATTCACAATATTTTAGATATCAATGCTGGGCTTATTGAACAGTCTTTAGTAGAAGAAGCAGCACGCTGTATTGCAGGTAGCCGTCATACACTCATTTTTGGTGTTGGAGGGGGTAGTTCAGTAGTAGCACAAGAGTGCCATAACCGACTATTTAGGCTTGATGTACTTAGTAATGCTTATAGCGATCCCGTGATGATGCGTATGACAGCAGCCAGTGTTGACGTGAGCGATGTAGTAATTGTGTTGTCGTTAACAGGACTTGCGAACGATCTTATTGATGCAGCAAGTATTGCCAAAGATTACGGCGCAAAAGTAATTGCTATTTGCCCTGATAGTGCGCTTGCTGATACAGCGACAATTCACTTACCAATCAAAACAAATGAATCCGATTATATTTTTACGCCAAGTACGGCTCGCTACGCCATGCTTGCTGCGGTAGACATTCTGGCCAGTGAAGTGGCTATTTTAACGCAGAAAAAATCGCGTGAGAAGCTGCGCCGTATTAAACATGAGCTAGATGAGTACCGTCAAGGACCTGATCGCGCACCGCTAGGAGATTAACGATGCAGTACGATATCTCGCAACCAGTAGACACCATTATCTATCAAGCAAAGGTATTTGATGGCTTAGGTAATGCGCCAGTGCATATGGACGTTGCAATTAAAGGACAGCAGATTGTCGCACTGGGTGAGTTATCTGCATACCAAGCAAAAGAAAAAGTTAAGGCTAATGGACTGTGTTTAGCGCCAGGTTTTATCGATGTACACACTCACGATGATTTAGAAGTACTCAGAAACCCTGATATGGCGGCTAAAATCAGCCAAGGCGTAACGACGGTTATTACAGGCAATTGTGGCATTAGTGCCGCACCTGCCGAGTTAGCAACGGATGCGCCAGATCCAATGAATCTATTAGGTGATAAAGCTGAATTTAAATTTGCTCAGCTGCGCGATTATATCGACGCTTACAATGTGCGAAAAGCTAATGTCAATGTGGCTGCTTTAGTCGGGCACACAACACTTAGAAATAATGTAATGGTTGATTTACTACGCCCAGCTACAGCAGCTGAAATAACCACAATGCAGCAGCAACTTGATCTTGCTCTCAGCCAAGGCGCATTAGGCTTGAGTACTGGCCTTGCCTATAAAAATGCCAATCAATCACCATCTTCTGAAGTGCACGCGTTTGGCGAGGTCTTGAAAAAACACCATGCGATCTATACCACGCATTTACGCACCGAATTTGATGCCGTACTTGAGGCGATGGATGAAGCATTTGCGATGGAGCAAGAGTTTGGCATTAAAGTGATTATTTCCCATTTAAAGTGTGCAGGTAAAAATAATTGGGGGCGTGCCCCTGAACTATTGGCAAAATTTGCGGCGCAAGGTGAGCACTCAAAATGCAGTTGTGATGCATATCCTTATGCAGCCAGCTCCAGCACCTTAGATTTAAACCAAGTAACCGATGACTTTGATATTTTTATTACCTGGTCAGAAACGCACCCTGAGGTGGCTGAGCAATTACTGGCAGATATAGCCAAGCAATGGGGCATGAGCTTGCTTGATGCTGCTAAAAAATTGCAACCGGCGGGCGCGGTATATCACGGTTTAAACGAAGACGATGTAAAAACTATTTTAGCGTTTGATAAAACCATGATCGGCTCTGACGGTTTACCGTGCGACCCGCATCCGCATCCACGGTTATGGGGAGCATTTCCGCGCGTGCTGGGACATTATAGCCGCGGGGAAGGGATTTTTTCACTGGCAACCGCTATTCATAAAATGACCGGTCTCAGTGCCGCTAATTATCGGTTAGCGAATCGTGGCGTGGTCAAAGTCGGTAACTTTGCTGATTTAGTGCTATTTGATGCCGATGAGGTTATTGATAACGCAACATTTGTCGATTCAGAACTACCAGCCTCAGGTATTCACCGCGTGTGGACCAACGGCCAAGCAACATTAATAGATAAACAGATCCTACCTGCGTATTCGGGTAAATTTTTAACATCACTAGGAGCAAGTAAACATGATTAAACGAATTGGTATCGAAGGCGGTACAGGCACAGGTGGGCAGCATTTACCTTTTTCTCGCGCAATAGAAGCCGGTGGTTGGTTAATGGTATCTGGGCAAACCCCAATGAAAGATGGCGAAGTGGTTGAGGGCAGCATTATTGACCAGTCACGTTTAGCGATTCAAAACTGCCTCGATATTATGGATGAAGCCGGTTACGGCCTTGAGCACGTTGCGCATGTTAAAGTAATTTTAACTGATGCGCGTTACTTTCAGTCGTTTAATAAAGTGTTTAAAGAAGTATTTGGCGAGCATCCACCAGCTAGAATTTGTGCGGTAGCTGATTTAGTTGTCGACTGTAAAGTTGAGGTAGATGTTACCTGTTATAAAGCACCTTAAGGTTTTGTCAGCGCGTCAATGACAGCGTTGACATTTATACCTAAGAGCACATATAAAAAATAATCGTTCTTAGGTCATCAACAGAATAATAATTATCACCAATCACGTAATTAAAATGACGTGCTGTAGCTAGCGCTGCGTGGAATGGTGGAGCAGGGTATCTTATGAAGTGGCAACTATTAATGGCCTTTTTAGGCTACTTAGGATTTATGATCTGGTTTGGCTGGTGGGTTAGCCGACATTCCAAAGGAGGGGATGACTTTTTACTAGGGGGGCGTAATTTACCCTTCTTTCTTACGCTAGGCACAACAGTTGCCACTATGGTGGGCACTGGCTCGTCAATGGGGGCTGTTGGCTTTGCGTATAATAATGGTTGGGCAGGGATGATCTATGGTTTAGGCGGAGCATGCGGTATTTTACTATTGGCAAAACTGTTTGCGCCAGTGCGTAATCATGAGTTTATGACCATGAGTGAAGAGGTCTCCTATTATGTTGGTGCTCATCCTTTGGTTAAAAACACCATTGCGGTATTTATTTTTGTTGCCAGCATTGGCTGGTTAGGGGCGCATATTTTAGGTGGTGGGATGTATCTTGCGTGGCTGACTGGGTTATCACCGCTTTCGGCAAAACTACTTATAGCTTTAGGATTTAGTATTTATGTAGTGATTGGTGGTTATGTAGCTGTTGTTTGGACTGATTCTATTCAGGCGATAGTCTTATTTGTGGGCTTTTTTTTAATGGCGGGAGTCGCGCTTTATGAAGTGGGTGGCTTATCGCAAATGGCAAATGCTCAACCAGTTCTTAATCAAAGCTTTTTGTCACTTGATAAAATAGGGATTGTGCAGGGGTTATCATTATTTTTTGCGGTACTCGTTGGTGTGTTGGTTGCTCCTTCGTTTCGCCAGCGTATCTATTCAGGTAAACATGTAAATAGTATAAAGCAGTCTTTTTATTTATCTGGCGGGTTATATTTAGTGTTTGCCATCGTTCCTGCCCTTATCGGGATGGCTGCCTATGCACTTAACCCCACACTAGAGAATAGTGCATTTTCATTCCCTTATATGGCATTTGAATTATTGCCTTTTGGTCTAGCTGCTTTGGTTATCATCGCAGGCCTATCAGCCACTATTTCTAGTGCAAGCTCAGATGCGATTGCTGCGGTGAGTGTGTTAATTCGAGATATCTACAGTTTAGTGTTTAAACGTATGCCCCATGCAAAAGATGTGGTCATCCTTTCGCGCATAGGATTGGTTTTAACCATCGGGACTGCACTGTTACTTGCGCTACTGACTAATGATGTTATTGGCTATATAACAAATATGATCGCAACGCTGATGTCTGGCTTGTGTGTGTGTGTTTTGCTCGGTCACTTTTGGCCGCGTTTTAACTGGCAAGGTGCGATTGCTGCTTTAGTCGTGTCGTTGATTGTTTCGCTGGCCATTATCGCAATTCCAACGTGGCAAGCATTTTGGAGTAACCCGATTATCCCCGCGACTTTAGCTTCGGCATTATGCGCTGTAATCGTTACTCTAGTTACTCCAATGCAAAAGCACACATCAGCGCAAGCTTTGGCTATTTTAAAAGCTCAGCGTGAGGAAATGCAGCATGATTAGTGATAAAAGCCACAAAAGAACAGGAATTAACTAATGAAAATAATAATGAAACTAATCTTAGCGAGTGTTTTTTTAAGTTGCTCTAGTTACATTTTTGCTGCTGTAAAAATGCCCTTAATGCCTATGCCTACAAAGGTAGAACCACTGAGCGGCACAACTAAGCTGAACTCATCTCTCAAAGTGTATATTGCCAATGAACAAGTGGAGTTATTACAACCGCTGTTAGAAAATTCATTAATAAATAGTTCATTTAAAACGTTAGTGCTGACTGAATCAGCGCAGGCGCAATTACATATAAATATCTCAAAAGCTGTGAATGAGCTTCCTTATCTAAATATGGATGAAAGTTATAGCTTAGAGATTGCAGATAATAAAATAAAGTTAAACAGCGCTAATCAATATGGCATGTTAAGAGGTTTGGCAACGCTATCTCAGCTATTATTTAGCGCTCAACAACCGCTAAAGTTGGATAATTTGAAAATATATGATGAGCCAACTTATCCTTGGCGAGGCTTATTATTTGATGGTGTTCGTCACTTTTTACCCATAGCTGATGTGAAGCGAACTTTGCGAGGTTTAGCTTCAGCTAAATTTAATGTATTCCATTGGCATTTAACAGACGACCAAGGTTGGCGAGTGGAGTTAAACAGCTACCCTAAACTACATAAAACCGCATCTGACGGGCTTTATTATACGCAAAGTCAGATCAAAGAAGTTGTTGCTTACGCGGCTAAGTTGGGGATCCGAGTCGTTCCTGAGTTTGACGTGCCAGGCCATGCAAGTAGCATTGTGCTTGCTTATCCAGAGCTTGGTAGCGGTACGACATTAACTGATATGGAGCGACACTGGGGAGTGTTTAAACCTTTGCTTGACCCCAGTAATCCAGATGTTTACACGTTTGTAGATGAAGTCGTTGCTGAGCTAGCTGGCTTATTTCCTGATCCATATCTACATATTGGTGGCGATGAAGTTGATGACAGTGATTGGCAAGCAAACAGCCAAATACAGGCTTATATGGTAGAAAAGCACATATCTGACAGTGCGGCATTACATGCTTACTTTAATCAACGGGTTGCAAAAATATTAGCAAAGTACAATAAAAAAATGATTGGTTGGGACGAAGTACTGCACCCTAGTTTACCAAAAAATACTTTGGTGCAATCATGGCGAGGTCATCATTCATTAGCGGCTATTCGTGAAGCAGGTTATGATGGTTTACTCTCCAGTGGCTTTTATATCGATCAGCCTCAATGGACTAGTTACCATTATCGTAACCACCCCAATCCACCTACTGAAAAGCGAATTACAGCAAAGCAAGTAATTAGCAGTGTTAATTTTAGCCTTCAGCGCTTAAAAGGCAGTGCAGTTAAAGGTGATGTGACACTATTTAAAACGAATGCAGATGAACTATTGGCGTTAGTTAATATTGTTGGTAAAGGCGGATTTATTTCAAAACAGGTCGTGATGAACGACAGAAATACCGCTGTTTCTATTGACACTTGGATGGGACCAACAAAATTATTACTTGGTTCAAAAAAAGGGAAAAGTGCTATTGCCATGGTAGGTAATACTCCTTACCCATTAACGGTTAGCCCAAAAGCAACATCAACAATGCAAACACTGGAATCGGCATTATCGCGTCAGCAAGATACACTGAAAGCGGGTAACGTACTTGGTGGAGAAGCGACGATTTGGGCTGAACTTATCACTACAGAGAACTTAGACACTCGCTTGTGGCCAAGGCTATACGCGATAGGCGAACGTTTTTGGTCATCTGCGCAATTAACGGATGAGCGTGATATGTATTCACGATTAATGATAATGGAACGTTTCGCCGAGCAAAAAGTAGGGCTATTGCATCAGCAACAACTAAATAAACGCTTACAAACATTATCTAAAACTTCCGCTGATGATACCAACACGTTACGAGTTTTTAGTCAGCTTATTGAACCTGCACACTATTATACCTTACATCACCTAGCGTTTTTACGTGATGAATATAATCAGTATGCTCCGCTTGATAAGCTGGTTAATGTTTTGCCAGTAGAAAGTCTGCAGTTAAAACAACTTGATTTTGCCATAGTGGATTATCAACAGTCATGTGATCACGAGCATTTAAGTTTAGTAACAAACAAGCTTAACAACTGGCAAACTTTGTTAGAGAAAAACCCGTCGTTGTTTTTATCAAATAAGGAGTGGCAAACGAGTTATTTAGAAGTGATTTCAGCGTTGAAGAACAAAGACAAATTGAATACACAGCAGGCTATTCAAATCAACAATGGCAGTATAACGCAAGTGGTTCAATCAATTAATCTTTTAAAGCAGGCTAGGTTGAGCTGTAGCCGTTAATGCATTGCTTTAATCTAATATTTTTGAAAATAGAATAAAATAATAGGTTTATAAGCGCTATAACTATATACTCGCGCGCGCTCAGCGTGTGGTCAAATTTAAGTCAGTTACTTTTATTAGCCATTCGCTAAATAGTGAACCTAAACTGGGCTGCTTTATAGCATAATGCTCAGTTTTATATTGTGTTGTTTTTACAACAATTATTTTCGGAAATATAACATGAAAGATAAGCTTTTAGTGTTTTGGCAAAGCCACTCAGATACCATCATTACTTTAGGGTATAACTTGGTATTAGCATTGGTGATAATTATTGCCAGTGTCTTAATTGCACGCTCGGTTAAAAGAGCAATTAAGAATTCCAAATCACCGCTTAAAAAGTTAGACGATACCTTATTACCAATATTATCAAGTGTTGTTAGTTATTTGGTATATATCATCGCTGGGCTTTTTATCTTAGATATTTTTGGTGTTAATACTGCAAGCTTAATTGCGCTGATGGGAGCTGCAGGTTTGGCCATTGGTTTGGCGCTTAAAAATACGCTCAGTAATATCGCTGCAGGCATCATGTTACTAATACTTAGACCTTTTAAAGTAGGAGACTTTATTGATGCAAGTGGTACAACAGGCACCGTGAGTGAAATAAATCTATTTACCACTATTTTTAAAACCACCGATGGTCTTTTTATCGCGTCACCAAATGGAAAAGTCTGGGCTGGAAATATCAAAAACTTCACCCGTAATGGTAAAAGGCGAATGGATATTGTTGTGGGTATTTCATTTGCTGACTCAATAGATGATGGTTTAGCTGTACTTAGAGAAATCGCGAAAACAGAGAGTCGCTTATTATTGGAGCCTGCACCAAAAGTCATGGTGGCATCAATCGGTGAAAGTGCGGTAAATATTCAATTACGCGCTTGGACTGTTAACGGTGATTATTGGCAAACTGTATGGGATTTAAATAAGCGAGTAAAAGAGTCTATTGAAGAAGCTGGGCTGACAATTCCATTTCCGCAGCGTACGCTGCATATCTCGGAGTCGATGGCATCGGCAATCACGATTAATAAAGATGTGTAAATAGGTGGTCGTCATTTATGGCGACAATAGTATTTGACCACCGAAGGCTGGAGGCTCTTCGCGCTACATAGAGAAGACAATTGTAAAGTTAATTACTGACAGGTTTTTTCTATGAACTCGGTGATCTCTGTTGTGAGTAAACTCGCACCTACCCAGGTAGCAGCGAGTTTACCTGCGACAGTGAAATTATTACTTGTAGGCAAGCCACTTGCCTACAAGTAATATAACCTCCTGTAGGTCGTGATTTAAGTGTGCCGCATAACGTTAGTCAGTTAACCTAGATTGGCGTTTTCTTTACATCAGGACTTTGTCGCATCACTGTAAGTGGCGACTGGCGACTGGCGAATGTCCTAAGTTCTTAGCTAGTAACTTATAAAATAATACGGTACTTTGTAATTCGCCTGATGAACTCAGTGCAAAAAGAGGTATTTGCCCAGCTTCTATGTAACCAAGTTTACGGTATAAATCAGAGGCAACATCCCCTAAACGAGTATCAAGTACTAGTAATTTCAGTTGTTGCTGTAACGCACCTTGTTCAAGAGTATGCATTAGTTGTTTGGCAAACCCTAGGCCTTGATGTTGGCTGTGCACCATAAGCTTTTCAACTTCACCTCTATGTTTACCGTTGTCTTTTTGGCACAACGACAACTGAACGGCAGCTATGATTTTTGAGCCTTTAGTAGCTACAATTAGTTTGCGTTCGTTATTTTGTAATTCAACTTCAATACTATGCCAATATTCCTCTGCGATTTGGCTTGTTAATGGAGCAATAAAGCCAATAGATGCCCCGTTATTAACACTGTCCATTAACAGGTTATTTAATGAATTGTGATAACCCGCTAATGAATTTATGCTATGTATTTTGACTTCTTCTCGCTGAGTTTGAGGCATTATTGCAGTTCTAATTGAAACGGATATACAGAGCCAAGTTCAAGAATCTGTGTGAGCTCATCAAGTGCGTGCCAACTCTCAAGCAGCAGGTTTGGATCAGCAAAGTCTTCACTGCTTAATCTATCGCGATAATGCTCATTCGCCCAGTTACACAATTGTTGGTACTTACTATCAGTTAAAATAACAGCTGGGTTAACAGCTGCGAGCTCTTGCTGATTGAGTGCCACACGCAAACGTAAACAGGCTGGGCCACCGCCATTTTGCATACTTTGTTTTAAGTCAAAAAACTGAACTTGATTGACGGGGTTGTCGGCACTGAGCATCTCATTGATAAATGTATTTACAGCGGGATTATTTTGGCACTCTTGTGGAGCGACTAAAAGCATTTTCCCATTACTTAAGCTAACGAGTTGGCTATTAAATAAGTAACTTGTTACGGCATCAGTAATGCTAACTTTCGCAGTAGGCACTTCAATAATATGCAGTGGTAGTTCACCTAAGTAAGCGTTTTTGATTTGCTGTAGTGCATTAGACTGATTTAAAAAAGCTTGCTCATGGCACATCAACACATTAGCGTTACCCACCGCAATTACGTCGTTATGAAACACACCCTGATCAATCACATCAGGGTTTTGCTGTAATAAAATCTGGCTGGTGGGCTTCAATTGATGTAATCGACAGATTGCTTGCGAGGCTTCAAGTGTCTGCCTTGCTGGAAACTTTTTGGGTTTAGGTAAAGCGCTATTAAATGCACTTGCCCCATAGACGAACATTTCAAGTCCTGTACTAGCATGGTTGTCAGTAAGGCGGGTGTGATTTGCAGCCCCTTCATCACCAAAAAAACCTTGATCAGGCAAATGAGTATGATGACTAAACGTTTTCGTGTCGTTAAACATTGCTTTAAGTAAGCGGGTTGTGGTTTCTGGCTCTAATGAACGATGAAACTTATTATTCAAATTTGCTGCAGTAAAATGTACTTTGCCATCAAGGGTATCTGCTGAGGGAGATACTGTTGCTGCGTTTGCTGTCCACATTGCAGAGGCTGAGTAACAAGCACGGAGCAAAATAGGATCAGCCTTGTAGGCTTTGCCAATAACGTCGCTATCGCTGCCGCCAAATCCTAAGCGGCGCAAAACATTTACATCTGGTCGTGCGTGGGGAGCAAAAACACCTTGTGTTAACCCCAGATCGTGCATTGCCTTCATTTTAGCAAGGCCTTGTAGCACCGCCTCTTTAGGATTGGAATAACTCGCGGCATTATTTAGTGAAGCCACGTTACCATAAGACAATCCTGCATAATTGTGAGTCGGGCCGACAAGACCATCAAAATTTACTTCTACTGCTTTATTCATACTGTTACAACATGGTTGGAAGGTTTATTAAACTATAGTGAAAATTAGCACCGAACTCTAATTTAAGTTTGCTAATTCTAACTCTACAGTTTGTAAATTTTGCTGCAAACGCTTTTGAGTTGCAAGCAAGTAGGCTTTTTGTTGTGATATTTTAGCCTGCTGTTGACGCAATGCTTTATAGATCACACGCTTTGGTAAATCATACTGTGCCGACGCTTCGGTAATTGTGAGCTGGTGTACAGATAGTTTTTTTAATGCTTCATCTAAGTAAGGGTAACTACTTAACATATCTGCGCTCCCTTTCAGCTGTAGTGTGGGTATCGTTGGCTTCGTGAACATGCCAAACACTAATGTCTAAGCGCCACAATAGATATAAAGTGTGATAAAAGTTAGTCATAGCTCGAGCTCCCTGTAGACGAGGTAAATGAAGGTAAAACTCATGATTAAAGAGTTACTCTTCTATAAGAAAGATCTATGCCAGCCTGTATAATTAATTTTAATTGAATTATATCAATAGCTTGTGTTTTTAATAAATATTGAAGATTGAGTATAAGCACTAATGTAGTGAAAAAACTGGTGGATTTGCACTTTACTGGAGCAAGAAAGGCTGCATCAAGCTTTTAATCTTACGAAAAGTTTATATTAATTGATGTGTCGACAGGGTGATGAGTTAGATTAATATAACGCAAAAGAATAGCTAAAATTAAGCATGCAGTTTTATTCTATACTTTCGAAGCTAGGTGGTTATTTCAGTGCCACTTATACCCACGTGACACTGTTTATATTAATGAGTTAGTAAGTATTAAAACCCTTCAAGTACCAGCTTGCCACGTGATTTATGAGATTCAAGAATAGCGTGGGCTTTGAGTAGGTTTTCAACAGTAATTTTCCCTAAGAGCTGGCCTAGCGTGGTTTTAATGGTGCCGTTATCAACCAGCTTAGCTAACTCAGTCAGTAACTGATGTTGCGCTATCATATCGTCAGTTTGAAACATTGAGCGGGTATACATAAATTCCCAATGCAGTGAAATACTTTTACGCTTGAGTTTTAAAATATCAAAGCTGGCAGGGTCGTCAATTAAGGCCAGTTTGCCTTGTGGCTTGATTGCCTCAATAATACTGTCTAAATGTTGGTCGGTATGAGTGAGGCTAATAATATAATCAAACTCTTCTAGATTATGAGATTGGCGTTGTTCATTTAAGCACTTAGAGTGATCTAAGACATGCTCAATACCTAAATCGTTTAACCAAGTTACACTGTCAGCACGAGAGGCACTGCCTACAACCGTTAAGTTGGTTAGTTGCTTTGCCAGTTGCACCAAAATTGAACCGACGCCGCCAGCAGCACCTACCACCAATAAAGAGGCAGGTTTAGCATTCACAGCGCGCGATATTTGCAGGCGGTCAAACAAGAGCTCCCATGCAGTGATCGCTGTAAGTGGCAGTGCCGCAGCTTGTGAGTCACTAAGAGATGCTGGTGCTTTACCAACAATACGTTCGTCAACCAATTGAAACTCTGCATTACTGCCAGCTCGTGTTAAGTCTCCTGCGTAATAAACACGATCGCCCACATTAAATAAACTCACATCATTGCCAACGGCTTTAACAATACCAACAGCATCCCAACCAATGACCTTATGGCCGTGCTCTGGAGTCACATTTGCGCGAATTTTAGCATCAACAGGGTTCACTGAAATCGCTTTGACTTCAACTAATAAATCGCGCCCTTGTGCGGTTGGCGTGGGTAATTCGATTGCCTCGAAAGAGTTATCGTTTAGTGTTTTTGTTGCGGCTTGATATCCGATGGCTTTCATAATTAGCTCCTTGGAAGAAAGTGATACCTCACTATAACGTATATCGAATATATAAAAAGAGCAGTAATCATGAATCACTTTCAAAAATTATTTGATAGTTAAGTCACTATTTATTTTATCGAGTAAAGAGATCAGCTGTGTGGCTTCTGATTCTGAAATTGAAGGAAACTTACAGCGTATTTGTGCAGGAATACTTTCTGCTTTTAGTTGCAACTGTGTGCCCGCAGCTTGCAGTTGTACCATTCGTTTTCGTTTATCTTGCTCATCTTTGACTATATGAAGCAGTTGCTTTTCGGTCATTTTTTTGAGGATTTGCGTCATTGCGCCACCATCAATCGCGGTTTTATCGAGTAGCTCATTAATGCTGATTTTGTCTTTCTCCCATAGCGCCATCATCACCACGTATTGTGGGTAGGTTAAATCAACTGCCGTGAGGGCCTCACGATAAGAGCGAACTATGCCATTTGATGCCATATATAAACGGTGGCAAATTTGATTATCTAGCTTTAATTGTGGGAATTTCATATCTGTGCACTCTTTTTCGTCATGTTCATATTTTAATTTGCATACAAAGTATTTGCAATGTTGAATTAATGAGTCTATTATTTTGCATGCAAAATAAATTTGTTTAATTGAATTCACAGGAGAAAGTTATGAAAGAATTACAAGGTGTAGCATACACAGCAAATGCAACAGCGACGGGTGGCCGTGAAGGCACTGCAAAATCTGATGACGGCCGTTTGGATGTGGCTTTATCGACTCCAAAAGGCCTTGGCGGTGATGATGGCCAAGGTACAAACCCTGAGCAATTATTTGCAGCAGGTTATGCCGCTTGTTTTATCGGTGCGTTAAAGCTAGTTGCAGGCCAAGCAAAAGTTAAATTACCCGCTGACACACGAATAGATTCAGAAGTATCTATTGGTCCTATCGTAGGTGGTTTTGGTATTGCCGTTAAGCTTGCGGTATTTGTTGGTGATGTTGATAAAGACACTGCTAACGAATTAGTTGCCAAAGCGCATGAAGTTTGCCCGTATTCAAATGCGACTCGCGGCAATATTGCTGTTGAACTCTCTGTTATATAAAGTGCTTCGATACCAATTTAGCTGTGTGTTAAGTTGGTATCATAATTTACACGCGTTAAAGCTATAAATTTGATAAGTTAATCATGTTTTTTCAATAATCTACTGCACCATTCTCTAATTAGGCTAAACTCTACAGGTAGTTTTAATTATAGGATCGAACGAATGCGGCAACTAGCATTATCAAAAAAGTTACTTTGGCTAACTGTAGGCAGTATTTTTATTACTGTGCTTGTATTATCGAGTGTTTTGTGGTGGCAACTATCAAGCAGTAACAAAGTGCTTTCGGGTGAAGCTGAAGAGCTTATTGTTGCTGAAGTTGAAGAAAAACTCACGGCAAATGCAGCAGCCTATGGTGAGCGAATTGCAGGCTTTATCAATGAAGCTTATAGAGTGCCATTTTCATTTGCAGCCATTGTTGGAAGTCAAGATGCTGCAAGTACGCTTAGCCGTGAATCTGTCGTGCAACTTAATAAATCATTGATTGAAAGAAACAGCAATATTTCCTCTATTTACTCGCAATTTGAAGCAAATGGTTTTGACAACAAAGACGCACAATTTACTCGTGGGTATACTCACTCAGTGGCCGGAGAGGGTACTTTAGAAGTTTACTTTACGCGCAGTCGAGAAGGGGTTATAGAGCAGCAAGTTGTTGATGATGCTGCTGAAAAATATGTCACGACTTTAAATGAGTTTGGTCAACGTGAGGCCGAATGGTATTTATGTGCAAAGGACACCAAAACTTCTTGTATTATGGAGCCTTACCTTTACGAAATCTCTCCTGGTTACTCAGAAATGATGACGTCGTTAGTTGTGCCAGTGCTCAGAAATGGCCGCTTTATCGGTGTGACGGGGGTTGATTTAACACTTCCTGTATTTCAAACCATGACAGAGCAGCTGTCAAAAGACTTATATAATGGCCAAGCCAGAGTAACACTTTTAAGCTCGCTAGACTTAGTGGTTGGTAGTAGTCACTACAAAGATAAATTGGGACGACCTTTAAAAGAGTCGGTATCAAATAGCTTAGTAACGAGCTTTGAACGATTAAAAAAAGAAGCAGGCATTCATAAAGTTAATAACGAGTACCTAGTTAATTATCCAATTACAATTAAGCTGGCAGGCAAACAGTGGAACTTATTGATCGAAGTTCCCACAGAGCTTGCGTTAAGTGGTCCACATGCATTAGCCCAAACTATGGACGAGAATGCCAGCACCCTCGGCGGACTTATTCTAATTACAGGTATTGTCATCGCTGCAGTGGCCTTTTTTGTCATGTTAATCGTTATTAAGAGTATAATTGCACCGTTACAACAAATTCAAAAAAGGGTCGATAACCTGGCAAGTAGTGAAGGTGACTTAACCCAAACGCTAAGTGTTGACTCACATGCAGAACTAATTGCCTTAGCTTATGGGTTTAATGCCTTTTTAGCCAAACTGCGTGATTTAATTGCCCAGTTAAAAGATGTGTCAGGTCAAACGAAAGAGCAAGCGCAAACGGCCGCGCATGTTGCATTAGACACCAAGCAAAATGTTCAGTCTCAATTTCAAGAAATTGAAAGTGTGGTAACAGCAATGAATGAAATGAGCGCCACGGCATTAGAAGTTGCGCGAGCATCTGAACAGTCAGCACAACAAGCTGACGAAATAAACTCTTTGGTCGTCAGTAGTGAGGCGAGTTTATCATCTGCGGTATCACAAGTTAAAACTATGTCTGATGAAATTCAACAGGCAAATCAAGCGGTCGAGAAGGTCGCCGCACGTAGTAATGATATTACTCAAATACTAGATGTAATTCGCACCATTGCAGAGCAAACAAACTTACTTGCACTTAATGCGGCCATTGAAGCTGCCCGCGCAGGAGAGCAGGGCCGAGGTTTTGCTGTTGTCGCGGATGAAGTCAGAGCGCTTGCGTCAAAAACTCGTTCTTCTACCGATGATATCAGTGGTTTGATCGATAGCCTTCAGCTTGAAGTCGGTAATGCATCTTCTGTTATTGAAAAAGGGGTAGTTCGAGCTCAAACAGCCGTTGATGAGACAACCGTTGCATTTGATGCGCTTCATAGCGTAGTGACAAAAGTAGAGGAAATAACAGGACAGATCACTCAAATAGCTACAGCAGCGGAAGAGCAAAGTTCAGTAACAGAAGAAATTAACCGTAACCTGACATTAATTTCAGATGCCGCATCGCAATTGGCTGAGCTTTCTACGCAAGCGGGTGATGGTAGCCAAATGCTAAATCAACTGGTTGCCCAGCAAGATGATGAGCTAAATAAACTTAAAACTTAATAGTGACATGGCAGTCAGTGTTTACTGCCATTTTTAAATTAAAGCTGCTTGATTGATAGGAACATTTGGTCAATCAAGGGATCAGCTAACTCTTGTGTGTTTGGTCTATTTAAGTAGCTACGTAAGCCTGTAAATTGAATTTGAAAATAGCGCGCATACTCGATTGCTGTAATACGTGTATCAAGCTCTTTAGCGTGCTGAGCCTTTTCAAACAAGGTTGTTAGAAATGCCTCAAATTGATTTGCAAGGTCGTAGCTCAATAACTTTAGTGTTGGCTCATCCTCGGTAAACTCATTATTCGCTTTGACTAACATGCACAACATACTTGGCGCACATTGAGCATCTTCAATGAGTACCTTCTTCACAAAAGCAGTTAAACCATCAAGTACACTAGAGTGTTCATTAAGCGCAGATAAAAGCTGGCTTTGCATAAATTGTGCATAGTCTTTTATCGCTTCGCAATAGAGGCCTTCTTTAGAACCAAATGCGGCGTAAATACTGCCTGGGCGCATATTGATAGCATTTTGCAAATCGCGAGTCGATGTGGCGTTAAAGCCTTTTTTCCAGAACAACTGTCCCGCTGTGCGTATTACTTCATCACGCTCGAATTTTACTTTATTGACCATCACATAGTTACTCTATTTGAACACTTGCTCAATTTTAACTTGAACAGTCGCTCAAAATCAAATATTATGAACTCGAACATACTTAAACACTTTCAATTTGGAGTTAAATAATGGCTGAATTTACTTTATACACACAAGAAAACGCCCCTGAAGCGGCAAAACCTTTAATGGAAAAGTCAGTAGCAGCGTTTGGTATGCTACCTAATTTACACGCAGTAATGGCACAAGCGCCAACATTGCTTGAAGGCTACCAAGTTCTTCATGAGCTATTTCAAAATACTTCGTTTAATGCAGAAGAGTTAACAGTAGTATGGCAAACAATCAACGTTGAACATGAATGTCATTATTGTGTGCCTGCACACAGCGCGATTGCAGCGAGTATGAAAGTTGATGAAGGCATCGTTGATGCGCTTGTTAATAAAACGCCACTGGCAGATGAAAAGCTTGAAACACTTCGTGAAACAACACTTGCTATGACGCAAAATCGTGGGGTGATCAGCGATGAACAAATCGAAAAGTTTTTTGCTGCAGGTTATGCGCAGCAGCAGTTGCTTGAAATTGTGTTAGGTTTATCGCAAAAGGTGATGAGCAACTACACCAATCACCTTGCAGATACACCGGTAGACGAACCGTTTAAAAAGTTCGCTAAGTAATATGCAAAACGCGGGCTTAAGCCCGCGTTATTGTTCAAATAGAGGTTATTTAAATTTTACCTTCTTGCCACTACGTATATAAATACGCTCTTCAGGTTTGGTCCATTCGCCTTTTTTTAAATACGAAGTAAGTACAATAAATTTGTTATCGATGTATTCGCTGGTGGAACGAACTTTTGTTATTCCCTCTTTCGAGCCAGTGACTGTTTCGTAAGCGACAAATTTTGTGGGCGATAAGACGTTCATGGTGCCTTTAGTATAAAAGCCTGCGGTAGTGAAATAGTAAAAAACAATTGATTGCTCTTTGCTATCCCAAAAAATCATAGATTCTCCACCATACACCCCTTCATTAATTGAATGCGAAGTGCGAATGGCTTTACCATTTAAAGCACGCTCCCACATACTCACATCTTGCATGGGTGGTTTTCCTGGTTCTACTTTAAAATCAGCCTGCCACGTGCCTAAATAGGGCTTAAAGACAGCCAGCTCTTTTGCTATATCAGGCGAGTCACTCGCTAGAGATAAGCTTGTCGCTGTGAAACAAAGGGTTAGTAAAATAGTTTTTAAGTATGACATAATAAAATCTTGTTATTCTTCATAGTCCCAGTATAGGTTAACGTTTGTTAATTAAAAAAGTATTATTGCTGTTTGCAGGAAGTTTTCTTGCGATTTTAGCTCTTGGCAGTTGGCTGAACTATTGGCCTGTATTCATAGCGAGTGTGTATGCATTTATGAGTACGATCACCATTTTGGTGTACAAATGGGATAAGCGTTTAGCGATAGACACAGCAAATCAAACACTCAGAGTACCAGAGCGTAGCTTGCATATTTTAGCCTTATTATGTGGCTGGCCAGGAGCATTAATAGCTCAGCAGTGGTTTCGGCATAAATCTAAGAAGCGACCATTCATCGCTGTATTATGGTTAACGATTATTATCAACAGCAGCGCATTGGCTTACCTTTACTATTGGCAATATCTCTAATTTAAGTGCAGTATTAGGTACTACAAATTTATAAGATTACCTTTATGACCATTTTTTATCGTTGCTATCACTTTGCTTTAAAATGTATTGTTATATTTATCGGTATTCCTAATCCACGTTTGTACACAGGGTATAGTGGCTTAGCGCAATGGTTACAAACCTGGCAAACAGAAAAGCCTTTGTTAGTCGTAAGTGATGCAACATTATTAAAGCTCGGAGTGCTTAAAAAAACATTAGCATCATTAGATGAGCAACAAATAAAGTGGTATTTATATACTGATGTAGCGCCTAACCCAAGCATTGATAACGTTGAAAAGGGCGTACAAGTTTATAACGCTCAACAATGTGCAGGTATCATCGCTGTTGGCGGTGGCTCAGTGTTAGATTGCGCTAAATTAATAGCAGCCCGTTCAGTAAAGCCAAAAAAGTCAGTTAAGCAACTGAAGGGGCTATTTAAAGTATTAAAAAAACTTCCCCCTCTGTGCGCTATTCCTACAACGGCAGGTACAGGTTCTGAAACAACCGTTGCTGCTGTTGTAAATGATCCACAAACTCAAACAAAATATGCAGCTACCGATTTTTCTTTGGTGCCCAGTGATGCGATTCTCATCGCAGAGCTTACTCAGTCAGTCCCTGATTTTATTACTGCAGCAACCGGTATCGATGCGCTGACACATGCAATAGAGTCATACATAGGTAAAATAGGGCTAAACTTTAGTGATCAAAAATCATTGCAAGCCATCGAGCTTATAATAAATAACTTGCCAACAGCTTATAAGGATGGAGATAACTTAGTTGCCAGAGAAAACATGTTGTTAGCATCATTTTACGCAGGACAAGCGTTTACGCGGGCATCGGTAGGTTATGTTCATGCCATTGCACATCAGTTTGGTGCGCGTTATGGGACAGCGCATGGTTTGGCTAATAGTGTATTGCTTATGCCGGTACTTAAATTTTATGGTCCAGTTATATACTCTAAACTTGCACAGATCGCCGATTACTGTAAATTGACGCAGCCAGATCAAAGCGTAGAAGAAAAAGCGAACATTTTACTTACTACCATAGAGCAGTTATTAGAGGTACTCAACATTCCTAAACACCTGCCAGAGATACAACGCAGTGATATTAAAGAGCTAGCAAAAGCGGCATTAAAAGAGGCGCATCCGGATTACCCCGTGCCTGCTTTTATGAACCAAGAGCAATGTGAAGCGATTATTAGTAAAGTGAGTGAATAAACAGCCTCTAGATGCACTTCTGAAGGCTGTTTATTAAAAGTATTGCTAACGTTTAAGCTGTGCTTGTGGTTGATTTAATAAGCGAATAATTGGGTTATCTTGGGTTATTTTGGCCTTAAGCAGGTAACCAATCAGTAAACCAGCGACAAAACCACCAATGTGTGCACCATAATCTACACCATCCGGCGCAGAGAGCATGCCAAAAATATTAATACCCAGCCAAATTACAAAAAACCAAACAGCGGAGATTTTTTTCTGATAGATAATGATCATAAACGTTAAGCTGGCATGTCTAAACCACATTAAATACATACCAAATAACCCTGCTATTGCACCACTGGCACCTACGCTTGGTATGGTTGAACTTGGGTGAACAATAAAACTGGCAAATGATGCAGCCAAACCACAAATCAAATACCACATTAAAAACTTTTTATGGTCGAGTACATCTTCAAGGTTATCACCAATAATATACAAAAAGTACATATTGCCTACCAAATGCATAACTGAACCGTGTAAGAAAACGCAGGTGAGCACCGTCCATAGGTGTTCACCTTGCGATATTTTACTTGGATTCATAGCAAACAGGTCAAGAGTAGCCATAAACGTGTCGGTATTAAAAAAGTACAATGCAAAAATAATCACATTAATGGCTATTAGCCCACGAGTGATCCAAGGTGTTTGTTTGGGCTTGAGGTTATATTCAACAGGCATCTGCGTCAAAAATTGAAATAAATACGTTTTCCAGTTAATTTTTTGATTCAGCTCACTTAAACTTGCTTTTAGTTCAGGGCTGTTTTCAACGCTTTCTAATTGATCTTTTTCAATCCAACTACCATCACAATGGCGACACACATCAATTTCTGTATGAAAATCTTCGAGTAAATGGAAGCGTTCAAGGTTTTTATTACAATCAGGGCAATCCAGCTTTGAAATACCTAGTGATTCACCAAAATGAGTTTCGTATTTTTCACCTATAGGCCCTTCATTGATCTCAGCAATCATACGGTTTACTTCGTTTTTTTCAAACCATAACCCACCACATTCGCGACAGATATCAATTTCTTCACCGTGATAATGAGTAACATCTAATGGGCTATCTTTGCAGTGCGGGCAAATTTTAGTTGGCATTACTAGAGTCCTTTAGTGAGCCGATAATAATATCGTTTTTCTTCAATTCTTGTTGTAAGTGCAAAGCACTTGCTTGTAGTTGCGGTAAGGTTTGCTTTTCAATGATGTCGGTTATTTTATTAAGCTCAATTGATGCTTGTCGTGCAGACATTTGTCGCTTAAGTACGGCTTCAACAACATACTCCGCACGGCTGTAAAAGCGCCTAACTTGGGTTAAAAATATACTGGGTGTTTCAAGGGTCGTTGGCGAATACTGCATCGTTTGCCAAATATACTTCTCTAAAGTGGGTTTGTGATATTGCATTTCTGAGCTAGGTGGGCTTTTAGCTAAACGAGCTGCATAGGCCCTAATATTATTTGCGTTATCATTAACTTCATCATAAAGCGACGTACGTAAATAAAAGTTGTCTTCCATTTTGCTGTAGCTATCAAACTTCAAGGCTTGTTCTAAACCACTTTGTGCGGCTAGGTAAACTCCAAAAATAGTTGAAAGCACTAAAAACACTTGGTTTAACCAAAATCCTGTACTTTTAAGCTCTTTATTGTCTACAGTTTTCAAAGCTTGTGCTAGTTTGGGTTTTTTCGCAGGCGCAGCTGCTTGATTTGAGGGATCCAATATTAAGCTCCTTTTATGTTGCTTCCTTTTTGAGCGCGTAAGGCTACTTTAATTTATAGATTTAGACAATAAATTATTTAGCTTCTATCGAGGGCGCTTAGCATTTTTTAAAATTGGTATTTTGTATTTGAGGTGTATGTGATAGTTAAATTAAACTGCAAAATAATAAATATTGCTCTATTGGCAATTACGTTTTTAATATCAACACAGGCTTATGCAGATATGTTTGGCTTTTTAAAGAAACAAGATTATGTTTTATCAGCTCCAGTCAAAGGAGTTTTGCTGAAAGGTGGCAATCCACAATCGGGAGTTGAGGTACTGAGATCACTTACATATGGCAAAGAGTATATTGATAAGTCAGTTACGGATGAGGCTGGTCGTTTTTCATTTCCTAAAAAAATTATTCGAACGTCTAAACCTAGTAACATGTTTGATAATGAATCTGTGCATCAGCATATTTATATTGATAATGGTACGCTAGAGGGAGTAATTGTATGGTATTCAATAATTTCCTTGAACCCAGATAGCCAAACGCTTATTGAATTATTAGGTAGCCTAGAGTGTGATATCGCACAAGAACCACAGACATATGACATACCAATAGCTGAAAACAATGGTCACACCTTTACTATCTACACAACCTGTAAGCTTTGAAAAACTCATAAAAATTAACCATTTTCTAATAAAACAGCACCACTTTGTTCTTCACCTAAGTAATCGTCTTTATTATAAATAGGGCACTTGTCCATCGATAAGCAGCCGCAACCGATACAGCCATCAACTCGCTCACGCAGGCGTTGCATAAAGGCAATACGTTCGTCTAGTTGGCTTTGCCATTGCTTAGATAGTGCTGACCAATCCTTTTTTGTAGGAGTGCGTTCATCGGGCAGTGTGGCAAGCGTTTGTTTTATTTCCTCTAGCGTTATACCCATAGCTTGGGCGGCTTTGATGACTGCTACACGACGAAGTACGTCTGGTTTATAGCGGCGTTGGTTACCGTTGTTACGCCAGCTGCGTATCAGCCCTTTGGTTTCGTAAAAGTGTAGGGCTGAGACTTTTACACCACTGCGCTTGGCGACAAAGCCTACGGTTAAGTTTGCTTCGGTGAGTTTTTTTTGTTGAACGGTCATATGTTTTAATTCCTTTTAAAAATTTTTATTTACTTATTGACCTTAACTTAACTTGAGGTTTTAAGCTCTGCTCCATCATAAAAAAAGGAGTGATACAAATGCAAGGTAAATTAAATTCAAATACAGCCATTATTTTTTCAAGCGCGCGTAAGATAGGAAATACTAGCTTACAAGTAAATGATTATACTGCAAAACAGGGGGGGCAGGTTTTTTGTTTAGATGACTTTGTGATTTCGCCATATCGTTATGATAAACAATATCAAGGCGATGACTTTTACATTTTATTTGAACAGTTACTTACTTTCGATCACTGGGTTATAGCCTCACCAGTTTATTGGTACAGCACGACGTCGCAAATGAAGGCGTTTATGGATAGAATTACTGATTATATGGATGATGAAGTATTAAAGCCTAAGCTTCGAACCCTTCGACAAAAACAATTTTCAATATTATCTAATGCGGCTTCACCTTCTGCGCCAGATGCATTTCTTGATATGTTTAAACATACTTTTAACTACTTGGGTATGACTTTTAAAACGCATTCACATGTTCAGGCTAGTTAATTACTTTAAATAGCGTTAGGGTAGGCTGAACAAAAAGTAAAAAAGGATGATGTATGAAAACATTACTTACTGGTTTTAGCCTTCTTTTAACTAGCTTTAGTACTCTAGCGGCAGAGCCTGCACCTGTTATTAAAGACTATGGTTATTTTTATAATGTGCCAAACCATAAGTCGGATTTAAGCCAAGCCCAGTTTAAGATAGCGTTTGATGTAGGGGATGGCGCACAAAAGGGCGCGCAAAATAATCATATTAATTCGTTAGCGCGTTTTATAAATATGCATGTTGCTCATGGTGTAAAGCCAGAAAATATTCAGTTGGCTTTAGTAGTTCATGGTGGCGCGAGTGTTGATGTGTTAGAAAATAGTTTTTATAAAGCCCGTTTTGACAAAGATAACAAAACCCAATCTTTGATTAAACAACTGCTCGCTAATAATACCCAGGTGTATGTGTGTGGGCAGTCAGCAACGCATATGAAAGTAAAGCCTGAACAATTAATACCTGGAGTGCAAATGGCACTTTCAGCGATGACTGCACACGCTCAGTTACAGCAACAAGGCTATACATTGAATCCGTTTTAAAAATGAATATTCTTTGCTTTGGCGACTCTAATACTTTTGGAGTCTCCCCGGTTGATGGGAAGCGCCTGCCTGCGCATGAACGCTGGCCGGGCATACTAGCAGAGCGATTGGGGTCAGAACACCTAGTTATTGAAGCGGGGCAGCCAAATCGAACTTTGGTGAATAACCCGCCGTTCAACGGCGATAAATCGGGTGTAAAGTATCTAAAGCCTTATCTTGAAGCGCAGCCATTGGATGTTGTTATTATTCAGCTTGGTACTAATGACTTAAAAGTTCGTTTTGGGCTGTCTGCTATCGATATTGGCAAAGCGCTTGAGACGTTACTTTCACACATTAAAGCGTTTTATCACGATAAAGCACAGCCAAAAATAATCATCTTGAGCCCAGCCAAGGTGTATGAAGTGGGGAAGTATGAAAGTATCTACGCAGGTGCAGGTAATAAAGCCGAGCAATTATCTTTTGAATTTAAAGCCATCGCCGATCGTCACGCATGTGTTTTTATCGATGGTTTTTCACTTATCTGTGCTTGCGAAAGTGAAGGTGTACATTGGCCTTATGAAGAGCACTTTCGCCTTGCAAAACAGCTACTCCCTTTAGTTTAAAGCAGCGTGCGAGAGAGCTCTTTATATGATTTGCCTATTTTAACAATAGCCCCTGTTGTTAGTTCAACATATTCATGATTAACAGCAGTCACTTTGTTTTTATTAATTAAATATGACTTGTGAATTTGTATAAATGTACCTACTAGCTGTTCTCTCAGTTGCTTAAGTGTCGTTGTGGCAAGGGTAAAAGAGCCAGCTTGATGTAACTTTACATAATTACCGTAAGCTTCAATATATTCAATTGTGTCTAACGAGAATTTGCGTTTTTCTCGGTCTACTTTAAGCGTTATATCTTTGGGTTGCTGATCTAAAGGCTGTGCCGCACGTTGGCACACTTTGTTGAGAGCTTGCTTTAGCCTTGGCGCTGAAACGGGTTTGAGCAAGTAGTCTGTGACATTTAAATCAAAGCCAGCTAAGGCATACTCTTGATAAGCGCTATTGATAATTACTTGCGGCGGATTAGCAAGCGCATTTAATAGCTCAAGCCCTGTTAGTTCAGGCATATTAATGTCGAGAAACACTAAATCAACACCTGGTTTGGCAAGCACACATAAGGCATCTTTAGCGCTATAGTATTGGCCTACCACATTTATATTAGTGTGTTCTGTTAAATGATGCAGCAGCACTTGGTGTGCCAATGGCTCGTCATCGACAATGATGGCTTTGATCATTTTAATAACTCCAAAGTCAGTGTTGTTTGCCACATTGCATCTTGCTTATGGGTGATTAGAGAATGCTTATTAGGGTATAAAAGTTGCAGTCGTTTTTGTAAATTAGCAAGTCCCATCCCTTGTTTATTTTTTGCTACTTGAGCGGGTATTGGATTGGCGCAATAAAGTGTTAAAGCATTGTCGTTGATTATTATTTCAATTGATACATGTGTTTTGTCGGTCCCGGGTTCAACACCATGTTTTATGGCATTTTCAACGATAATTATCAGCAGTAGTGGTGTAATGCACAAGGCGTTAAAATTGTGTGGCCAAACAAGGTTAAACTTACACTTATTGGCGCTTCTTATCTTTTGTAATTCAATAAAGTTCTTAAGGTAGTCTAGCTCTTTTTCTAGTGGCACGGATGACTTTTGCCCTTCATAAACTGTATAGCGTAGTAAGTCTGCCAAATGCAGCACTAACTGTGGAGCTTGTTCTGATTTTGTCAGCGTAAGCGCATATAAGTTATTTAATGTATTAAATAAAAAATGAGGGTTCACTTGTTGTTGGAGTAATTTTAGTTCGGTTTGAGTTTGCTGTTTAGCGACTTCATTTAACTTGCTTTGTTGCTGTTGACGTTCAAACGCCAAAATAATCGGTGTACTTATAACAAGAAAAAGCAGCATAAACTGATAATTAAACTTACTAAAAATATTTTGGTCACCACTTGGTGTGAGGTTAGCAACGCCATGGGGTAAGTCATTAATTGGTAGCGATAGAACGGCAGCTATCAACAAAGGTGTTAATACCAGCATTACAATAACGCAAACGGCTACAAACAAAAATACGCCGTGAACTGCAAGCAAGTGGCGAATGAGAAAGTATCGGTTAAATAAATACAACCCGTAAACAATTGCAGTATAAACGCCTAGTTGCCAAAAGTAAGTGATAAATTGACCAAACTGCGAGATAACTTTACTTGGGTCAAAAATTAAATCAAATGGTTGATTTAATAGTGGATCTTTATGTGTATTAAGTACCCCGGCCATTAGAAAACACCAGCCCAAAAGAGTGAGCAACACTACATTATCCAATGATATTAATGTACTTAGCCGTTTACTTGTGAGTGAAGGCCGAGTGGCAACACGTTGAGATATTAGCCCCACAAGACTTGCTCCCGTACATAAGGCCCAGCCTTGTGGGACTAAATAGTGCCACAAGGCAAATTGTGGAAGCAGCACACTGAGCGCGTATATCAAGATAGGGTAAGCAATAAAACCTAATAACCAGCTTATTAAGGCCAGCCTTGAAGAGTGCTTAAATGCTAATACATGGGCGATTAAAAAAGGCAGGCATACAAATAGTAGCTGCGCATTTATTTGTAAGTAAAGTGCCGCTGAGCTAAGCCTTAACGATAAAAAGTGTATATGTGCTTCAAGTAAAATTGCAGCGAAAAGAGGCAATAAGGCAATGACATATTTTACCTTAACCCGTTGTGATAAAAAGGAAATAACCGCCTGCACATTTCACCTAAATATAATTTTAATTTCACACTACTTTACCCTTTAAACATTATTAACACATCTTTACGTTGCTAAAAAACCACAAATAATGATGAAAGTAAGGTTTTTAATGATGAGAAGCAAATCGCTACTCTTATCCCTTAGTTATAGGCTTTGATCATTACTTGCTAGCTGATTTGTTAAGCGTTGCTTAATGTGACTATTCGTCAATTAAGGAGCGCAATAGATGCTGACACTTACAAATATAAATAAAAGATACGCAGATGGTACGCATGCATTAAATGATGTCTCGATTCACTTACCTGCTGGTATGGTTGGTTTACTTGGGCCAAATGGGGCGGGTAAATCAAGTTTAATGCGCACACTTGCGTGTTTACAAAGTGTTGATAATGGTCAGATAAATTTTGACGGTTTAGATGTATTGCAACATCCCGAACAGATGCGCAAACAGCTGGGCTATTTACCACAACAATTTGGTGTCTATCCAAATATGAGTTGTTTTGCATTGCTAGAACATATTGCAATTTTAAAAGGACTCAATAAAAAAGACCGAAAGCAGCAAATAGATGAGCTTTTGGCGCTGTTAAATTTATCTCAGTTTGCAAACAAAAAGGTGAGCCACTTTTCGGGGGGAATGAAACAACGGTTTGGTATTGCACAAGCGTTGCTAGGCTCCCCTAAACTGATTATTCTAGATGAGCCAACCGCAGGGCTCGACCCGGCTGAGCGCGAAAGCCTCAATAATTTATTGGTGACCATTAGTAAACAGCGCCTAGTGCTGTTATCGACCCATATTGTGGAAGATATAGAAAATCAGTGTCACTTTGTTGCAATGATTAACCAAGGCCGGCTAATTAAAAGTGGTGAAGTCGCCGCTCTTATTAAGCCATTGCATGGATGTGTATGGCTGCTAGACACCCTTCCTATTGAACTACCACAAGAGAGCTTTGTACTAAGTAAAAGCTATCGTTACGGCAAACCTTCATTTCGTGTTTATGCTACAACGACCCCAGCTGAAAGTGCAATACCCGCAGAACCGACACTGCAAGATAGCTATTTCTATGAATTGAAAGCTAGAGGGTGTCACACATGTTATTGATCAATGAACTTCGTTATATCACTCGTCAGCCTCTGCTTTGGCTGTGCTTTTTAGCAGCACCTTTATTTGCGTTTACATTGTCAGCAGGGTTAGCTGTTGAAGGAAGTGATGCGACAAACCAAATAAAGCTGCACCTAGTTGCACTGCAAATGATGCAACTAGCTTTACTAACAGGTGCGCTTGCACCGACATTTTTTTTACGTGATAAAATTCATAATATGCATGAGCTTGTGGCTGCTACACCTGTTACGTTAAAGCAACGCGCATTGCTACGTTTAAGCGCTTTGGTGCTGTGTGTGTTTGCGATTGCATTTATTAGTATGCTGGTGATGGTTGTAACGCAGTTGTTTAGTAAAGGGTTTGACTGGCAAATTATTAATCACCTGGTTGTTAATAGCCTTTTTGTGTTGTTTCCTAATACGTGTTTTCTCAGTGTAATTGCATTTTGGTTTTGTCAAAAGTTCTGCAGTGCTTTGGTGAATTATGTGGCATTTGCAGCTTTGTGGATTGGCTATTTATTGCTTGCAAGTGTTACTGGCAATCCTATATTGGCAGGCAGTAGTATTATCAGTGAAACCAGCTATCAACTATTTATATGGTTAGACCCTTTCGCATACACCACCATTATAGCCAGCTTTATTGACCCCCAAGGCTGGATTATCGCTGTTAATCGGGTGCTGATCTTATTACTCACAAGTCTTATCTGTTTTAGTGCTGTAGCAAGTAATGGGTCTAACTCGTTTAGTAAGCCAGCAAAAAGTCCAGTGAGCAAGCTACAACCCGTTACAGTAGCAAATGCCTCGTACCGACCTGTGGCTGCAGAAAAACATGGACTAGCGATATTTATCACGTTCTATAAAGTAGCGCTTTTCAATGTATTAAAGCATCCAATAACATTAATAATTTTATTAGCTTGGCCGGCCATGGTGTTTAATAATGTAGCCTCTTCTGCTGCTTATGCTGAGCCATTGAGTGTAATAAATGCAACCAGCATTGATGCTATTAGTCACTATGCTTTTAATATGCAAATACTGTTTGGGTGTTTACTGACGGTGCTTTGGAGCTGGCAAATAACTTGTTATGCAAAGCGCTTTAATATGGCTGAGCTAATTGCTGCAACGCCTATCAAAACTGCCACTATTTTATATAGTCAATTATTGGTATTGGCTACTCTGGTTATTATTTTTTCAACGATGAGCTTTGCGGGGGCTTCTTTAGCACAATGGTTTATTGATAGCCAATATAATGCATATGACCATGTATATATTCTGTGTTTAATGGCACTACCCTTAATGCTGATTGGTTGGGTAACGGTATGTGTATTTAATATTTGTCGCTCAACACTGGTTGCTGGAGCAATCATTTTTGTGATGCTGTTGCTAAAATTTACACCCGTTATGACTTATTTAGGACTCACACACACATTTTGGAGCCTAGCTTGGACGCCATTGCAGCCGCCGAGTGAATTTTGGGGTTATCGGGCGAGTATTAGCAGTTATTGGCCTTATATGCAGGTGTGGTTACCAGCCTGTATAAGCTTAATATTGCTAACGTGTGTATTTAGTCACCGTGGTGCGGGGCTTGATAGGCGTGCAGTTGTTCGAAAAGATGCATGGCTAATAATGCCAGTGTTGCTCTGCGTTAGCTTAATTGTGCAATTACACCTACGTTTAGTTGAAGAAAAGCCCCTTACCAATTCACATAAACGTGAAGCCTTTAAAGCCAATTATGAAAGGAACTTTGCCGATTGGCAGCATAAGTTGCAACCACAAGTTAGCCATATTGATGCACACATTGATTTTTACCCGCATCAACAGTTTGCTAAGTTTGATCTGACATACACTTTAAAAAATCTTCATTCAAAGGCTATTAAGCAAATTTTAGTGGGCAGGGCAGGGTTTTATAAATGGGCGAATGTGAAGATTGCTGGTGCGACCCAAATTGGGTTTTACCCTGACTTAAATCAAGCTGTGTATGAGTTTGATATTGCATTAAAACCGCATGAAACACGACAATTAACCACACAATTTGAGATTCATCAAGCAACATTGTGGCCTGCTGGTGGGCATCAAATAATTACGCCAGAGTTTAGTTATATTCGCGCAGTTCCTGCGTTACCAACTATTGGTTATCAAGCCAACTATGAGCTAACCGATACACAGTTACGTGCTCAATATGGTTTGCAACAAAAGGCTAGGCCTTTAGCTGCAACGTTATTTACTGAGCAGCAAAAAAGGCCTGAACACTATGAGCGCATAACGATGTCGAGCACTGTATCAACGGCAGCTGGGTATCAAGTTGTGACACAGGGCAAGCAAATAGCACATAAACGTGAACAAGGACGTGAGATATTTGAGTTTAGAACATACAATAAAATTAATAACTTACCAGCTTGGCTGTCAGTGCCCTTTACTGCTGAAACTAAAAAGCATGATGGTGTTACGTTACAAGTATTTGTAAAAAAACAAGAGCTGATTGAGCGTTCAGATGCAATTGCCGTTCACTTTCAAGCGATGATCGACACACTTGATTGGTTTAAAAATAATATTGTTGCCTATAAAGCTAAGCAATTGAGCATACTTGCAGCTCCACCCTTTGGGGGCACTGGGTATGCCTTACCACAAATAATATTAATTGAGGATACCGTCGGTTTTAGGGCTCGGCCAAGTGTTGATGCTGGTTTTGATCAGCGTTATCGCCGTGCAGTACATGAAACCGCGCATCAATGGTTTGGTCATGATATAGGTAATAGTGTACCTGCCGACAGTGCGTTTTTAATTGAGTCGATGGCAAAATATATCGAGTTAGTGGTGATAGAAAAGCGTTTTGGAAAAGCAGCTATGAACGTATTAGTAGATTATGAAACACAGCGATACGAGCAAGCATCACGTATGGACATTACCGCTAAAATGGCGTTAATTGATTCAACAAAAAGCTATGATCAATACTCTAAAGCCACAATCGTATTTGCAAAATTAAGGGCTAAAGTAGGCGATGAGCCAATAGTAAAAGCACTTAAATCAGTATGGCAGGAGTATGCATACCCAAATTGGCCTGCAACGGCAATGGATTTTATTCAGGCGTTAAAACAACAAATTCCTGAGAATGATATCGCATTAATAAATGAGTTGTTTTTAGGTGTTTAAGCAAACCTATAACAAAGCCCTGACATCCCCTGCAGGGCTTTTTACTGTTTTGGTTTTAATGAATCTAATAACGCTAGTACTTTATCTTGACCAAATGTTTGTGCAAATTGCTCGGCTGTTTGGCCTGCTTTATTTGCGTGATTGGTATCGCAATCCAGGCTTACTAGGGTTTTAGCTATACTAAATTCGCCTCTAAAAATGGCTGCCATTAATGCTGTGTTACCGCGGTTGTCTTCAAGACAGGCATTAGCACCTAAATTTAATAGTGAATTTACCGTGTTTTTGTGACCGTGATAGGTTGCAATCATTAACGCTGTGTAACCTTTGTTGTTATAGCTATTAATTGGAATGCCCGCGGTTACAAATTGTTGAATTACCTGTTCATCGCCTGTACGGGCTGCTGCAAAATAGTAGGCAAGTAGGTTGTCATATTGTGATTGCGTGTCAGTTTGTGCTGACTCTACTGCCACGGAGTTAAAACTTAAAACAGTGATAAGAATAATAAATAGTTTACGCATTTATATGCCCTTAAAAAAGTGTACCCTTAAAAAAAGAGGAAGACAGGGTCTGCTGACCTTTGTAGATTAAAGTTTGTTCAAGCTCGGGGCGGTTTAATCGCGGCGCGAGGTTTGTAACCTAGTGGGCTAAGTAAAAACCGAGCAACAAAGAGTAAATCGCCCCGAGGCAGAACCCGAAGGGCAGCGCCTGTTTGGCATTGATGCTGCGTTATCGCCTATTTATGGGGAATAACCACACTACATAGGCGCTGCCTTGCCTAAATACCAAATAGACTGCTGCAAATTTAATCTTAAAAGGTCAACAGACCCTCAGCTTCCTCATCAAGGTTGGGAATGGGTGTATCAGTTAAAGTTTGTTTGCCAGTTGCTTAACCATTTTCAGGTCGCCATTTACGGCCTTAGTTAAACGGGTGCCGTATTCATTATCAGCTTTATAAAAGTGGCTTAACATTTTGTGTTTAACATCGCTGTTTTGTACTTTGCCTAAGTCCCCTGCAAGGTTATTAATGAGATTAGTACGCTCTTGCTTGCTAAAGCCACGATATAACACGCCAGCTTGGGCAAAGTTTTGCTGCTTTTTGATAGCGGCTTGTTGTACATACCCTTTCAGCTGCGTTTGGCTTCTACGTGCAATTGGGTTTTCACTGACATTTTCGTGGCTCGGTTGGTAGTTCACGTTACTCGTGGTGTTGCCATAGTTCATTGCGCCGTCTTGGTTGTAATTTACAACATCCACTTTGCTACGGTTAATTGGCAATTGCTGGTGGTTTGCACCTAAGCGATACATTTGTGTATCCGCATATGAAAACACACGCCCTTGTAATAAGCGGTCTTCCGATGGCTCAATACCTGGAATAATGTTAGCCGGTGCCATTGCAACTTGTTCAGTTGATTGGAAGAAGTTAGTTGGCATACGATTTAATGTCATTGTGCCTACTTTTGTTTCTTTAACATTTAACCACATTTTAGTTGCATCTAATGGGTTGTAGTCAAAATCATCAAGCTGAGAAGGCTCAAGGGTTTTAATGTATAAATCCCATTTTGGGAAGTTGCCTTTGCCTACCTCTGCATAAAGATCACGGGTTAAGTGTTGGAAGTCTTGGCTTTGTACTTCAGCCACTTCTTTGCTGTCTAAATTGTCGATACCTTGCTGACTTACCCAATGAAATTTAACGTATTTAACATCGCCTGTTTTATTAATCATTTTGTAGGCATGTACGCCCCAACCATCCATTTTACGCAGGCTGGCTGGTGTACCGTAGTCGCTGTAAACCCAGGTTAACATGTGAGTTGAACCAGGCTCATACGAGAAAAAATCAAAAAAGCGATTTGGATCTTGAATATTATCTACCGGTGATGGTTTTAATGAATGCACCATATCTGGGAATTTAATCGCATCACGTATAAAGAATACCGGTAGGTTATTACCTACTAGATCCCAGTTACCTTCATCAGTGTAAAACTTAGTTGCAAAGCCGCGTGGGTCGCGAAGGGTCTCAGGGCTACCTTTAGAGTGTATAACAGATGAGAAGCGCACAAACACGTCTGTTTCTTTACCCGCTTCGCTAAATGGTGCCGCTATAGTTAAATCGTCTAATTCTTTACTTGCAACGAACACGCCGTGTGCACCTGTTCCACGGGCATGCACCACACGCTCAGGAATTCGTTCGCGAGCGAAACGTTGTAACTTTTGAATTAACTGCACATCTTCAAGTAACACACTACCGCGTTCACCCGCAGTGATTGAATTTTGATTATCGCCAACGGCTGCGCCATTGTCTTTTGTTAGTGTAGTAGCTGCACTTGCAGGTAATGCGACCGCTAGCGCAAGGGCACTTAATGTTAGAGCTGCTCTATTGTTTATTATGTTTAATTGAGTATTCATATGTTGGCCTTATCTATTTATAAACTTGCGCCGTGCAAGCCCTTTAATTGAACCCAGTGTATGGAATGTTTTTATTTCGGTAAAATTGATTGTTTAGATTGTTGTGATTAGTATTTTGGATTGGTTCGTTGTAGTGCCTTTTAATCACTCTTAGACTTAAGTCTTATGCTTGACGTTAACTCATTTGAAACTACAGGTTTTTATTCCTTTTTTTCACCAATGATATTCATTCTGGTGCATTAGATATTCACTTTTTATTGACATTTATCCATATAGAAGAGAATATGCTCGCTCTGTGGGCTAATGCCCAAATTGGTGAGTGATAGGTTTAATTGCACAAAAAGGTGGCAAATGGCCAATAAGATAGAGCTAGTTATATTTGATTGTGACGGTGTTGTTATTGATAGCGAGGTACTAAGTGCCCGAGTGTTAATAGACATGTTAAAAGATTTTAATATCAATATAGACATGCATTATGTTCAGCGTCATTTTTTAGGTTGTAGCTTTAAATCAGTTAGCGAGAAAATAGCAACCGCTTTTGAGGTTAATTTACCACATCAGTTTGAAAGCGATTACAGGCACACGCTGGTTACTATGTTTGCAGAGCACTTACAGCCAACGGCAGGTATTAAGAACATATTGTTAAACTTAAATGTACCATTTTGTATCGCAACTAGTAGCAGTTTACAAAGAACGCAAAAAGCATTACATGCAGTTAAATTTGACTCATTATTTACAAAGATATTTACCAGTGAAGAAGTTACTTTAGGTAAACCAGCGCCAGATTTATTTCTACATGCCGCTAATCAGATGGGTGTTTTGCCGCAAAACTGTTTAGTAATTGAGGATAGTAGCGCAGGCATTCAAGCTGCAATAAGCGCAAATATGCAAGTCATGCACTATTTTGGCGGTCAGCATTTAGAGAAGGGTGTTAATCATGTACATATAAACTTCCCTGAAGTTGCATTGCTTGATCATTGGCAGTCGTTTTTTAATTCCCATCCAGAGCTTAAAAGTAAGTCGTTATTATGAAACAAAAATCAAACAGCGAACTAAAAAAACTAGAAGATGCTGCACGTGCGGCGTGGCTTTATTATGTGGCAAAAAATACACAAGATGAGATAGCGCAAAAATTAGATGTATCACGTCAATCAGCGCAACGACTGATTGCACTCGCTGTAAGCGAAGGTTTAATCAAAGTTAGATTAGAGCATCCTATAACACGGTGCATGGAACTTGCCGAGCAGCTAAAAACAGCATTTAATTTATTAGAATGTGAGGTTGCACCCAGTGATCCAACTGATATTAATTCTACTTACGGCCTTGCACAAAGTGGAGCAAAAATATTAGAGCGTTACTTAAAATCAAAACAGCCTAAGACACTTGCCTTTGGAACTGGGCGCTCATTAAAAGCATGTATTGAAGAGCTGCCTAACATGGATTGCGAACAGCATAAATTAGTCTCGATAGTGGGCAATATGATGCAAGATGGCTCAGCTTCAAAATTTGATATTGTAGTGAGTATGGCTAACCGTGTTAATGCTAAGCATTTCCCGTTACCTCTGCCTTTATTTGCACAAACACAAGCGCAAAAACACTTATTACACGACTTAGCTCCCGTTAAAAATATCTTCCAATTAGCTGCGAATGCCGATGCGACTTTCGTGGGAATAGGCCATATGACAAAAAACTCACCATTACTTATGGATGGTTTTATTGAGCCTGAACAACTGCACTCATTTCAAGAGACTGGCGTAGCAGGCGAGGTTGTAAGTTGGCTTTATGACGAAAACGGTAAGCTTATTAGTAACGAGCTCACTCAGTGCTTATTGAGTACGCCACTACAAATTAATACAGATAAACCTGTCTTTGGTATTGCTGCAGGCCCTGAAAAAGTGACTGCTCTAACAAGCGCTTTGAAAGGCAAGCTGATTAATTCGTTAATTACTAATGAATATACTGCTGAACAAATTCTTAAACGTATTTCATAAAAATTAATAACACGCCTTAAATCGTTATTCGTACAAGGGTACTAACAATGACACGGGTATAGGAAGTGATAATGACAACACATCAAAACACACCTAATTTTAGTGAGGTAAATGAGGAGCAGCTACCGGTTGCTCAACATAAGCTTCATGGCTGGAAGCATTTTGCTGGGCTATATGCAGGTGAACACGTTGCAGCCACTGAGTTTGTAATTGGTGCAACATTTGTGGCTCTCGGTGCCTCAACAATGGATATATTACTCGGTTTATTAATTGGTAATTTACTTGCTATGTGTTCTTGGTGGCTTATCACAGCGCCCATCGCAGTAGAAACCCGCTTGAGTTTATATAACTACTTAAACAAAATTGCTGGTAACTCAATGACCAAGCTCTATAACTGGGCTAACGTAGTTATTTTTAGTGTGATATCAGCGGCGATGATCACGGTCTCTTCCACCGCAGTGCGGTTTTTGTTTGATATACCCGCGCAGCTTGACTGGTATCCAAATAGCTTGTCGTTTGTAGCCATTGTTTTAGCCGTTGGCTCTATCGTGGTGTTTGTCGCTATGTATGGTTTTTCTACGGTTGCTGACTTTTCAAAACTGTGCGCGCCGTGGCTATTTGTTATTTTTGTGGGTGGCTCGTTCGTGCTTTTTCCTGAGTTATCAAATCACGTATTGGGGTCAACCACATTATCAGGGTTTAGTGACTTTATTGCGATAGGCGACGCTTCAATTTGGACCGGAACAAATGCTGATGGTGAAAAGGGCATTGGTCTCTTAGAAGTGATTGGCTTTGCATGGGCTGCTAATTCAATTACCCACTTTGGTTTAATCGACATGGCTATTTTTAGATTTGCGAAACGTAAAAGCTATGGTTTGTTCTCTGGTGTGGGCATGTTTTTTGGTCATTACTTAGCGTGGATCTCTGCGGGTATTATGGGCGCAGGTGTTGCGGTATTACTAAAAACAACGATTTCATCACTGGATCCGGGCGACGTTGCATACCATGCATTAGGTTGGACTGGTTTTGTTATAGTTATTATTGCTGGTTGGACAACGGCTAACGCAAACCTTTACCGTGCAGGCCTTGCAGCGCAATCTATATTTGTTAATCAATCACGTGAACGCACAACCGCTATTGTTGGTGTGGTCACTGTAATTATTGCGTGTTTCCCATTTGTATTTTCACAAATGCTACCGCTACTTACCTACGCTGGTTTATTAGTTGTGCCTGTGGGCGGCATTGTATTTGCTGAGCACGTGTTATTTCCTAAAATTGGCTTAACACGTTATTGGGCTAAATATAAAAATATTACTCGCAGTGTACCTGCCATTGCTTCTTGGGCTGCTGCATTGGTATTTGGTTTTGGTTTAAATGCGCTTGATGTGATGTCGTTTTATTATTTATTTATTCCTACATGGTTTTTTACCATCGTTATATACACCGCCTTAGCTAAAAAATATGGCGCTGATGAAGATTACAGCGATGCAATTATTGCAGATGAACAAGAGTTAAAAGCAATTAAGGCGTATCAGCAAGAAGCGGCTAAAACCCTTTCACCTGTTGTTATTGACTCATCAGTGTTTACGAAAGTATTAAATGCGATATCAACATTATCATTAATCACTATTTTTATTTTTGCCAGCCAAGTGATGTTTTTTAGCGACACTATGAGCATTTATAAAGATAACAAATCACTTTTTGAAATAGTGTGCTTCATCTGTACGCTTCTTTATTTTGCAACTGCTTACTGGTCGCTCAAGCGTCATAAAGCATTGAATACCTCATCGTAAATCTGTTTAGTAAGGCAACGATATGACCAAATTACAACACACACAAGCTCATTCTACTGAGCTAAATCAGCACAATATTGCTTCATTATCGAGTATTGTTGATGTTCCTACTTACGATCGTAGCAAAGTTAAAGCAGGTATTGTACACATAGGTGTGGGCGGCTTTCACCGTGCGCATCAAGCAGCTTATATAAATGAGTTGCTTAAAACCCCTGGGAACGAGCAGTGGGGAATTTGCGGCGTTGGTCTGTTAGAAGCAAACCGTGGTTTGCGAGATGTTCTGGCCAAACAAGACAATCTTTATACACTTACTATTAGGCATCCAAATGGGCGTGTTGAAAACACGGTTATAGGTTCAATGGTGGAGTTCTTGTTTGCACCAGAAAACAAACAAGCAGTTATTGATAAACTAGCACACGCAGAGACAAAGATAGTGTCTTTAACCATCACCGAAGGCGGTTACAATTTTCACCCTGCTACTGGGGAGTTTGATTATACTAACCCCGATATTGTGCATGATATTGCTAATCCATCAGAACCAATTACTGCTTTTGGTTATATAACTGCGGCGCTTAAACTACGCAAAGAGCAAGGCCTTGCGGCATTTACAGTGCAATCGTGCGATAACATTCAACATAACGGACACGTTACGCGAAAAATGTTATTAGCTTTTGCGCTTAAACAAGATGCGGAATTAGCGCATTGGATTGAGCAACATGTTGCATTTCCTAATGCGATGGTTGATCGTATAACGCCGATTTCTAAACAGTCTGATATTGATTATGTGAGCCAAACCTACGGTCTTACAGATGGTTGGCCAATTACGTGTGAGTCTTTTACTCAATGGGTTATTGAAGATTCGTTTAGTAATGGTCGCCCTGACTGGGATACTGTTGGTGCGCAGTTTGTCAGCGATGTTACGCCTTATGAAAAAATGAAAATTCGTTTATTAAATGCAGGTCACTCAGTGCTTGGGTTGTTAGGTGAACTTCATGGTTATAGTACCATTGATGAAACGGTATCCGATCCATTATTCGCTAAATATCTTCGTTCATTTATGGACTTAGAAGTAACACCTCTGTTGGATGAACTTCATGGTATTGATCTTGATAGCTACAAAGATACTTTAATCGAGCGTTTTGCTAACCCAAATATTAAAGACAGCCTCGCGCGTATTTGCTCACAAAGTTCAGCAAAATTACCTAAATTTTTAATCGCAACTATCAGTGACAATCTTATCCAAGAGCGAGATATTGCATTGGCCACATTGGTAATTGCAAGTTGGTGCCTATACAGTGATAAGGGTGTAAATCAACAAGGTGAAACGCTTGAAATTCATGATGATATGGCTCAAGAGTTAAGTACCGCGGCTAAGTTAACGACAATAAAGCCGACGTCATTTATTGAACTTGAAAGTCTTTTTGGTGACTTAGCCGATAATGAAGAGTTTATCAGCCAGTATACTCATGCAATAGCTGCAATTTATGCACCCCAGAGCCAAATAAAAGATGTAATGGCTGCAACCTTAGCTAAAAAGGGTAAATAAAAATGAGTGTATTAATAAAGCAAAAAGTAGCCAGCGATTTAACTATTAGCTGTTTTGGTGAAGTTTTATGGGATTGCTTTGACTCCGGTAAGCGATTAGGTGGTGCGCCTTTAAACATGTGTGTTCGCATAAACGCACTAGGTATTAAAGCGGATATGATAAGCGCGGTAGGTAATGATGAGCTTGGCCGTGAATTGCTCGGTGAAATAGCCGCTAGGGGCGTTAGTTGTGACTTCATCGCAACAAACAGCAAACCGACAAGTACTGTTGAAGTGACACTCGATAATAGTGGCAGTGCAAGTTATACCATTGTCGCGGATACGGCATGGGATAACATTGCTTTAACCGATACATTAGTAAACAAAGTGTCTACGGATGATGTATTTGTATTTGGTAGCCTCATTGGCCGCAGTGCTCACTCTCATGCTACTTTACAGCAACTACTTGAGGTGGCGAACTTTAAAGTATTTGATGTTAATCTTCGTGCTCCTCATTATAAGCTTGATACCTTAATAGAGCTTATGAATAAAGCAGACTTTATCAAGCTTAACGATGATGAGCTTTATGAGATAGCGAAAGCTATGGGTTGTAAGCATCACTCACTTGAGCAAAACCTCGCATTTATCGCAAAGCACACGAATACAGATTACTTATGCGTAACTAAAGGCAGCCACGGTGCTTTACTTACGATTAAAGGGGTTAATTACTACAACTCTGGCTATTTAATCAATGTGGTTGATACTGTGGGTGCTGGGGATTCATTTTTAGGTGCGCTTATATACCAATTGTGTAGTAGTAATGCTCCTCAACACAGCGTTGACTTTGCATGTGCTGTGGGGGCCATGGTTGCAGAAAGTCAGGGGGCTACGCCAATTTTAAGCCATCAACAAATTAATGAGTTTATGGATCCTGTGTGATCCAACTGCTATTTAGAAAGCGGTTTTTTTAAAAGCGGTTTTATTAACCGCTTTTTTGTTGCCTATGATTTGTAGGTATGAGTACTTTGTACCTATGTATTTTGCAATATTATCTTATAGTCTAATTGTTTATCGAGCCAAGCACTGATAACGTGCGGCGATTATTCACGGATTGAAAGGCGGAGCGGCCGACAACACGCTCTAATACACTCATAAAAAAAGAGAAACGTGCTAATGATAATCTTTTTCATCTGTCTAACTATTTTAATACTGGGCTATAAGTTCTATAGTCCTTTTGTAGAAAAACAAGCGGGTATGGACTCGACTGTAGCCACACCACAAACGCGTTTTAGCGAAGGTGTTGATTATGTACCAATTCATCCAGTTCGTGCATTTTTAATTCAATTTTTAAACATTGCCGGTGTAGGGCCTATTTTTGGCCCGATCCTTGGCGCGTTATATGGTCCTGTCGCATTGGTATGGATTGTATTGGGTAATGTACTAGGTGGTGCTGTTCATGATTTCTTCTCAGGTGTAATGAGCATAAAAGAAGATGGCAAAAGTTTACCTGAGATAGCTGGTAAGTATTACAATGTGGTGTTTAAAGGCTTTATGTTAATTTTCACCGCCATGCTACTGTTTTTTGTGGGTGTTGTATTTATCATGAGCCCAGCGGGTTTATTGAGTAACTTAGATTTATTCAAAGACACCTTTTTAGCCAATAATACATTTTGGGTGTTGGCTATTTTAGCTTATTACTTTTTAGCCACTTTACTGCCAATAGATAAAATAATTACACGTTTTTATCCAATCTTTGGTTTACTAATGATTGTGATGACAGTGGCAGTTGCCGTGTCATTATTAATGAATGCACCGCATCTACCTGTTGCAGGCGATTTTTTAGCTTACTTTGAAGCAGATCACGCACATGACTTCTTATCGCCAAACCCTGATGGACTACCAACCTGGCCGTTATTGTTTATTACTATAACCTGTGGTGCTATTAGTGGTTTTCACTCAACGCAAGCGCCTATCATTGCGCGCTGTTTAACTAACGAAAAGTACGTACGCCCAGTTTATTATGGCGCTATGATGTGTGAAGGTATTGTCGGCTGTGTATGGGCACTTGCCGGTATTGCTGCATTCCCTGAAGGCTATGAAGGCTTAAAATCAATGCTTGATTTAGGTGGCCCAGGGCTGGTGGTTAACCACATTGCCAATAGTTATTTAGGTGTACTGGGTGGCATTATGGCTATTATCGCTGTTGCGGTATTCCCTATCACTTCAGGTGATACAGCGTTTCGTTCGCTGCGCTTGACTGTGGTTGATGCCTTTAATATACCGCAAAGTTTACGCAATCGTTTATTATTAGCTGTGCCAATTTTGACCATAGCCTTTTTTATGACAAAACTCGATTTCTCACTTATTTGGCGTTATTTTGCGTTCTCAAATATGTTGTTATCGACCAGTGTATTATGGCTGGCAACTAAGTACTTATTTGACCGTGGCGCGTTCCACTGGATAGCAAGTGTACCTGCAGTAATTGCCACCGCAGTGACTCTTTCGTACATAATGACTGCGGCCATTGGCTTTAATTTATCAAGTGATTTTGGTAAACCAATTGGTGCAGTTGTTGCTGTAGTAGGACTAATAGGGCTTGTTATAACGCACTCGAAACATAAGAAACCGCTAGCGCAGTAATCGCGAGTTGAGATAAAAAAGCGAGCAGTAATTTGCTCGCTTTTTTTGTGCTTGATATTCCGATCATGGTTAGCTTATTAACGATATTAGAGGTGTTAGTTGCAAGGTATGTATTATCAATATCGCTTGAATTAAGTAACTAACCTGAACTCTGGTTAAGAGATGTACTAATGTATTGATATTAAATCACAAATATATTTATTAGTCTCCAGCCGGAGACTTTTAGCGATAACAAGGCGAATTTACGCGTCAATAGCTAGCCTATTGCAAGTAAATTCAACGCAGTTTGCGTTGAAAGTAGCCGCTGGAGATAGATTTATTATCCAGAGTTCAGGTTAACTATACTCATTTAGTTAAGTTTGTTTGTTAACACATCTTCTAGATAAGGTAGTGCGGGAAAAGCCCCTTTTTTTAGACATGCCTTTGAACCACAGCGTAAGCCAAAAGCCATCGCTTGGGCGACTATTTGCTCATTAATAATTTGCTCATTAACGGGGGTGTTCGAGTTAAAATGATGGAAATAAAACAAAACACCCGCTATAAATGCATCACCAGCACTGGTTGTATCTAATGCTGTTATTTCTGGAGCATTTTGTTCTATAGAAAATGTACGGCTTATTGCTTTGGCTGGGTTAGGTCCATCAGTGACAAAGATCAGTTTAACTCCCAGAGTGAGTAATTCTTCAAGATAGCAATGTGGGGTTACCCCTTTTTTATTAGCTAAGAATTGTAGTTCATCTCGGGATAATTTTATGATGTCACATAAACCATAGCAGCGCGCTACTACGTTTTCAATTTGATCGGGGGTTTTCCACAAACTATAGCGTAAATTAACATCAAAGCTGATTAATAAATCATGCTGACAAGCATGCTCGAGTGCGGTCACGGTCGCGTTTGCTGCATGGGAGTCTGTTAGAGTGTTTGAGCAAAAATGCAGTACAGAGAAATCTTTCCATTCAATTTTTTCTAAGTGCTGTTCATTAATTAATAAGTCAGCTGTTTTATGGCGATAAAAGTTAAAACTGCGTTCGGCTTGCTCATCTAAACTGACAATGACCATAGCAGTTTGAGCATCTTTTATGGTGAACAAGTAATCAGTGCCAACATTGTACTCAATTAATGAGTTGGTTAATAATTTTGCAAAATTATCATCTCCCATCCCACCACAAAAAGTAGCACTACCGCCAAGCTTTGCGTAGCCTACAGCTACGTTAGCGGGTGCACCACCGGGAATGGGCGAGTAAGCCGAATTTCTATTGTCATGAGGCAACATATCTATGAGAAGTTCGCCATAACTTAGTAATTTGTTCATGTTTTGTAACCTTAAAAAGCCCAGCTAAAGGCTGGGCACAAACAGAGGGAGAGTGACTTAATTAGTTAAACATGTACTTTAATGTGAGTGATGTTGTACGACCATTGATTGCACGTGCTCGAATAATGTTATTCTCTGGCACACTGCCTTCTTCAGCCTCGGTAATACCCACAGTATCGAAGAGGTTGTTAACATTAAACGCAAGATTGAGGTTTTCAGTTAAGTCATAGCTTACAAAACCATTTACTTGTGTATAGCCATCAAACTTAAGGTCATTGTTATCTTGAGCATACGCATCGGTAGTGCCAATAAAGTTAAGGCCAGCAGAGCCTTGATTAAAGTTATAACGTGCCATTAGTGAGTAAATAAAATCTGCTTGACGACGTGGTGTATTACCTACAACATCTGGGGTTAGTGCGTCTTTAGCAATTTCAGCATCGGTCCACGTTAAGTTACCGCGAAAATCCCACGCGTCTAAGAAGTAAGTTGATTCAAGCTCAATCCCTTTTGCTTCATATTCGCGGTCGAAAAACTTTTGTGATGTTGCTTCAAAGTTTTGCTCTTCTGTTTCTGCATAAAACGCAGTTGCGAAAACAGAGAGTGAGTCAAAGCGCTTTTTAACACCAAACTCATACTGATTTACTTCATCAACAGCATCTTCATCAGCCACAGAGCCATCAGCCGCGACTTTACCAAATAATAAGCGGTCAGCGTTTGCGCGTCCGCCTTGGCTTATGCGAGCAAAAGCAGCAAAGCTTGGATCGATCTGGTAGTTTGCACCAACAGAATATGATGCGTAATCCCAGTCGTAATTAACAATACTTGGGTTACTAATATCAATACCAGCTACATTTTGTTCAGGAATTGAAATTGAACCATCGCGGTTCATATCAACCGTTGATGTCACAGCACCAGCGTAATTACCACGTGCTTCACCACTATCATAGCGTGCACTGGCATCAATACTTACATCACCTAGCTTTGTTGAAAAAGCAACATACGGCGCGCGCGTTTCGTAGTCAGTATCGTAGTTACGCTGACAACAGTTGCCCCAGAAAGGAGTGCCATATGCATATAAACCGCTATCAGAATAGCTATCGCCATTTGCTGCGTATACGTCTAGTAAAGCCGCATTATCGCCTTTTAATTCCATTAGGTAAGAATTCCAAAGCCATGACATGCTAATAGTTTGGCTTGATGCATAATAACCAAATGTTAGGCTGGTATCTTCGCCAAATTCTTTTGTAAGCTTTAAATCATTAACAATAGAGCCGAAATCATTCATGGTTACATCAAATGTATGAATGCGCATAGCAAGGTCATCGGTAAATGCTTGCCCTTGCGCCCCACCAGTGGCATAACTTAGCGTAGCGCCTGAGCCTGCAATACTGGCAGCAATATCGTTTGCGTTGCCAACTTCTGCAGGTATTAGTGAAGTAAAGTTACCGCTTACTGATGATTTTCTAAAGCGGTTTTCAATACGCCAGTCGTTATCAAGATCAAATACAGCTTCAAAACCAACGGCGTCAACTTGCGGGTTCATACCATTTCGCATGTCGCCTTGGCTGATTTGATTGTTGCCATCAAGGCGAGTTGTAGATAAAAATTGTGCAGAGTGGGGTGTATCTGACTGTGCATCAAAGCCCTCAATTGAGCTGCCATCAGAGTACATAGGCATAGGTAAATAGCCAATGCTTTGGTCATCTAAATGCTTATAGTAAAGGCGTACATAACCTGTATCAAACTCTTTAGTGATATTAGCTTTAATCTGACCGCCTTTATTTGCTGTGTAGCCAGCTTCACGCGGGCCTTCACCTTGGCGAATAAAGCCACCAACATGAAAGCGAACACTGTCGTTTAAGTAGGTGCCATATTCAAAATCAGTTCTTAAAGAGTCGTAGTCTAAACCAATAGTTGTTGCAACACTGCCTGACTCTTCTTCACCGGTCTTGGAAATAAGGTTAATAATACCGCCTGGTGCATCACTGGCAGCAGTTGATGCTGAACCACCACGGATAGACTCAACAGTTTGCACTGTGCTATCTAGGCGCATGAAAATGTCAGCATTACCAAACGCGATATCACCAAATTGCATTACAGGGAGGCCATCTTCCTGCAATTGTAAAAATTTTGCACCACCCGATGCAACGGGTAAGCCGCGAACTGCAATGTTTGCATTACCTTCGCCACCGGTTGATTCGGAACGAACACCAGGGATAATTCTAAATGCTTCAGCTGTAGAGCGAGGTGTTGCAACTTGGATTTCATCTAAAGAAACGCTGCTTACTGACACGCTCGATGCCATTATTGTCGTGCGTCTTGGTACGCCGGTTACAACAATAGTCTCTAAGCCTTTTTTTGCTTGATCAGTTTGTTGTGTCTCTTCAGCATACAGCCCTTGGCTAACAGCTAAAGCGAGTGAACTAAGTAAATAAAGTGATGTGTTGTATGTTGTCATTGTGTGCCTCGTTGATTACTCACCCAGTGGGTTGTTATTTTTACTTAATCGATTAAGTAAAAATAACAAAGTTTTTACATTAAGCAACTTTTTTTTGCTGGTTAATCGTACTTTTTTTAACTATTGTTGTTTTTAAAGACATTTTATTTGAGTCTATTTACATCAAATTATTCTTTTAGAGAGCTAATTTGTTGCAAAGCCGCTGCCGAAGGGTCTTTAAAATAGTTGTACAGCATAGCTATAAACAGTAATACAGCGAACCCTGTTGCGAGAATAAAGCCATAGCGTACATGGCCAAACATATCGCTGATCACCCCCATAAATAGGGGTGCTAATGCTGCGGAAAGGGCGGTAAAAAATAAAATCACCCCAGCAACGGCACCATGTTGCTGTACAGCAAAACATGAAATGCCTTTTGAGTTAAGTGTCGGGTAAACCATAGACATAAACAAACCTGAAAGAGGCAATAACAAGACTGCGGCGTCCACACCTCCAATTAATGTACCCACGTAACAAAGAGCGATACCTAAGCTTAGCCAAACCATAACACTTTGCCAGCTAAAGCGATTGAGTAACCATACGGCAATAAATCGTCCGGCGGCACGTAAGATAAAGAAAATTGTTAAAGCGTAAGTAGCCATTAAGGTCCAAGACCCTGTGTAGTCAGCCAATAGAGTAGGCATCCATACATAAATAGCTACTTCGGTTGCAACGTACAATGCAATAGCGAGTGAAAAGCCCAAAGCATAAGGATTTCTGACCATTTTCATGGTTGTGGCAAAAGAGGTCGGTTTTTCTGTGGTTTTAACAACAGGTGGGTATTCTGCACGCCATGCCAGTACTGCGAGGATCAAACACATAAAGCCCGCAATAATATACAGATATGTCCAACTAACTTGTTGGGTTAATAAAAAACTCACTAAAGCAGGCCCAACTATAGCGCCTATGCCAAAAAAGCCTTCGACTTTATTCATGGTTTTAGTATGTTCATTGTTACTATGTGATATATCACCAAGCAGGGCTAAAGCACCTGTTTTAAAAAGGCCAATGGCCAAACCAATGAGGCATAAAAGTATCACGAAGATAATAAAACTGCTGCTTAACGCAAACAAAAAGCAGCTTATAGAAAATATAAATAAACCGAGCATAATGGTTTGCTTTCGACCAAAACTGTCAGCTAGAAAACCTAAAAATAGTCCACTCAAGGCAATCAGGGCCATAGGTGCATAATGAAATGCGCTGGCTTGTGTCATACTTAAGTTAAATTCTTTTATTAACTCTGGGATGATCATACCAACTGCATCTGATGTCATGGCAAACATAAAAAACATCATATATGTTAACCAGCGTATGTGTTGCAATGAAGCATTGCTAACGAGTGTGTGTGTTTTATTCATCTTTATATCCTCGTCAGGTGGCTAAGCATTTTAGTAATTAACTCAATAGATTAATTATTAAATCATAGTTTAACCACACCGTTTTTGTATCAAAGTTGTAAAAACTTCTTGTAAAAATTGGTTTCGTAGTTAAAGATATATCTTAATCGATTAAGATTCAACTTGGTATTTACACATGATGAAGAATAAAGTTCAACTGATCACCTATGCAGATCGAATTACAGGTAAAGACATTAACGCTTTAACCGACTTACTTAATGGCCCCCTTGAAGAGGTTTTTGGTGGGGTACATTTATTACCTTTTTATAACCCAATTGATGGCAGTGATGCAGGTTTTGACCCTATTGATCATAGCGCTGTTGATGAGCGTATTGGCACTTGGCAAGACATTCAAAATTTAGGTAAAGAGTATGATTTGATGGCTGATTTGATTGTTAATCACGTGTCAGCGCAATCATATCAATTTAAAGATGTGCTAAAAAATGGTAAAAAATCAGTTTATTGGGATTTGTTCTTAACAAAAGAAAATGTTTTTCCAAAAGGCATGAGTGATGCTGAGCAACAAGCGATTTATCGCCCGCGCCCAGGAAGTTGCTTTACGCCAATAACCTGTGCAGACGCAGAAACACATGAGTTTTGGACGACGTTTACTGATAATCAAATCGATATCAATGTGAAGTCATCAGCAGGTGTTGAATATTTAGATAATGTGCTGACAAAGTTCTCACAAAATAACGTTAATATTATTCGTTTAGATGCTGCTGGTTATGCGATAAAAGAGGCCGGTACAAACTGTTTTATGCTTGATCAAACATTTGATTATCTTGATAAACTTTCAGCTAAAGCGAATGAATTAGGGATGGAAACAATTGCTGAGATCCACAGCCATTATCAAACTCAGGTTGAAGTCGCAAAACGTGTGAATATGGTTTATGATTTTGCATTACCACCATTAATATTACATAGCTTATTTACTAACAATAGCGATGCATTGGTGCAATGGTTAGAAATTTCACCTCGAAACTGTTTAACGGTGCTTGATACCCATGATGGCATTGGCATCATTGATGCGGGACCAATGGGTGATAAAGCGGGGCTACTAAATGGCGAACAAATTGATAACTTGGTTGAGACGATTCATGCAAATAGTCATGATCAAAGCCGTCAAGCTACAGGCGCAGCTGCCAGCAATGTCGACTTATACCAAGTAAATTGTACGTATTATAATGCATTAGGCGCCAGTGACTTTGATTACTTGGTAGCTCGCGCAATACAATTTTTTGCCCCAGGCGTACCGCAAGTCTATTACGGCGGATTATTTGCGTGTGAAAATGACATGGAATTACTAACAAGCACGAATGTTGGTCGTGATATTAATCGCCCGTATTTAGACACAGAACAGATAAGTCGATCATTAGCGAAGCCTGTAGTACAAGGCCTGTTAAAGTTAATTTCTATACGTAATAGGCATAACGCATTTAACGGTGAATTTAGTGTAGCAGGAAGTGCTAACGAATGTGCTCTGAAATGGCAGCTAAATGACATAGCAATTGAGCTTAGAGTGAACTTTGAGCGTCGTGAAGCGTTAATTATCGAACACACTGAAAATGAGCAGACCCTTACATCGCTAAGTGATTTACTCGGTTAAATTATTTCATTCGACAATAAGCACTTATACCCATATCACACCTTGAGCTGATTTGGGTATCTTAGCCACTTTGCCCTACTTGCAAATGGCAGTTAATAAGTGCTTTTTCTTCTTCTTTACTCATAAATAATTGCGCTGCTAATGCGCCTTTTTCTTCACTATTTTGGTGAATTGTCGTTAGCGTTGGTACAAAGCGTTTAGCTTCATCTATGCCATCGAAACCCACAATTTTAATATCGTCTGGAATAGTTAGCCCGAGTGTCAAAGCCTCTCGCATAGCTGCTAAGGCAATTAAATCACTCATACATAATAAAACAGTGGGGCGAGGTATGCTCGATAGCGCTTCTTTTGCAGCAATAGTTGCAAATCGTTCGCTGCTTTCAGGTATATTCCAAATTCTATCTTCAGCAATAGGGATGGCAAGTTCTGATAATGCCGTTTGGTATCCGCGTAAGCGTTGATGTGCAATTGATTGTCCTGCTTCACATTCATGATGCTCATAGACACGACATAACACATTTTCATCAAGCAAACGTAGCCCTAAAATTGCCACCTGATCATCTTTACTTGTCAGTGCATGTTTTGCTACTTCATAACTCGCCTGCTCATTATTGATATTCACAGAAGCGTTACGGCCTATGTCAAAGTCGACAGTAACAACATGTTTTGGAACAATTTTTAATTGTTCAACTAAGAGCTGATTACGTGGGCGGCCATAACAAATAAAGCCATCAACAAAATCGACTACACTGTTTAAATTATCGTTATTGCCTGAGAACAATAAAAGGTTATTACCGTTTTTCTCAAGTACAGATGCCACACCACGCATAAAACTACTCGCAACTGGATCTGACACCATGTATTCAACGCTATCAGGGAGTACTAAAGCAATAATATTAAATTTACCACGACGAAGTGATTGCGCTGCTTTATTTGGACCAAAATACCCAAGCTCTTTACATGCAGCTAAAATAGACTCTCGACGGCTTTTAGAAAGCTGATCGGGGCGATTAAATGCATTGGATACCGTTGCATTTGAAACACCTAATTCTTTAGCAATACTTTTTAGCGTCCAGTGGTTTTTTTTAGTCATGTCAATGTATAACCAGATATTCTCTTATGAATACGTAAATTATCATATTTAGCGTTGAATCAAAGTGTTAATTGCACAAATATCATTTTATCCGAGGGGCTAGTAAAAAAGTCTGTTAATTAAAAAAGTGTACTTCACAGCATAATAGTTAGTTACACTTTGTAACAGACTGGTTTCGTTAAGGTTAATTTAATTGTTGCAGCAAAAAGTTAGGTAGGAAGATGGATTAAACGTGAATAGTAATCTAAGCTAGGCAAATAAACATAATGATATCAATAGAGTTGCTCTGTTTTAAAAATGAAAAAGTATCCGCAAAAATCATTATTTGCTGTGTTTTCCGGTATTATGATTTTTGGCTTAGGCATTATAATCCTTACGGTTATTGCAAGTAGTCAAATAATTAACGATAAACTTACCGATACGGCACATCTCCTTAAACATATAGATGCAGCGTCAATTGAAAGAGACAAATTACTTACTCCGTTAAATTTACTAGGTTATACCCAATGCGATGATAAGACGCTATTAGCTATGCGTAGAGCACTTTTTGATGCTGAGTATGCGATTGATATTGGTTTTTTGGTTGGTGATAAATTAATTTGCACGACAGGTACAGGTGTATTGGAATCTCCTGTAAACGAGATACAGCCAGATTATGTGCAGTCGAAGGGAATAAGTGTGAAGTTTGAACCTTCGTTAAGTTTATTGTTATTTCCTAATCGGCGAATGCAGGGAATTCTTGTTCGCCAAGGTCATTATAATATGGTGATTCAACCAGGGGCTATAGAGCCTGAATCGATTCGATCTAGTTTTTGGCAAGTTTTTTATAAAAATACAGATGGTACGAATCACCTTGCAGGACATAATGGTATCTACGATCAAGTTAGTCGTTCCATACTACCCTACGAGAGTTTAGTTACCTGTAGCCAAATTAATAGCCGTTATTGTGTGGCAATTATTTACCCTTGGCGCGATTTTATATCTGACAATAAAGCTCTATTTATTGTTGCATTGATTTTGTGTGCCTCAATAGGGCTTTCAAGTGGATTATTGACCAGTTATTACATGGCAACTAAACGCTCCATCGGGCGCAGAGTTCGAAGAGGGCTCACTAAGGGAGCTTTTTATTGGGAGTACCAGCCAATAGTCGATCTTCATACTCATCGAGTCGTGGGTTGCGAAGTATTAGCGCGCTTTAAAGATAAGCTTGGTGTTATTGGACCTGATGTATTTATTCCCTTATTACGTCAATATAATCAAACGTGGGCTTTTACATCTACTATGGTTAACACCGTAATGGCACAGCTTAATGAAGACAGTGAACTTCCTGATGACTTTAAAGTATCAATGAATATATTTCCGTATGATGTAAAATGCGCAAATGTGTCTAAATTATTAGAAATGCCGGCGCTACTGAAATCAAAATTTAGTATTTGTTTAGAGATCACTGAAGATGAGTACCTTGACTCAAACACTGCACATAATGAGTTAAAAAAATTAGCCTCAGCAGGTTTTTCGCTCTCTATTGATGATTTTGGAACAGGTTACTCTAATTTATCTAACCTTCACCACTTGAGCTTTAGCCAACTTAAGATAGATAGAACGTTTGTCCAAGATATAACCACAGAAGGTATAAAAGCATCTTTGATCCCAAATATTATGGAGCTGGTTAAAAAGTTCGATTATATCTGCATTGCTGAAGGAATCGAAACTCCAGAACAAGAAACGATCTTAAAGAGTGCTGGTGTTAATTACGGCCAAGGATGGATGTATGCTAAATCAATGTCAGCCGATGCATTACAAAACCTTTTAAAACAGTGATATAAAATTAAAAAATCAATATTGGTGAGCAGACTCCTACGCTCACCTCTGCTGAATTCTCCTCAATAAAAACTTCGTTTTGCTCGTTTTGATAAAAAATCCCCTGGGCGATTTATTTATCCATTAATTATTCATATTTATAAATTAGTTAAAAGGTATTAATTTAATTTATTTTTGTAAAACTAATATATTGATATTCGTTAATGGTATATAAAATATATTGTATGCAATGATAATTAAATGTTACAAATGTGTTTTCAAGTACCCCTTTTGGGTTGAAAGATAAAAAATAATTAAAGGTATATTATGAAAATTAACACATTGATTTTGGCTCTTCCTATATTAGGTATGAGTTCTGTAACGCTGGCAAATACGTTGAATGAACGAACTTTTAAGCCCCTGTCTGCTGTCATTGAACGAGTACACCATCATGGAGTTGAGGAGCTCCACAATGAAAAGGCGCCGGTTGCTCAGGTAGAAAGTCAGCCATCGCTTTTTAGCGCCCGCATTATGAGTCATCAGGCTGCTGTTTTAAGCTGTGATTTAAATGCATTGGCTAGTGCAAATACATCGAGCATTATCACTGAAATAAAAAGCCAAGGTACAAGTTGTATTAATGAGTTATTTAGTGCCTCAGCGTCAATACAAAGCCAAGTGTTTACATCAGATAAAATGTTCGCTGTTGCAAATCATGCAAAGTCACTTTCGCAGACTTATGCAGGAGGTGGAGACGTTGAGCTTGAAGCGTTATTTTTATATTTACGAACAGGGTTTTATGCTGAATTTTATAATGACAATGTGAGCTTTGCTACTTGGGTAACAACCGCTGTAGTCGGTGCGATAGATGCATTTGTTGCTAATAGCCATTTTTATGATGACAACGATGGGCATGGTAAAACATTAAATGAAGTGATAATTACAATGGACAGTTCAGAGCAGCAGCATCGTTATTTGAACGTTGTAAAACAATGGCTAACACGTTTTAATGAAAGCTATGCAACCAAATGGAATATTCGTGGTGCAGTGAATGGTATCTTTACCTTACTGTATCGTGGGCAATGGAATAATGCGTTTGTCACAGCTGTGGGCACAGACACAGATTTAGTTATAAAACTTAATGCGTTTACGCAACAACAATGGATGATTGGCTCGGATGCACAGTTTCTTATCGTTAATGCAGCCAGTGAATTAGCTAGGCTCAAGCAATATTCAAATACCTCAATTCAAACAACGGTTGATAATGGCTTAAAAGCAATTTTTAGTACTTATAGCAGCTTTGGCTATGGAGATGCTGTTTGGCTTGCGGCGGCAGACTCTGTAAGTTATTACACTGATTGTAATGATTATGGTATTTGTGGTTTTGTGGATGATCTTATTACACAAGCTTTATCGCAAAGCTATAGCTGTAGTAGCACTATTAAAATTCGTTCGCAAAACATGACTGCTATCCAGCATGCGGCAGCGTGTGATGCAATGGGCGCTGAAGAAGGATTATTTCATACTAAGTTAGCAACGAATAACACCCCCGTTGCTGATGATAATAACAACTTTTTGCAAGTTAATATTTTTGATAGCAGTGATGATTACGGTAAATATGCAGGCGCAATCTTTGGGATCAATACCGATAATGGCGGAATGTATTTAGAAGGTGACCCATCAGTAGTAGGTAATCAAGCAAACTTTATTGCCTATGAAGCAAGTTATGCCAATGCAGAGCATTATGTATGGAACTTAGAGCACGAGTATGTTCATTATCTTGATGGACGGTTTGATTTATATGGTAACTTCAATTCCCCTACTGAGGATATTGTTTGGTGGTCTGAAGGCGTTGCAGAGTATGTTGCAAATCTAGATAACAATGATGCGGCTAAAAATACTATTAGTGATGGCTCGCGTTATACCTTAGCACAAGTGTTTTCCACCACTTACGACGGCTTTGATCAAGACCGTATTTACCGCTGGGGCTATTTGGCTGTACGCTTTATGTTTGAGCGTCATAATGATGAAGTAAATGCCATGCTAGCACATACCCGAGTCGGGAACTGGAGTGCTTATAAAGCTAAAACGGTACAGTGGGCAAATAGTTATGAAAATGAATTTGTGCAATGGTGCGATGATTTAGTGGCAGGCACGCCAACAAACAGTTTGCCTATAGCGCAAATAAATGGCCCATACTCAGGTGTACAAAATAGTGAAATGAGTTTTACGAGCAATGGTAGTATAGATAGCGATGGCTCAATTGTAAGCTACCAATGGGATTTTGGTGATGGCAGTGCATCAAATGCAGCAAATCCATTCCATACATACACGAGTGCAGGCGAATACAATGTAAGCTTAACAGTTGTTGATAACGAAGGTGCCAGTACATCTGTGACGACGACTGCAAGTATCGAACAAGGCAACAGCGGTGGGGATGGGGTACTGCAAAATGGTCAATCAGTTACTGTAAATGGTTTACAGGACGAGCTTCAGTATTTCACTTTTGTCGTTCCGCAAGGCGCAAGCGAACTTACATTCAGTATCGCGGGTGGTACAGGTGATGCCGATTTATATGTTAGTTATGAGGCCACACCAAACGAAGCGATTTATGATTGTCGTCCATATGTTGGTGGTAACAATGAGCAATGTGTTATTGAACCAGCCGAGCAAGGGACATATCAAATAATGCTACGCGGATATAATGCGTTTGATAATGTAGCGCTTACGGCATCGTTTACGCAAGCAACATCAAATGTACCCGATGTATGTTCGACTCAAGGAAGCCGTAGTAATGGGCGTTTAAATGATGGTGAAGTGATTTGCTTAGGTAACAGCGACCCAATGTGGTTTAGTATTGCCGATGTGCAAAGCCAAAATGGTATTGCAATTACAACAGCAAATGGTTCAGGCGATATCAGCTTAAGCTACGCAGCAAGTGGCTGGCCTAATGGCAGTAATGAAGTAGCGCAGTCTAATAATAGTGGCAATGCTGAATGTATTTATATCTCAGCTCAGAATGAATATTGGGGTTATCTAAAAGTGGCTGGAAATAGCAATGGCGCAAGTTTGGTGGTTGATTTTAATAGCCAAGGTTGCCGTTAATAACACTTTGTTATAAAAGTATAATTACTACACAAAGCCCATGAAAATGGGCTTTGTGTTTAATATATTTTAGCGTTTATAAACTGCAAGTGGATGAGATGTACTTAATGACACATGTACTTTATCGCCAGGATTTACGACCACTTCATGACTTACTCGGCTGGTAACCAGTGTTTTGCAATCAAGCTCAACGGCGCATAAACGACTGCCGCCTTCAAAGCGCACCCACACAACATGACCATTATTACCTGTGTCACCTTGCACTAGAACAACATCGTCTGGGCGTAACAGAACGTCGACATCGCCGTTCTCACAATCTACGCCGTGCGCAGGAACATTTCCGATATCTGTGCGAGCTATACCTTGACTAAATTGACCACGAATAAAGCTTGCCTCACCTAAAAAACGTGCGACAAAGCGATTGCTTGGCATACTAAAACAGTGCTCTGGGGTATCGAGTTGTTGAATTTTACCCGCCTGCAAAATTCCGACACGATCACCAATAGAGAGCGCTTCTTCTTGGTCATGGGTGACCCAAATAGCAGGAACGCCAGCTTCTTTGAGTGCATTACGAATATCCCAGCGCAGCATGTCTTTTAATGCGGCATCTAGGTTAGAAAGTGGCTCATCGAGTAATACAAAGTCAGGTTGGTGGGCGAGTGTGCGAGCAAGGGCTACCCGTTGTTTTTGCCCACCTGAGAGCGTTGCAGGCTTTTTATCACGAAAGTCGTCAAGGCCGAGTAATTTTATCCAGTGATCGGCAATGGCTGTGTCTTTTAATCTAAAACAGATATTTTGCACCACGGTTAGATGTGGGAATAGGGCAAAATCTTGAAACACCATACCGACACTGCGTTTTTCTGGTGGAACCGTTAGTTTAGGTGTTGCTTTCCACTTAGCGAGTTTGATTTCTCCCTCACTGATAGGTATAAGTCCTGCAAGTGCTTGCAATATTGTACTTTTACCACAGCCCGTAGGACCAACGAGCATGAGAATTTCACTTTTTTCGAGCGATAAGTTGAGCTCGCTCACTACGCGGTTAGTGCCATAATCTATAGACAACTGGCTTACAGATAGCATTTAAATTTAAATCCTCAGTGTTCGAGTTGGTTACGTTTTTCGCCAGACATCATAATAGCTAACCCGCATGCAGAAATCACCACTAATAATAGGCCGGGTATTGCAGCTCGACCAAAATAGCCCGCTTCGTAAACACGCCACAAATAAGTTGATAGGGTTTCAAATCCAGTTGGTCCAAGCAGTAGGGTGGCTTCTAATTCGCGCATTGATTCTAAAAATACCAAGGCAGCACCGGCAATTATACCACGCATGGTCAGCGGTAACGTGATGCGTGTAAACGCTTCACGAGGACTTGCCCCCAGCACTCGGGCAGATTTAACTAAACTTGGGTCGAGGTGTTCGGTGCTGGTGCGTACGGAGCCGACTGCTAATGGTAAAAAACGCAACATATAAGCGATAATTAAAAGTCCTAATGTTTGGTATAAAAATGGCAGTTGAAGGCCGCCATATACCAACGCGGTACCCATCACGATACCTGGAATACCAAAGCCAAAATAAGTCACACGCTCCATTACACGGCCCGCTTTACCACTAAGCGCCGCATGAGCAACGGGAATGGCAACAATCACAGCCACTACAGCAGCGATGGCTGAGGCATAAGCTGAGTTCCACGCAATGCTAAAATCAAATGAACTATACCCATCACGGGCGAGCCACAGAGAAAATATTGCTAAAGGTAAACCAATAGCCAACAGCAACACAGGTGCAAAAGTAGCAAACATAGCGCCAAGCTGCCATTTATTAGGGAATAAGGTTAATGCTCTTCCATGGCGCTCGCTGGCTGTTTTGATTTGTGATTCTATTAACAGTAAAAAGCCAACGATTACTAATAGTTGCAGTGACAGCATAGCCGCTCGGCTCAATGCAAAGGCATTATATTCAACGTAAATAACCCGCGTAAATGTATCAAGGCGCATCATTGCAGGAGTACCAAAGTCAGACAAAGTATAAAGTGCTACAAGTAAAGAACCTGCAGCAATACCATTTACCACGCGGGGTAAAATGACTTTAAATACGCTTTGGGTCATCGACATACCTAAGGTACGCGCCGCATTAACCATACTGGCATCAAGGCTAAGCAAAGAAGAGCGAGTTGTCATCATGACAAATGGGAAAGTATATAGTGTCATAACAATGGCTGCGCCACTTAGGCCATCCATCGCAGGAAGGTCAAGCCCCAAAAGGTTATGTATTTCGCCGCCAGAGCCAAAAGCAGCATATAGTGTGAATGCGCCGATATAGCTTGGAATAGCTAAAGGGGCGGCAAAAAAGACCAGCCAAAACTTTTTAAAAGGTAGATGTACGTAGGCGCTAATAAACGCTAATGGCACGCCAATTAAAATAGAGCCAATCACGGTCAACACCATCAAAGAAAGGGTATTACCTAAAATTTTTAAGTTATGGCTATCAAAAAAAGAGCTGGCGTCAGTTGCCAGCGTAATTAAAATAAAAATTGGGGTCAGTGTAATGAGCGCTGCAAGCAGCGCCATTGGGTAAGAAGCCGGTAGTCGCATTACAATACGCCGCTATTACGCATCAAATCTATGGTTGGCCGTAAATCAGCTAACTGAGTAAGGTCAATTTTAGGAGGAGAAACACTGGCTAAAGAAGGAAGCCCTTTAGGTTGTTCAACCCCATTTACTAACGGTATCTCATAAGCTTCACGGGCTAAGTAACCTTGTACTTCACTACTTAATAGGTAACGCATAAAGTTAGTTGCCAGTGGGTCTTCGTTTAAAGCCAAAATACCAGAGGCATTGACTAAGCAACCTGCATCTTGCTCTGTAAAAGCTAGATCAAGCTTAGCATCAGGTTTACCTGATTTTAAACGTAATGTGTAGTAATGATTAGCGAACCCTATGTCTACTTCACCGCGTTCAACAGCCATTACAACACCTAATTCACCAGCGTAGGTTTTAGAACGTTTTTTGACTTTTTTCAGCCATTTAGCTGTTTTATCGTCGCCTTCGAGTATGCGCATTGCTGTAACAAAAGACTGAAACGATGCATAGGCAGGTGCCCAACCAATACTTAAGTTACTATCAGCAATGTCCATTATACTGGTAGGAATTTGCTCTTTAGTTAAACGGGTAGTATTGTAAGGCAGCGTGCGAATACGCCCCGTTACCGGTGCCCAATCTTTATAACGAAATTGCGGTTGCAATTGCGCTGACAAATCACTCGGTAGTGGTTGCGCTAAACCTGCATCCGACACTAAACCAATTGCACCCGAATCAACAGCCCAAAATAAATCAGCTCTGCGAACCCCAGCTTTTGCTTCGGCAACAATGGTATTTGCCAAAGCGGCAGTAGGGCCACGGCGAATGTTTAATTTGAAGTCAGGATTTTTATTTTCAATTGCTTGCAGCACATTCTCATATAAACCGCCTTCACCACGGCCTAAATACAAGGTCAATTGACCTTTTAGCTTTGGTAAATCATCAACGGATACAGGGTTTGCTATGCTGGCAGCTAGTGCGTGAGAAAGAGGCAATGGTAAAGAACCAATCGCCCCTAACGCAGCTAGGCCTTGTATAAAGGTCCTACGCTTCACTTAAAATACATCCTTACGTGCTTTTTCCGCTTCTTCAAGCAATACTTTAGCGCGGTCTAATTTTGTTTGCATGTCAACGATAACATCGCGTACTTGGTCTACGCTTTTGTTATCTGAAATTGCTTTTGGCAATGTCACGTTAAAATCTTTTTCTAGTACTTCAACTAATTTCGCGTCTTTTGCGATTAATGTTCCTTCAACACCTTCAAATAAGTGCAGGTATGTATCGTGAACAATGCTCGTTGCTTCATCGCTTAAACGTTCTGCATATTTAGCTACAACGCGATCAAGTTTATGTTTAATTTCATCAATAGTGGCACTTTGAGTCATGCCTTCAGTGGCGGTTGTTGTAATATTGTCTAACAACCCTTTTTTCTGAAATTGTGCCGCAAGTTTAACAGCACCAAGGCCTTGCCACAATGCAGAATCCATCGCAGCTTGCTGTTTACGGGCTTCGCTAGCTGGTTTATTGTTATCAATGGCCATTTTTACACCATAAATACCTTGCCAGATAGATGCATAAACAGGTACGTAGTTTGTTTCAATTGCGCTATGGAACTTAACTGATTCCCAGTATTCAATTAAATCATCGCTGTTAACGGCCTTTGCACCTTTGCTTTCATAATCGCTCACCATGGTGTCGACTTTACCGATCATCCATTCAACTTCTTCAGAGTAATCTTTAATATTCGCTTGTAGATGGTTTACGTGTTCGCCAATTGGGCCATTAGCAAATACAGGTTGTGCAACAAAAGTTGACACTAAAAGAAGGCTTACACCTAACGTTGTTGCTGATTTAAATAATGAATTCATACTGAGGATCCGAAATGGTAATTGTAAATGATAGCCATTATCATATCCGTAATAATGGTCAAAATCAATATACCTAAATTTACACTTAAAATCCTATTTTTTCTATGTTTTTAAATAGCTTAAAAAAGGTAGGTAGAACACAGTCAGCTATTTATCATTCAGATTGTTACAAGGTTGGTGGTATTTTGTACGAAAGTTACAAAGTTATACATTTAATTTGGTACAGCAGCGAAGTTTATGCACGCTTCAAGTTGCTTGTAAACAACTTGAAGCGCTTATTTTTTTTACTGTGTTAAATCGACGTATTTGACTATTCTTATTGCTTCACCATCCACATCTAATTGTGCAGTCATGGCTAAGCGTGTCAGCTCTGTGCTCATAGGTACTTCAAAGTGATAAGTTTTGCTCTTATATGGCGCTATTTTTACTGTTTTTTGCAGTGTTTTAATTGCTAAAGGCTGTGAATCAGAAGTTGCCGACAGTGTAAGTTTACCTTGTGTTTTTCCTGAATACGGACCAGTAAGCGTTATATCAAGGACTGCGTTTTCTTTGCTGTTTTTACTGTATTCGTATTGCATATCGACTCCATTAAAAGGTGTGCTAGATTCATGCAAAGTCGACTGATAACTCAATGACTGCCATTGTAATTGCTGTTCAATTTGGAAGCTTTTAGCACCAGGTACATGGGTTAAATTAATGTTGTGCGTACCATTATTTAATACGTTGCTTATTTTTTTGGTTGATATGACTTGTCCTGTGTGATCAAAAAACTGTACGTTCGCAGTGATTTTTAGTTCAAAATCAGTAGGGTTAAACACTCTTAAAAACGCGGTTTTTTTATTAAAGTAACTATTTGAGTCAATACCTGAAAGGGTTTTAAAGCCACTATCGCCTAAGCGCTTAATGTAATCGTTAAAAATTAAGTTCAACTCGGTATTGATAGTTGTATGTTGATTTGGTTTGGGCACTTTAGTCATCAAGCTACTTAATTCAGACTCACAACCTGCAAGCTGCAATACATGTTGTTGGCATGTTTTGAATAGGCGGCTTAGTAAATTATAGTTTTTAAATAACCATGGGTTAGTTACGCCTGCGTTTGTTGATGACTTATTGTCAGATAATTTAGAGTTATATAAATAAGGGGTGATTAAGTGGTTATTATTTTTGCTTAGTAAGCTTATTTTTCGTGGGCTCAATGCTGCCATTAAACTGCTAGCTGTTGACAGCGTTACTTGTTGCTCGATTAAGCTATTTTTTTGCGCAGTTAAAGTTATTTTTAGTTGCGTGGCTTCTAAAGATAGCTTGATACCGAGAGAGCTGTTTGCAATTAAGGCCGCTCTAATCTCAGGGGTTAAACCAACCTGTAATGATGTATAATCATCGATGTTTTGTGCACTAATGTGCAAGCGTTCGCCATCGACTATTAGAAACTTAAGTAATTGGTCATCGTTTATTTTTTCTTTACCAATAAAGCGTGCTCGGTATTGTTGGTTATGATTGCTGCGCTTTGCTTGTAAAGCAATACCTACTTCACTTCGGTGTATCTGTGAAGGTATTAAGTTTATTAATACCGCGACTTGGTTTTCATCTAAGGTATTTATTAGTTCACTCGGTGTTGGTGCAGGGAAGTCCATCACTGGATGCGTTGGTGTTTTTGTTGGATTAATATCTAAGCGAGATAAGCTATTTGAGTCAGTATTACGTAGCCAATACGCCGCACCATCTTGTTCCCATGGGCCAGATACTATATGGAAGCTTGGTTGAATATTTTGTACAAATTCGGCAAAGCCTTTTTCTATTGCTTGCCAATCTTTAAAGGTTTGTTTAAGTAACGAATTTGCGGTTGAGAGGGTGGCTTCACTATGAGGGTTGGCTAGTCTAAGTTGCTGTACAAAATAAGCAAAAAACTGCGCGCGTTCAGGTGAACTTAAAAGGTAGTGAACAATAAAAAAGTTAAGGCCGCGTTTAAGTGCTGGATCATCGTTTATCTGTTCAATAGTGGGTTTGTTTGCGCTGTAATATTGCTTTAACCCAGTTTCAATATAGTTCATTGGTGCGCGATCAAACACCATCACTGTTAATTGTTTTCGCGATGGGTCGTAAACATGATGAGCAACTGAATCTGCTAGCCCTTCTGTGATCCAATTGGGTGCCCATGTTGAATGGCCGTTTAGTGCCATATGAAATGCGTGCATAGTTTCGTGGATCACTATATACCGCTGATGATGCTTTCGGTGGCTAGGGAAGTTGTATCCAGCTCGGTTATAAAACATGGTTTCGCCACCTGCAGTTTTATGCACCCCACGTAAAAAACCATCATCAAGCATGGCTTCACGTACTCTTGCGCGGCTACTACCATAGACGACAGCAATGCGCTGGCGTTCAATATTTGGTGGCTCCATACCAAACAATGCAACATAATGCGGGTAAGCCATTTCTAGTAATTCTAAATACAGTCTTACCTTTTCTTTAGGTAGATCACTTTTTAGCGCAAAGTGTTTGCTTATCCACCAATTATAACCACGGCTGTTACCTATTTTTCCCTCACTATATGTGTAGGGCACTGTTTTACCTAAAAACTTAATGTCTATGTTGTTTAGCGTGCTGGTGTAACCCTGAACACTGATATCCGCTTTTAATGTGTCTGTCGGTAATGCTTTTTTACTGTTTGTAATAGTTGTTTTAGCCTGAGGCTGGCATGCAACTAAAAATAATACGAGTAGTACAAGAAAGATGTTTTTAATCATTATGGTTGTCTTGTTTGTATATTGTATGCAATATAGGGTAAGGTGTTTAACTTAAAAAGTAAACTATGAGCGATAATTTACCGCTGGCATTATTAACTCTGTTATTGATCAATAATTGCAATTAAGTAGGGTTTGCTTGGTTTTGACTTAGCTTTTTTTCTAAGTGGCGTTATTATTTAGTTAAGGCGACACTGTAGTCATTTTTTTGATTACTTATTGCGACACTCGCGTAGGCTAAATTGCTAGGTTTTATCCTTGGCGAGAAACAAAAGGAAGCACACAGTGGCATTTCGGTATGTATTTGTTTTATTAGTTATTGTATGTATGACGTATGGAGAAGCGGAAGCAAATGACAAACTCAGCTTTAAAAACCTAGTTGATAGAGTCGCAAGTCCCTATTACATGCAGGACTTCGAGCAAGGTGGCCATCAACGTTTTAGCCCGTTGTTTGATTTAGGTGCTTGGCATGGGCATATGCTGCCATCTGCAGAAAATATAGGTAGCTTTACAGGGCCTGCCATTATTACAGAAGAATACTTAAATTTTATAGCCCCCTATTTTGAAAAACTTAGTGTTTATAAAGGCGATAATATTCATCGTGCTAACAAGGTAAAATTAACGATGAATGCATATAGTTTACCTGGGGCATTAGTGCAAGAGCTTAGCGGTGAGGGTGTTACTATTACTTTAACACTTCGCTTTGTGTCTAACCGCAGCTCACTTGTGAAGACCAAGATCACAACAACACAGCCTTTAACGCTCTATTTTGAAGGCAAGCTGGTTCCCCATTTACGTGCCATTGATGCTAAAGCACAGGATGCACGTTCACCTTTGGTTGTTTACCCTCAATTAAACCCTCAATGGCAAGCAACAGACACAAGTTTAACGCTACGCTTTGGAAAAGTACGCGCGTTTGGTAGCCTGCTAACATCGGGTAGTTCACAGCTCCAGTTACATAAAACTTTGCCTGTAGAGTCACGTTTGCATACAACTGGTTATGCTAGCCAAGCTTATATCACAACCAATAGAACCTTTTATACTACATATTCTTATATGTTAAATGAGGCGGAAGTGAACCGTGAACAAGCTGTGATTAGAGCTATTTTAAAAGACCCTGAACACTATTTAAATCAAAGTAAAAAGCGATGGCAAAACTATATTGCTCATGCAACGCAAACAATCACGGATAAAGCTCCAAAATACAAAAAATTAGCGGTTAAAAGCATCGAAACACTTATTGGAAACTGGCGGAGTAAAGCTGGTGCGGTTGGGTTTGACACGGTCAGTCCTGCTGTTACAGGTCGGTGGTTTTCAGGTAATCAAACTTGGCCGTGGGATAGTTATAAACACGCGTATGCGCTAGCAACATTTAACCCAGGACTTGCAAAACAAAATTTAAATGCAGTGTTTGAACACCAAATCACAGCAGATGACCTGCTAAGGCCCTGGGACGCAGGGTTTATTCCTGACTTAGTTGCTTATAATAAGAGTCCTGAAAGAGGCGGAGACGGCACTAATTGGAATGAGCGTAATACAAAGCCTAGTCTTGCTGCTTGGGCTGTATGGCAGGTGTTTGAGCATACCAACGACAGTCAGTGGTTAGAAATGATTTACCCTAAATTAGTGGCTTATCGTCATTGGTGGTTAACTCATCGCGATCACAACAATAACGGGGTACCAGAGTATGGAGCGACCGTTGATAAAGCGCATAACACGGCCCAAGGTGAATTACTTTTTAAAGTTAAAACAGCAGCAGGTTGGCAAACTAAAAGTGGTTTAGAGCAATATCAGACAATACTGAAAAATCTGCAAGCCAGTAAACTTCAAGTACCTGCACAAACGGCTGCATCTTGGGAGTCTGGCAGAGATGATGCCGCAGTATTTGGGTTTATTAACGCAGCACAACTCGAGCAATACATTCAAAACGGTGGCAAGGCAAGCGATTGGCATGTTGGCTTTGCTGAAAATAAAGATGTTTCGGGCGCTTTAGTCGGGTATTCGTTGTTACAAGAGTCAGTCGACCAGGCTTCTTATATGGCTGCAGATAATCGGTATTTGAGTAAAATTGCAAAGCAGCTTAACTACCCTCGCCAAGCAAGTTACTTTTTAAAGCAAGCGACAACGCTAAGAGATTATATAAACACATGTATGTTTGATGAAGAAAGTGGCTACTACTACGACATTAATATAGCTGGTACACCACTGGATAATGGCTGTGCAGGTAAACCTTTAGTTAAGCGTGGTAAAGGCCCTGAAGGGTGGGCACCTTTATTTAATAAAGTGGCCAGTATTGAACAAGCGAAGCAAGTTGTAGATGTAATGCTAGATGAGCATCAATTCAACACAAAAGTTCCGTTGGGTAGCGCTGCACTTACGAACCCCGCATTTGGTGCTGATATATATTGGCGGGGACGAGTATGGTTAGATCAAGCTTATTTTGGCTTAGTCGGTATGAGTAATTATGGGTATTGCGAGAAAGCGCAACAGTTAAGTGAGAAGCTATTAGCTAATGCTGATGGCTTATTGTCATCTGCACCAATTCGTGAAAACTATAATCCGCTTACTGGTGAGCAACAAGGCGCGCCTAATTTTTCATGGAGTGCAGCACATTTATTATTGATTGCTCAAAAACAAGGACATTGGTGCCAATAGAGTACGTTGCTTATTTTGTTAATTTACGGCACTTTATTTAGTGTTGAGTTTGATAAATGACGATTTATGCCACAAGTTAATGTTCCACAATTGATTAAACATAAAAATATTATTCTGTTTGATGGGCAATGTAAGTTATGTAATGCATGGAGTAACTTTATTATTAAACATGATAAAAATTTGCACTTTAAATTGTGCTCTGTGCAATCAGATAAAGGCCAAGCAATACTTAACTACTTTAATTACCCCACAGATAATGTGAAGAGCATGCTTTACATTGAACAAGATAAATATTTTTCACAAAGTGATGCTGTGCTTGAGGTTATTAGCCAACTTGGTTGGCCTTGGCGAGCAATTAAAATCATACGTTTAATACCCAAACGCCTACGCGATTGGATGTATGACCGGATTGCGATAAACCGTTATCGCCTATTTGGTAAGTATGATTACTGCCGTATTCCTGAAAGTAGATATGAACAGCATTATTTATAAATAAATGATAAAATTGACTTAGTTTAATTTAGTCGAGATCCATTATGGCCAGCACCGCACATGCGTTACATATTTTAGTTAAGCACAAAGAGCTTGCTGAAGACATCATCAAACAGTTAAAAAAAGGCGCTAAATTTCAAGTGCTCGCTAAAAAGCATTCTACTTGCCCATCAGGTAAAAAAGGGGGGGATTTAGGAGAGTTTAAACGCGGCCAAATGGTACCTCAGTTTGATAAAATTGCATTTAATGGTGAAATACTCGAGCCACATTTAGTTAAAACTAAATTTGGCTGGCATGTTGTAAAGGTACTTTATAGAACGTAGGAGTAAAGCTAGCGTGAAAAACGTGCCGTTTTGATTTAAAAATAAAAACCACCTAGCTTAGGTGGTTTTTAAGTTTATGATAGTGTGAGTACTTAACTTCCAGCGACACTCGGTTGTACATCCAAACCATAGCCAAACATGACTGCAAGCACTAATACAATGGATGCTGCTATCATTAACTTTATCAGTAGCGGTAAGCAAAAGCGGAACCAGTGGCCATAAGGTACACCCGCCATTCCTAAAATACCCATTAATACAGCATTGGTTGGAATGATCATATTTGAAAAGCCATCACCAAATTGGTAAGCCAATACAGCAACTTGGCGTGGTACACCAACGAGATCGCCCAATGGTGCCATTAATGGCATTGTGACATATGCTTGTCCTGAACCTGATGGAATAAATGTATTAAGTAATGTTTGTATCACTAACATACCTATTGCTGATATTTCAGCGCTCACATAAGATAATGGCAGTGACATACCATGTACTAAACTATGCAATATTTGTCCATCTTCAAGTATGAGCGCAATACCGCGTGCGACACCGATTAAGATAGCGGTCGTGACGAGATCTGAAACACCTTCAATAAAGCGGTTGGCTGTTTCGTCTGCAGTTAAGCGACCCAGTACCGCAACCACTGCACCCCACGCGATAAATACTCCGCCTAATTCGTATAAGTACCAGCCTTTGGTTGCAATGCCCCATACAGCAATACCTAAAGTAATAATAAAGCTACTTAGAATGAGTTTATGACGCAGTGCTAATTCAGGGTAATGTGGGGCCTCTTTGTTACTTAGCGGGCAAGGTACGTCTAGCATCATTGATTTATTTGGATCTGCCGCAACACGCTTGGTGTATTGCCATACATGATGAAAACCAATGAGTACGAAGGGTATAAATATCGCGAGCCTGAGCCATAAGCCTGAGTAAACAGGCACTTCAGCTATTTGTTGCGCAATTAGAACTGTAAAAGGATTAAAAGCAGACACGCCATAACCAATACCATAACCTGCGACAATCATACCTACAGCTGTCATCGCATCTAGGCGCATTGCTTTACATAGAGCTACTAGAATCAGCACAAATGGAATGTATTCGCCAGCAGTACCAATGCTGCTTGAAGCTAACGCAAAACAAAATACCACCATAAATATTAAGCGTTGGGGCTTTTCGCCATGGCGTTCAAGCAAACGGCCAATCAGTGCATCGACGGTTCCTGTTGCGCGAGCAATGGCGAGCACGCCACCAACGATCAATACAAAAAAGATCACATCTTGTGCAGCAGCAAAGGCTCGCGGGATCGCAGTTAGTAGGTCCCACGGGGTTAAATAATGACGTTCAGCTACCGTTTGATAAGTGCCTGCCATTACCATTTCGCGGCCATTTTCAGTTAAAGTGGTATCAAAAAAGCCTTGCGGTACTAACCAAGTAGCAACCAGCGCTATTATCATCATACCTAGCAGTAAAATCAAAGTATGCGGGACCTTGAATACGCTTTTCATAGATTCTCCAATATTGTGTGTGAGTTGCAGGTAAGCCTGCTTTTTATGAAGAATATCATGAGTTTTTAGTGCAAAAATAAAAAAGGAACAGGGGGATGTAAACGAATGTAACTGGCTGGTGGGCTACATCTATATTGGTTGGTAAATGTACAAAAAAAGGGGCTCGAGTGGTAAAGTAATAACCAAAAGCCACGTAAATTTTATTTACGTGGCTAGCTTGTTAAGCTATTAATTTTCTTGCTCTGCAATTTGCTTAAATGCTTGTACAAATGCATCGCTTGGTTGACCACCCGTTAGGGCATATTGATCATTAATAATAAAGGTTGGCACTGAGGTTATGCCCATTTGATGTAAGGCATTTTGCTCGTTGCGTACCTCTTGGAAATACTCGCCTGAATCTAAGATTTCTTTTGCACGAGCCCTATCAAGCCCCACGCCTTGTACGACATCAAGTAGATTGTCTTGGTCGTTTAGAAATATTAAATCGGTAAAGTGTGCTTTAAATAAAGCGAGTTTAAGCTCGGTTTGTTTACCTTCAGTTTGAGCCCAAGTTAATAAACGGTGTAGATCAAAACTGTTGATCATGATGCGTTTACCGTCAAAATTAAAGGTAAAACCTGCTTTTTCGCCCATTTCTAAAATACGTTGACGGTTCTCGTCACCTTGCTCTTCGCTCAGGCCATATTTTTGTTGCAAATGTTCGTTTAAATCTTGGCCTTCAACAGGCATATCAGGGTTTAATTCAAATGGTTTCCAGCTGATATCAGCTGAGAATTCGTCACTTAGTTGGGCAAGTGCAGTTTCCAGATTTTTATATCCAATAATGCACCATGGACACATTACGTCTGAAACAATATCAATCTTTAGCTTTTTCATAAGTGAGCCTATTTTTACAAATGTAAGGCATATATGATGGCTAAGAGAGGCTAATTCAAGGGGCGAGTACAGTTAGAGTAAAAGTTGCACAGTACGGGCAGCCCGTGCAACTTTAGATGGGATCCATTAATTAGTTTCAGCTAATTAGATTTAATCCACTAAGCCGAATGGATTTTCAATACTGTGTGCGGGTTCGGTAAACCACTTAGGACCATGATCAGTCATATAAAAATGATCTTCTAATCGTACGCCAAATTCATCAGGTACCACTAGCATTGGTTCGTTACTAAAACACATTCCAGTGGCTAGAGGAGTTTTATCGCCACCCACTAAATAAGGCCACTCATGGATGTCTAAACCAATGCCGTGGCCGGTACGATGTGGGCAGCCAGGTGTTTGGTATTCAGGACCCAGGCCTTGTGCTGTTAAATAATTACGGGCGCCGGCATCTACGGCTTCACATGCTTGACCTATTTTTGCTTCATTAAATGCAGCGATTTGTGCCGCTTTTTCATAATTCCAAAATTGGCGCTGACGATCGCTTGCTTCACCATATACGTAGGTGCGGGTAATATCTGATAAGTAATCATGCACTTTACAGCCAGTGTCAATTAATACCATATCGCCTTTTTTTAATATTTGCGCGTCTTTTACACCATGGGGGAAAGAAGTTGCAACACCAAATAATACAATGCAAAAGTAATTGCCTGGTGCGCCTACTTTTTGGTGTGCTTGCTTTATAAACGCTTCTACTTCAGTGGTACTAATGCCTTCATGTAGCATACTGGCAGTTGCTTTATGTACCGCCAGCGTCATATCCATAGCACGTTGCATTAATGCAAGTTCATTGGCAGATTTATGCATACGACAATGTGCAGTAACAGGCTGTGCATTCACTAACTTTAAGCCATTTTGGGCTTTGTTAATACCATCAAAAATAAAGAACTGTGCGCTTTCGTCAATGCCAACTGTGCCATTCGCAGCAATACCCATTTCAGATAATATATTAACAAATAATGTGTATGGACTTTCATGCTCTTGCCAACCACGAATCGGCCCATCAATCACTTTAAAGCCGTTTAATGAACCAATTTCAAAGTAAGGAGCGATATACTGAATATTTCCCTTTGCTGGTAAAATGGCTCCCACCATACGCTCACTGGCATACCAACGCATTCCCGTGAAATAGGTAAGGTTTGTGCCTGCATTTAAATATATGGCATCAATACCATTGGCTTGCATGTATTGCTGAGCTTTTTTAATTCGTTCTAGGTGCTCTTGTGGTTGAATTGGGGTTAAATCGTCAGTCATATTAGTTAAACTGGCAAGTGCTTGTTCTTTGGTTTGAATACCAATACCTTTGGTTGTCATAGTGCTCTCCTCGTTAGTGGGGCTATTGTGCTAGTGGTAACTGTGAACTGCAAGCAGCTTGAGTTGAAAATCGACTAATACAATAAGGTTTAAGATCAATCTCTGCACGGCGCCTTAAACATACAGCAGTGATCAGTTCTGAGGTAATAGCGCCTTGTGTTAATCCTAGGTGCTGATGGCCAAAGGCAAAAAATAAATTGGGGTGGTAGGGCGCTTCACCTATGACTGGCAATGAATCTGGTAGCGATGGTCGACAACCCATCCAAACGCTGCTTGGCTGTAATGATATGGCTGAGTTCTTAAGCATCGCTTTAGCATTAGGTAACAATGCAAGTGCACGCTTATTATTCATCTTACGTTCTGTCCCTGCGAACTCAACAGTGCCCGCAACACGTAAGCCTTGGCTCATCGGAGTCATGATAAAGCTACGCTCTGCAGATGCCACGGGCCTTGATAAGCCATAGTTGCTCGCCAACATACAATGATAGCCACGTTCAGTATCAAGTGGAACTTTATAACCAAAAGGCTCAACGAGAGATTTACTCCATGCTCCTGCCGCAATAACAACCTTATCTGCAGTGAATGTTTGTTCATCATTACTAAGGGCATACGTGCTCTGGGTTTGCTTAATAGACGTTATTTTTTGCTGACAAAACTTGCCGCCTAAAGCACTAAATTTATCCGCCAAATTTAAACAAAACAGATGTGGATCTACGCTGTGGGCTACATCTTTAAACAATAAAGCATGTTTTATTGTGTCAGATAAATTGGGCTCTAATATTTTTACCTCTTCAGCGTTGAGTAATTCAACAGCGATACCTTGATCTAAAAAGCTACTATACATCGCATTAATTTGGCTAAGTGGCGTTGCTTCAAATGTTAGTAAGCTGCCTTTTTTAGTGAGTAAGCTTGCTAAGTTAAACTCGTTCAGTAAGTTTTCGTATGCAGTAATCGCCCTTTTGTTAAGTGCTTTGAGCGCTAACGTATTGGCTCTGAATGGTTTATGTCTCATGTTCTTAGTGAATAACCAAAACCATGGCAACGCTTGAATAATATAACGCCAATCTATCCTTAACGGACCCAATGGGTTAAATAGCATACCCGGTAACTTTTTCAATAATGACGGGTGTGCAAGTGGAAAAATTTGTTCGGTAGCAAAATGCCCCGCATTACCTTTTGAACAGCCTTGAGCTAATCCATTTTCGTCATATAAAGTGACGTCAAAGCCAGCTCGTTGTAGGTTAAGTGCACAACAAATGCCAATAATTCCAGCACCAACCACAGCTATTTGTTGTTTATTTTGCTCTGCCAAAATGTGTTACTCCACTTAATACTATTTGCGTTATTAGCCTGTAATAAACGGGCTTTGTTGTTTTGTGTATGGTTAATAACCGAGGCTGTAACAGCGTTTAATTTGATTATTAGTTATTAACTTACAGTGCCTTAGCTTAACTTTCTTTTTTTGTGTTAAATCCATGCAACCTATGAATTAGTAAAATGTTACACTGGGATATTGATTATTGTATACAATATACCTATTATATCAAGTCTAAACATCAATCAGGTAATAAAAATGACAGTAAATTGGCAAGGAGTCTCCCCAGTGATAACGACTCTGTTCAATGCAAATAACGCCATGAATTTTGCATCAACAGTGAATGATGAAGTTAATAATGAAGGCGTTCACAGCATTATTGAACGGGCTTCGGCAGAGGACACAATAGCTGTCACCTCGCTTTATAATGAAGCGACGGCAAGCCGTTTTGGTTTAACAAAATTTAAATGGGACTAAGTTATGCTCAAAGGGACCTTTTTTTGTATTGACGGCCATACCTGTGGTAACCCAGTTAGGCTCATAACCAGTGGTCATCCGCAATTGAGCGGGTTGAGCATGAGTGAGAAGCGCCAAGACTTTTTGCAAAATCACGATTGGATACGCCAAGCGCTCATGTTTGAGCCTCGTGGTCACGATATGATGTCGGGCGGGTTTTTATATCCACCCACCACAGAAGATGGCGATGCAGCTATATTATTTGTGGAAACATCTGGGTGCTTACCTATGTGTGGACACGGCACAATGGGCATTGTTACTTTTGCTTTGGAACATGGCTTATTACATGCAAAAGTGCCGGGTACTTTGCTGCTAGACACGCCAGCCGGACGTGTACAGATTAACTACGAAATGACTGATGGCAAAGTGCAGTGGGTAAAAATTTATAATGTTCCAGCCTATTTAGCGCACGAATCGATAGTTATTGATATACCTGAGCTGGGCGAGCTTAAAGTAGACATTGCCTATGGAGGTAACTTTTACATTATTGTTGAACCGCAGGGTAATTATAAAGGCATTGAACACTTAACAGCAGGGCAAGTTTTAAAGTATAGCCCGCAGGTACGAGATGCGATAAACGCCAAAGTTCAATGTACGCACCCGCTTGATCCAACCGTTCAAGGTGCTAGTCATGTTTTATGGACAGGCACACCTAAAAATACCAATTCAGATGCAGCCAATGCTGTTTTTTATGGCGACAAAGCCATTGACCGTTCGCCATGTGGAACAGGTACTAGTGCCCGAATGGCACAGTTATTTACCAAAGGGCAATTGGCTCAAGGGCAGAGTTTTATTCACGAGAGCTATATTGGCAGCCAGTTTATTGGTTGTATTGAACAAGTAACAGAAATAGCAGGCATACCAGCCATATTACCAAGCATACAAGGCTGGTCTAGAGTGACGGGCACAAGCGCGATCACTGTGGATGACGATGACCCATATGCATTTGGGTTTCAAGTAATTTAATGAGGAGCAAAGCATGACATTATCAGGACAAAGTTTAGTAGCAGGGCAATGGCTCGGTCATTCAGCAAATGGTGAATTTCAAGCATTTTCCCCTGCACGCAATGAACCACTACCAACGCGCTTTTTTAATCTAAGTACGGTTGAATTAAACGGTGCAATAGAGGCCGCACAATCGGCGTTTTATGAGTACCGTAAAACCAGCTTTGCACAACGTGCAGATTTTTTAACGTGCATTGCAGAGCAAATATTAGCGCTTGGCGATGAGCTACTTGAACAAACACAGCAAGAAACTAACCTACCGCTTGCGCGCTTACAGGGTGAGCGCATGCGCACCGTAAATCAACTTAAAGCGTTTGCTAGTGCATTACGTGAAAATCCAGACTCACCTTTGGGTTTAAAAGTAGTGGATGAAGCCGATGCCACAAGAGCGCCTTTGCCAAAGCCACACACTGAGCTTAACTATTTACCACTAGGTCCGGTGGCTGTATTTGGCGCATCTAACTTCCCTTATGCTTTTTCTACACTAGGTGGCGATACTGCCGCAGCGCTTGCTGCAGGTTGCCCAGTGATTGTAAAAAATCACACAGCGCACCCTGGCACGGGTGAACTAATGGCACGTGCAGCGCTTGCAGCTATTAAAGAATGTGCGATGCCGCTAGGCGTGTTTGCTATGGTGCAAAGTAAAGCGTACGACATGTCGCATCAATTAGTTGCTGCGCCGGCAATTAAAGCGGTTGGTTTTACCGGCTCATTTAATGTGGCAAGTAAACTACAAGCAACGATTGCCAAGCGTGAAGAGCCCATTCCATTTTATGGCGAATTAGGCAGTATTAACCCACAAGTTATTTTGCCCAATAAAGCGATTGAAAACAGCAAAGAAATCGCACAGTCACTTTGCCAGTCAATGTTGATGGGCAACGGGCAGTTTTGTACCAGTCCTGGGCTTTGGTTAGTGCCAACGGGGTGTGATGAACTTGAAGCACACATTACTGCATGTATTAATGATGCACCATCAGACACCTTGCTTACCCCTGGGATTGTTAAAACGTTTAAACAACAAGTCGAAGAGCGCAGCCAATTTGCTCAAGTAAGCGTGTTGGGCAAAGGTAAGCTTGAGCATGCGTTTCATGCTAATGCGCATGTCTTCGCGTGTAATGCCGATGATTATTTAACAACCCCAGCTTTGCATGAAGAAGTGTTTGGCCCTGCGGCATTGGTTGTGCGCTACGACAGTGAACAACAGCTCATGACATTGATAAATAAACTCCAAGGGCAGCTTACTGCCAGTGTTCATGGTACTGAGGCTGATTTAAATAAAGCTGATAGTGTTATTGAAGCACTGCAATACAAAGTAGGCCGCTTGATTAAAAATCAGATGCCAACAGGTGTAGAAGTATGTGGTTCAATGAACCACGGTGGGCCATTCCCAAGCTCAACGGACGTGCGCAGCACTTCTGTGGGCACAAATGCAATGTTGCGATTTATGAGGCCAATTTGCTACCAAGCATAAGTTTTATAGGCGGGATTGTAAAATTGCACTTTCCCGCTTACCCTTATTTATAGGGGGCTTAAGCAGATTCTAACTTGGCATATGAGTGAACTTGAGTATAATGTATTTTAAATGCAATATAATGCCAATCGCCTTAAATATTTAACCATTCTAGCGAGCTAAATAAAGCGCTAACTGCGTTTAACCTGTCGCTATAAATGGTCAGTAACTTTACACGATTGGTATAAGAGGATCATCATGGCTATCGAACACAAAACCCGCACCCAACTAGTCGCAGAAGCAATTCGTGAAAAAATATTAACCGGTGAGATCAAAGCTGGTGATCCGCTGCGTCAAGCCGCACTCGCTGCTGAGCTTAATGTAAGTCGCATACCTGTGCGTGAGGCACTGCTTCAGCTTGAAGCTGAAGGTCTTGTTAATTTTGAAGCGCACAAAGGAGCCACGGCAACAGAGCTTTCAGCATCACAAATTGATGAAATTTTTGATTTAAGAGCATTACTTGAAGCCGAGCTGTTAAGCCACTCAATTGAGGGGTTAACAGATCAAGACTTAATTGATGCTGAGCTTATCTTAACTGAACTTGAAAGCGCCATGGATGCAGGTGATACTCACCTAGCAACAGGCGACTTAAATAGCCGTTTTCATGGCAAACTATACAGCCGCGCCCAACGCCCACAAACTCGTGAGCTAGTTGATATGTATAGTAAAAACTCAGAACGCTATGTACGCATGCACATTTTACTAGCTGGTGGTTTAACCACCGCGCCCGAAGAGCACCGTATATTATTAAATCACTGTCGCGCAAAAGAGACCAAAAAAGCCTGTGACTTTTTGAAAAAACATATCTTAGGCGCTAAAAACGACATTAAAAAGCTATTACTTAAAATAGAAGACGAAAAAAGGTAGTTTTTCGTAAACTATTGCTAGCACATTCATATAATGTGCTTTAACACGTTAAATTTATTTGACAAAAATATACGGCTGTTCTTTTTACCTGTTTTATAATCTAGAGAATGGACTAATCACGCCATTTGCACCTTGTTGTAAAACATGCGTATATATCTGAGTTGTTCGCACATCACTATGGCCTAGTTGCGCTTGAACCGTTCTAATATCAGCACCACTTTGTAGTAAATGTGTTGCAAAAGAATGGCGTAAGGTATGCGGAGTAACGTGTTTATTAATTTGTGCATCACAAGCTGCTTTTTTAACCGCGCGCTGTAATTGTTTTTCATCTATATGATGTCTTCTCAATTGCTTACTTTGGGGATCAATGCTGAGTTTATAGGATGAAAATAAATACTGCCAGCCCAGTTGTTTGTTATGATTTGGATATTTTTTACGTAATAAATGTGGCATAAACACGCCACAAAATAGCGGGTTATTTAGGTCTAACTGTAAATAACTCTCTACTAATTGAATTTGTGTCCGTATTTGCGGTATGAGCTCAGTTGCAAGCGTTACAACACGGTTTTTTCCTCCTTTTCCATCCCAAATACGGATGCAGTTATAGTCAAAATCAATATCCTGCACACGCAAACGCAGTACTTCCATTAGCCGCATTCCACTGCCATAGAGAAGCCCACAAGGTAAATAATGTTTTGCAGAGCACACTTTAAAAAAAAGGTTTACTTCTTGCTGTGTTAAAACGACGGGGAGTTTAGTTGCTCGTTTGCTCTTGATAAAATCTAAGGATAGCGATAGTGGCTTTTTAATTACCTCCTTAAATAAAAAGCTTAACGCATTTAAAGCTTGCGTTTGCGTATTAGGTGCAACATTTTGTTGGTTAACTAGATGATTAAAAAAAGCTCTACTTCATTATCTCCCATTGTTGTTGGGTGTCGCATAGAATTAAAGCGAATAAATGCAGCTATCCAGTATAAGTAAGCTTTAATGGTACTTTTAGCATAGCGCTTTAAATACATTTGTTCCGAAATCATAGTTAAAAAAGGTGACTTCATAGGATGAATCTCCAAAAATATATTACTGTATACATAGACAGTTGTTTGTATTTTGTCCAATATTACTGATCTCTACCATTTTGGGGTATTTTTGCACTTGTAAAAAGTTAGACAAAGTTCACTAATTGTTTACAGGTGTTTATTTGAGGGCTAAGATAAATGCATTGTAATATATGGACATTTGTCGGTTTATAAAACGACAAATGTCATAGACAAAATTGTTAGGCATTCAAATGGAGTAAATTGAATGAGTAGTAAAAAGTCAAAGATATCACTTCCTGATCCATTCCCAGTAAATTATTTGAGAGCCCTAAATTTTGGTAGTGCTGATGGGCATCGAGATAATGTTGCATTAGAAGCTTTTATCGTAACCTCGTCTGTTAGGCAGTTTTTCTTAAATCAACATTCGATTGTTGTAGGGGCGATAGGAACTGGGAAAAGTACTCTTTTCAGATTGCTAAAGTCACATTCTCAAGATATAGAAGCTTATAAAGAAGACTTAATAGTTAGTCTTGAAGAAGCGCTGTCATTTAATGAACTGAATTCGTTCGTAAAAGAGTATTATCAAGGGAAAGAGGAAAAGACTCTTTATCAGCTTCTATGGAAATTTAACGCACTTTCCAAGATCGCGATATCAATATCTCAGATGGATGGCTTTCCAGCAAACGACTATGAAAAAGACATTAACAAATTCCTAACTGATTCAAACAGTGCTGATAGTTATACAGATATAATTACCAAAGTAAAAGCATTGGTCTCGAATGCAACAATAAAATTAGAAGCAAATATTGCTGATAACCCAATCTCTTTTGAGGCAGGGTTAGGAGATAAAAATAATGCAGAACAGAAAAAAATAAACTTAGAAGAAGTTCAAAGAGCTATTTCTAAAGCAATCAAGGAGCGCGGTTTCCGCAAAGTCACAGTGATCATTGATAAAATTGATAAGTTTGTTGCTGGTGTCGAATATCGAACTCAGCGGGAATTTATAAGTGCTTTATTAGATGTGGATGATGATCTTGCATCAGATGAACATATCAACTTAAAAGTATTTCTAAGAGCTGACCTGTTTGAACGTTTAGACTTTTCATCATTAGGTTACGATAAGGTTACCGATAACGTAGTGTTTCTAAAATGGAGTAAGGATGAGACATTGAGGTTTCTAGCAACGAGAATATTGACCGCTCTAAAAAATTCGAAAATAGCCCACCCTGAACAATTATTACAAGCAACAGATCTGACTGAATTTGATTTAAGCAAAAGGGAAAAGCTTCTGCTGAACCCTAAAGTTCCAAAATTTGTTAAGGCATGGTTCAGTAAAAAAGAAAAAGTAGAGAGAAATACAAGCCTTTATGAAAAATGTGACAAGGCTATAATTACCAAGCTCTTTCCTAGGGACTCACTACATTATTGTGTTGAAAAGCAAGATCATATTGAAATATCTACTTTTGACTTTCTAAGTGGCCATTTTTTAGATGGTAATAATGTTTGCACACCTAGGTATATGCTTATTTTTCTTAAGGAAGTAGTAAATAAAGTTGCGTCTTATTATGAAGAAAATCCAGATCAAGTCTCGGAGCTTGTTCTTGTTAATAAAGACTGGGAGTGGGATTTGTTTAAGAAAAATTGCGTTTACGAAGCATATGTTTCAGCGAAAAACACCTACGTAAAAAATGTAGGTACACTTGAAAGCAAATGGACTAAAAACTTTGAGGTTTTCTTAGCTAAAAAAGGCAACAAAACTAAGTTTGATTATAAATGGTTAAGAGGAAATATTCCTGATATCAGCGAAAAGGATGCTGTTGATTTTATTTCCTTTTTACAGGTGATTGGCTTTTTAAAAATCTCTGAAGCTCATCCAGACGTAAAAAAGAGGGGTTATGAATTACCAATTTTATACAAAGTATCCCCAATGCCTAACAAGGCCATTAAGAACGGACAATTAACAGTTGGCTAAGTTAAGTTCCACTTCACATTTTAGCCAACTATTAACTTGCCGCTTATGGCGGCGTTGGTATGACTCTCATGGATTATCTTGTTCTTTTAGGTTTTGGAATTGCTGGATTGTATATATGGTTTGCTCCAACAGAGAAGCTGTTAAAAAATGATTATGGTTTAGCCAAAATATATTATTGGAGAGCCAAGGATAAGGATGTTGGTTTAAAAAAAGCTAGAGAGTATTACATTAGGCTAGGTAAAATTTTTGTTTTCGTGTCAATTACTGGTCTATTAATGAAATTAATCTTTAGTTTGTTGTAGCCTGCAACATAACACATATGAGCCTTAACTCTGTCAATAGGCAATAGTGTTCTTTTTGACCGTTTTTAAAAATTGACGGTCAATTCTAAACCAATAAACAAATTCGTTTACTTCGTCTGTCGATGCGGCTGTTAAGCAAGTTGCTTACGGCAAACACATATAGGGTGCGTTACGCAGTAATCTCTTATTGCGATCTCATCGCAGCCAGGTTTTTCCCATATCCTTTTGGGGTTGCTGGGGAGAGAATAAACAGAATAAACAAGACACTCATTATAAAGTTTGTATTTCGCCAATTTTTCACTAATGTTTAATTAGTATGAAAAATAAACAGGGTGAAATATGGCTACTGCAAGAAAACGTCAAGTAAGTTTGGCAGATACAAAGTACTATCACTGTATTTCACGTTGCGTTCGGCGTGCTTTTTTATGTGGTGAAGATCATTTTACTGGCCAATCCTACGAACACCGCAGAGGCTGGGTTGAAGATAAGTTATTAGAGTTAGCCAAGGTATTTTGTATTGATGTGTGTGCTTATGCCGTAATGAGTAACCACAGCCATTTAGTACTCTATGTTGATGATAAAAAAGCAAACAGGTTGAATGACAAAGCAATTGTTATGCGCTGGCATAAACTGTGTAAAGGCACCTTGCTAACGCAGAAATACGTACAAGGTGAAAAACTAAGTAAATCAGAACTCATCTTTTTTAATCAAACGGTCAAACAGTATCGCGAACGCTTATCAAACATTAGCTGGTTTATGCGGTTGCTAAATGAAGATATAGCGCGAAGAGCGAATAAAGAAGATAACTGCACAGGCCGATTTTGGGAAGGACGTTTTAAATCACAAGCACTCCTAGATGAAGCAGCGCTAGCAGCTTGTATGGCCTATGTAGACTTAAACCCCATTAGAGCGAAAATGGCTAATACCCCAGAAGAGTCTGAGCATACCAGTGTTCAAAAACGTTTAACAAGCGCGACAGAAGGTAAGCAACCTAAACAGTTACTTCGCTTTGCAGGTATATCGCGTCAAATAATGCCAAAAGGCTTGCCGTTTGAGCTTAAATCGTACCTTGAGCTTGTTGAATTAACGGGACGAATAATACGAGAGGATAAACACGGAAATATTGATAATTCGTGTCTTCCGCTAATAGAAAGGTTAAACATATCCCCAGAAAACTGGTTAAAACTAACCACTCAATTTACACGTGTGTTTCATGGTGCTGTTGGCAGGGCATCATCACACGAAAGTTACCGTGAAAACCTCAACCGCAAACGGCGAACAAACATGAGTAACTGTGAAAAGTTATTCGGATAGAGCGAAATCCCCATAAGAAGTACTTTCACTGCATAACGCAGGTATTTTCATGTCTGTTATTTAAGTTTTACAACTAAATTTACTTATTTTGAAACATAAGCTAGTTTCACAAAGTGATATGTGCGTACATTCAGCATTTAAATTTTAATTTTGTAGTGCTATTTGAATAATTTAAAGTGGGTGTCAATGTAGTTAGGTGAATGTAGTTAATTTAATAGTCAAAATCAATATCCTGCACACGCAAACGCAGTACTTCCATTAGCCGCATTCCACTGCCATAGAGAAGCCCACAAGGTAAATAATGTTTTGCAGAGCACACTTTAAAAAAAAGGTTTATTTCTTGCTGTGTTAAAACGACGGGGAGTTTAGTTGCTCGTTTGCTCTTGATAAAATCTAAGGATAGCGATAGTGGCTTTTTAATGACCTCCTTAAATAAAAAGCTTAACGCATTTAAAGCTTGCGTTTGCGTATTAGGTGCAACATTTTGTTGGTTAACTAGATGATTTAAAAAAAGCTCTACTTCATTATCTCCCATTGTTGTTGGGTGTCGCATAGAATTAAAGCGAATAAATGCAGCTATCCAGTATAAGTAAGCTTTAATGGTACTTTTAGCATAGCGCTTTAAATACATTTGTTCCGAAATCATAGTTAAAAAAGGTGACTTCATAGGATGAATCTCCAAAAATAAATTACTGTGTATATAGACAGTTGTTTGTGTTTTGTCCAATATTACTGTTCTCTACCGTTTTGGGGTATTTTTACACTTGTAAAAAGTTAGACAACGTTTACTAATTGTTTACAGGTGTTTATTTGAGGGCTAAGATAAATGCATTGTAATATATGGGCATTTGTCGGTTTATAAAACGACAAATGTCATAGACAAAATTGTTAGCAGTATTATGGAGTTCAATTTAACTGTATGCGAAATAAAGCAGGGAAAGAGTTTAGTGATCCTTATAAAAGTAATCTTCCTAAATATATTCATGTCATAAAAGTATATTTACAATTCATAATAGGTCTTCTTCTTATATGTGTTCTTGGCTTTAAAGGCTTATGTGAAATTTTGGAAACAACTCATTTGTTGGATTATTTTCCAGAAACAGCAGTTGTGACTCATATATTAGGCGTAGATACATTTAGTTATATAGCAAATACATTAGCAATATCGGCAGGTATAGAACTTGGGTATATGCTTTTTACAAATGGACCTGATGAAGCGATAGAACCATTAATGCTTGGTGTTACCTCTGCCGCATTTTATACTCTTTCAGCAAATTTTGGTGGTAGCTGGGTTTTAGGTATCTATGCTCTTAGTATTTTAGTTCTCATGTATTGCTTAAAAAAATACAAGGACTGGGGGTTAGATCATGAAGATGAAGAACCTGAAAAAATTAGTACATCAGCGAGTTACTCTGTGAGTGTAAAAACAGAGTCTGAAGGTTCTTTTTCCGTTGATGTTGAAGATACTACTAATCGGGTAGCCGGAGGTCTCTAACCTCCAGCCCCCACACCACCCATCATGCGCTTTTTATTAACAGGAAGTGCAATGGGCGGTTCATCTCCCGTAATGAATATTGATCCAAATATCTCTCAATGACACTAAACCTTGTGACGCTAAGTAGTCATTGCCTAGCGCAATGTTAATTCCTTTTGTTTTTGAGCTTCTACAAGGGCCTTTACTGGTGATACCACATGCTATGAAACCTCTAAACGCGCAGTGCCTCATATCCTCTTTAAGAAAATGAAGATTGCTGGCACATTAAATTCTATGACTTTAAACGTAAAACATCGGCGAATTAGCATCTCTAATACACGCCGATGTTTATAACTTATTAAAGTAATTACATTACTAATAAGGCATTAAACCTTAGTCTGCTTTACGGTTAATACTAAATAAGCAAATTGCTAAAAGTAATGTCGCAATCATGCCTGATGCACCAGCAACGCCTGATGGTAGAAATCCATCACGGCCAAAGGTAATTAAAATACCATTGGCTAACATTGCAGCTGCGCCTGCTAGGGCTGTAAGGCCGCCAATTGCTTTGCCGCCTTTAGCGATAAAAGACAGGCCAAATACAAGTGCTGCTAATCCTAACAATAATTTAGCTGCGTAGTAAATCATGAATGATAGAGACACCACGCCACCAATTAAAGGTTGTGCGCCTTCTACTGTGCCTGCAACTTTACCAAATGTTGAAAACAATGTAAGGCCAACGCTTACCTGGACTATGTTTAGGACTGCACTGAACGCGATTGCCGACCATCCTAATTGAGCGTTTTTTGCTTGCACCATAGCTGTGCCTGCAAAGGCAACCAATAAAGTAAATACCAGTGCTTCTAGCCCCCAAGCAACCTGCCTTGAAAAGCTAATTTCAGCACTGTAAAGGACTGAATAAATACCCTGTGATATTGCTAATAGCAACAATAACGATGCTGTAATTAGGGTGGTGCGTTTATGTGTAAATTCCATTATAGACCTCTTTTGATTTTATATTTGACGCTTTCAACAGTTGTTGCGGATTTAAATGTATCAAACTGCTTAGTTTCTGTATTTAAATAGCGTTTATTGCTGTAGGTATAAGACAGGTAAAGCGAGTTAATTATTTCACTTAAACCTATAAAAGAATTAATTAATAACAAACACGCTCAAGCTGAAGTTTTTAATTACCCTTAACTTTTCAAAGCCGCTTTGGTTAAGCCATGTGTGCCTATAAAACACGGCGTTTTATAACCGTTTAGTGAATTGACTTTAAATTACTAAACGGGTGTTAATTTTGAGTTTGTAGTGAAATGGCTTATTACTTACTTCGTTAAGATAAAAACCTGAAATTAGACCAGTCACTTAACGTAATGATTGTTTGCTTGGTAGGGGGCGCAATATAGATTAAGCCTACAATGACAACTATTGATGCCAACGTAATTAATTTATTATCGAAGTCGGCTATTTTTAACGCAGTGCCAAAAGAGCGTTTAATGGTGACATTATTTAAATCGACACTGTAAACTTCATCCAGTAATAAATGAATTAACCCGCCAAATAAAATAAAACCGCCCGCTAACCAGGCAAAAGTGGCTGCCTGAGCTGTTGATTGGTCATTAAGCTTCCATGTTACTTGTGTTGTTAATAATGCGCATAGCACTAAAAATAGTAAAGAGTGGCAACTACCTCTATGCACTGTGATCCGTTCAAAAATGGGTCTAATTATGTATTTCATAAATCCGTACACTAATAACGGCACTACAATTAATTCAACAAAGCTAATTGTAATAATGAGCTCGGTTGTTATGTAATGCAGCACCAGTAATACAGCGCTGAGTGCAAATAAGTTAAAAATAGTATCGAGTGATGTGGAGTTATCTGAATCTATGTCGGGTAATAAGCCGCCAATAGAACCTAAAAACCATAACCAAAGTGCGCCGCTTAAATCAACATGGCCTGCAGATAATAAAGTGGCTGAACCTAAACCGGTGACGATGACGGCAGTATTTAGATGAGTATTGAAATTTGCCATTGTATCTCTTGATAGAAAAATAGGTTGGCATTCTAGCAATCAAAAACTTAATTGTTCAATGTACTTTAAATAATTAAAGCGGCTGCCTTGTTTGATTTAGTGGAGAATTTTAGTCCGCTTAGCAAAGCAATCATAGGTAGTGTTCAAAAATCTGTGTCATTTCAGTAAACTGATAAAAACAGGAATGACACATGACAAATCAATTCAACTTCGAAGATGCAGTTAAGGCACTTCAAGCAGGTAAAAAACTTAATGGTA